>CAVKOP010000109.1:0-6704 GCA_963657835.1 Lachnospiraceae bacterium | reverse complement strand
TCGATTCTTACATTGTTCAGTTTTCAAAGGTCATCGCCGTCTTGCGACGACTTGTATATCTTACCAAACTCAGGTGAGCTTGTCAAGAACTTTCTTGAAGAAGTTTTTTCTTCGTTCTCGCAAAAAGATATATTCCATCAGTTCTCAAGGCTCTTTGCAGTGCCCCGTTCCCGACGGCTTGATTAGTATATCGCAAATAGCCCCCTCTGTCAACTCTTTTTTACAAAATATTGCCAAGCATCGATGACATCCAGAAAAACGCCATCAAAATCAGCCGCCATAATTGTATCTAAATAAGCCTTGTCATTTCCATATAATAAGTGTTTCCACTGGGGCGCCCAATATTGTACTTTATAACTTCCCGGCCAAGCTGGGTTAGGATCGCAAATCCAGCTCGGCCGCTTCTGATTCCATTCCTTTTTCCAATAGGGACGATAATCGGCAGCTTCACCAACACTCATATAGGCAAATACCAGGCGTTTTCCCCCTTGTGGTTTTGTTTTAAGCGTGTCCACATCAGCCCTTGTCAGGGGCGCATCATCATAATACAAGTCAACGACAAGTACATCGTATGCCGTTTTATTAAGAGAATCCAGATAAGCCGCCTTTCCTGAAAAAGCACCTGGATTCAGAAGGAAGAGGAAATTTTGCGCATCCTGTACCTCATATATATTCTTTGTATTAGCGCACGGTACGTTTCGTTGCGGTATAATATCAAGATTTGAGCTAGAAAGAGCGAGACTCACATATCCGTCTTTTCGGCCCTGCCGTTCGTCTTCATACTGCACCTTCGGATCCTCTATATAATCCAATGTCCACACAGCTTTATCAGCAGCTTTGGGCTTAGCAAACATTTCCCTTAAATACGTCACATACTCTTTAGATTGTTTTTTACTCCTGCCATCGTTATCGCGCGTATAGTATACAGATTCCGTCAGAAAACCATCTAGATAGGAAACAAGACGGCTAATATTGGCGGTGCTGTTGGTAGGTGTTTCTTCCAATAACCCAGCAGCCCCATTGCCGATAATCTGAAAATGAGGATTTTTCTTCTGTGCGTATTCCCGAATTTCCCCTATCAGGTTTACCATTGCCGTCTCCGGCGTCGTATTCTGCTCAGCAGCCGCACAGCCAGAAATAAAAAATAAACTGGTTAGCGCTAGCACAGAAGCCAAAAACTTTTTTAGCATAAATAGGTCTCCTTTCAAAAATAATATAAATTATAAACTCTTACTATACATGGCGACGATTCCCCAGCCTTGATAGCAATTGGCTCCATTATTACGTCGAGTATAGCGTTCGACATCCAGGCTCAGTGTTTCAGACGGCGACGGCTGCCATGAATACCCCGCAACGGCAGAATACCGGTGATAGCCTGTACTGTTGAGGTCGAGACGCAGGGGATCGTAACTTGAAGAAGCATCTTTATAATGCAGCCAAGCGTGCCACTCACGTTTTTCATTAAAATGATGCATCCATCCTACGCCATAATAATGGTCGTAGGCATCGTCTGAAGCAAAACCTTTTGTCTTTTCCGTAAAATTTTGTATCGTATACAACGACAACTCATTTTTATCCGTTATCGAGCGATTGTAGAAAAGCCGCAGGCCCCATTCATCACCATCCGTATAGTGCTGTACGTTTCCTGCATGCCATATACCAAGTTCATCTAAGAAAATACTATCTTGACTGGCAGAGGAACTTGAACTGTGATGCACTTGAACCGAATACTGCACCGTTGGACCTGCATGCTGATATGTTAATTCCTGATGAAAGATATCTCCCGGTGAAACGTTGCGGCCTTTGACTTCTTTTGAATACTCATAGTGACTGCGGAAGGTATACTGAATACGCCCAATCAAACTATCTTCTTCATTATATTGGTGAATAGCTTCCACTCCGGGTGTAACTTCAAACCCTGCTCCAAAATCCGTAAAATGAGCTAATCCTTCCGGAACAACAGCATGCTGATAAAATCGATGCTGTCCCGTCGGTAAATTAAAATCCAATAGATAGCGCACGCTGTTAATAGCATGGTCATTATGCACTGCAATGCTTAACTGCGTATCCGTCATACCAGCCGCCGTCCCCTGAGCGACACCCGTATCAGAACGGAAATATCCCGTACGCATGCCTATATCGGTCTTGCGGCCGCGAATCCGGCTCTGCTGCGCATAGGTAATCGGCAAAAACAGCTGATATCCCGTATGTTCTCCTTTCCAGTGATAATACTCAATGCCCGTAGAAAATCCAGCCCATTCACCGAGATGTTCCAAGGCATATTCTTGCAGTTGTAACGTGACAGCCATCTGTCCTTCCGCTGAAACGGCCCGATTCAACCAATCTTGTGCTTCCCGATCGTATTGTTCCGCTTCCCCTTCATCTTTGCGGGCCTGCACCAACTCATCTGACAAGTTAACGATCTCCGCTTGGTAATCAGCTACTTCTTGACGGCTTTCTTCCGCCAGGGATTCAGCCTCATTCCAAGCCTCACGAAGCGCATCCATCTGTTCCTGCGCCGCATCCAGTACTGCCTGCGCTGCATCTAGATCATCACTAGCCGCTTGCATCTGCGCATCTAACGCATTGAGCTGTTCATCATACTCCTGTTCCAATGCCTCAATGTCCCCAGATGCATCAGTTTCCTGAGCATCTACCATGGCCTGGGCTTCTTCAAAACGATTCAGTTCATATCCTACGGCATTGACAGCTTGAGCTACTAATTGTTCACGATTCGCCTTTTGCGCGGCCTCTGCATGCTGCACGGCTTCTTCATAGTCTTGTGATACGGTCTGAGCCTGACTTTCTAAATTATCGTACATCTGCTGTTTGTCTGCCACATCTTGTTGTGCCATTTCTAGATCCGATGCATACGACGCTACAGCTTGCTGTGCTTCATCAGCTGCTTGTATTCGTTTAGCCAATGCAATCTGAGCCGTCGCCAAGGCTTGGCGTGTCTGATTCAGATTCTGTGTCAGCATCATCACATTTTCTTTGGCAGCAGCTAAGTTATGTGCTGCTTCTTTTCGAGCCGTAACCGCTTCTGCTGCATTTTGACGAGATAGCTGCAAGTCATGTTTCGCCTGAACAACGTCTGCTTCGGCTTGATGACGATATCGTATTTCATCGCGGGCATTTCGCAGCGATGTGATTTCCGAAGGAATTTCGTGCATCGTGTCCGCATTTGCTGCTTGTACAGTCACACCTGCAGCCGTACAAACTGCCGCTAGTACAACCTTTGGCAGCCATCCTCGGCTATTTTTATATTTCATGATACATCATCCTCTTTATCCATCGTATCTACTGTCGGGCCATACATACGGCGCGCCAGCAGAGTTGGCCAGCCTACATGTTGCTGATAAAACATCGGCTGACCACAAAATACATAATAATTAATCCGTTTTACATAATAGGACAACTGCTGCCATGCATATCCTAGGGAAATAGCCGCAGCGATGAAAAAGGTAAAACCATAGCTAGTTTCTCCTGCAAACAGGACTCCTAAGATGTTCAACATCGCATTGGCCCCAAAAAATACCACCGAAATATGGACTAGCTGTCGTTGGGCATCAAAATATTCAAAAATAATTCCTAAAATTTGAAACACACCGATAAAATATACCGCCATGAGCAGTACATCAAACATATTAATGGCTTTATTTTCAATATGAGCCCACGCAAGAATATAGGAACCGCAAGCCAAAAACACCATGGTAATCAAAAATTGAAATTCCATAGCACTGCGTAATTCAAACCATAAGGTATGAATCATGGTTTTCCTCATAGCTTCAATATCATTAAAATTTCCTTTTTGTGTAATAGCCTGAAAATAGTTCGCATAAGTTTCATAAAATCGAGTTTCCATATAAACGACAAAAATCACCATTAACGGCAAGATGGATAAAAAAGCATAAAACGTGACAATATCATATAACGGCGCGTATCGGTATGTATCAGCTACTGTTTTTCCCCAGTCTTTACTCATCCATATAATAATATTCGGTAAAAATACGCCGCTTGAAAATAATAGAGCATATACAAAAAGCCGCCAGTCCCGGTCGAAATACGGTAAAAAAGCAAAATGACGGCCATCCCGCGGGATTCCAAAAAATCGAATAATCTGAGATAAAAACAATCCGGACATAACAGCTAATCCTATCGCTACACCCATAAGTGCTGAAACAGCTGGTGTGAAAGCGGCTGTTTTAAGCAACAGATAGACACAAAGAACACTGAGACTTACGCCTGCTGCAAATCCCCAAAGCAAGGCTTTAAATTTTTTCAGGGCTGTCAAATACACATTTTCAGCCCAAATCGTTAAAAGAAGTGAAAAGAACAAATAGGCTCCCATCTTTTCCAAAAACGAAAGCGGTGAATGCCAGAAAAAAATACCTGCCACTATGCTGCCTAATATTAAAAGGATCGTAATAAGTCCAAAGCAAGAAGCCGTTACATCCCCATACTCATCCATCCTGATACAATCCGATACGTATCGAGTAACCACCTTAGCAAAACCTGCTGATAAAATCTGAGAAAAAATAAAGGCATATACCGATGAAGCTACAAAAAGATGATTTTCATGCAGCGGTACCTGAAATACTAAAAACAACAACTGCACAGCCAATACCATTCCGGTCAGTAAGATAAACGGTCCCGTCGTAATCAGCACTGAAAAAGAATACGCCTTGAGATGGCCTGCCACCGTACGGGCGCGGAATAATTTTTTTAATTCAAATCCTACGCCAGCCATTACATTCTCTCCTTTCCAGCTTGTAAATAAATAGTCCGATACGAATTGATAAACTGTTCATATGTATAATTTCTCTTTGTCCGCTCATATCCAACTTCAGCCATCTTAAAACGCAGTTTAAAATCCCGAATCAAGCGCAATATCTCCCGCGCCATAGAACCAAAATCCAGGGGCGGTACGACAGTGCCGGCAGTTCCCAAATGGTCTGTACTATCTCCATAAATCAGTTCTTGGCAGCAACCGACATCCGTTGTTACAGCCGGCCGATGAGCTGCAAACGATTCCAGTACCGACAACGGCTGACCTTCACTAATACTCGATAAAATCGTCAAATCCATCTTAGGCAAATAATCCGTTACCTTGACGGTGCCGGTAAAATCCACAGCCGCTTCAAGCTGAAGAAGCTGTGTCATACGCTTACATGTTTCTACATATTCCGGATTTTCTTCCATATTTCCCATGATATATAAGTGCGTATTGGGCATATCTCGATGAACCAGAAAAAAAGCTCTGAGCAAGGTAAGAATGTCCTTAATCGGCACTACCCGGACGACTGCGCCAAGATTGATCGTACCGCCATGATCTGTAAGCTTGGGAATGTTAGCAAAATTTTCCATATGAATACCGTTAGGAACCACACGAATTTTCTTCGGATCGCACCCAAGATCTGCTTCGATTTTGGCATTATGTTCAAACAGCGTATAAACCTTATCTGCGCGCTTATAGGCAATTTTAGCCAAATTATAAAAATAATTGCTCCATATGCTTTTAAAATCTCCTTTTGCCCAATCACTCTTAATAATTTCTGCTTCCCGTTCCCGACAATAAATACCATGTTCTGTCAAAATAAACGGCTTATGATATATTTCTGCCGCCATTGCCCCGATAACACCGCAATAGCCTGTAGCCACACTATGATATACATCCGCTTTTGGAAGTTTTTGTTGAATCAGGTAAAATAACGGCAACAGCATTGAGCGCAGAGTCCAAAAGAAATCCGTAAATGGCAGATACCCATACTGTTCTTTATAGACTTTGCGAATGACATCAAAAAAATCGGAAGACATAAAAATATCCAGCGGATTTTTCCAACGATGCGTATGAAAAATGTCGACAAGACCAGAAATATCACTTGGATTCTCTCCTCGCACGAGTTCCCACAACACATGACGCTGTGATGTATTCAACGTTTTTTCCAGCATGCCCGGTGAACGAAGCGCCAAAATTTTATCAAGAAACTCTTCCTGTATACCTGTGCAGTTTGAAGGAAAGGTATATTTAAAATGACCTCTATCCTTTTCTTCGGCACCGACAGAATAAATGGTAAATTCGAATTCTGGCAGCCCTGTCATGAGCATCTGTACCCATGAAGATACGCCACCAACGACATACGGATACGATCCTTCTGTCAATAAACAGATTTTCATGATGACTGTCCTTTCCAATAAATATGCGCTTCCGGTTCCGTCACTTTTACAAAATACGTTTCATCGCCCGCTTTTTGTACACTGCATCCCTTGGTAGACGCAATATCTTTCGTCGAATGCAGCAAGAAAGAAGCACTATTGACATACTGCCAGCAATGAATTTCCAGTTCGTCAGGCTTGTGAATCACACGATAATCCAAATCAAAGTAACTATCAAAATACGGCAAACTTTCCGATGCCGTAACAGGTGTCAGCCAGCCATACCTTGTATCAATCTGATGCAAGAATGCAATAAGACTTTCACTCATCATATGCCAAGTCAGGTCTTTACTTTCTTCATAAAACAGTTCATCCGGATGAACAAAATGGTTAAAAACGCCAATCGATGTAATGGTAGTGCACTCAAAATACAGATCGAGTTCTGGTGGTTTATAGCCTGACGTGATACGAGGTATATCATACACCCCGTTATCTTCTCGTTTGAATTCTTGATAATACGCTTCTTCATCAGATGGACCATCATATAG
>CAVKOP010000108.1:0-6862 GCA_963657835.1 Lachnospiraceae bacterium | reverse complement strand
GTCTGAATGATAAAGAAGAAGTAGCAAGGCAGGCCAGAGAACAGTTTGGGTTGGTCAAACCCGGCGAAGTTCCCTATAGAAAGTAAAGAAAAAGAATTGAATTTTTTATATTTTATGGGTATAATAATTTTATACGCTTCTATAAAACAGGAGCATACAAGGAGGAATATAAAGCAGCATGACAATCGAAGTAGGAAGTGTGTTGGAAGGTACCGTTACAGGGATTACAAAATTTGGCGCATTTGTAGAGCTTCCGGACAAGAAAGTGGGATTAGTCCATATTTCTGAAGTCGCTAATGAGTATGTAAAAGATGTACATGATTTTTTGAAAGTTCAGGACAAGGTCAACGTCAAAGTATTGTCTGTAGACGATAAGGGAAAAATTGGCTTATCTATTAAGCAGACCCAACCAGCACCGGAAAAGAAGGAATTTCGTCCCAGAACGGAATTTCGTCCGAAACATGAATTCCGGCAGCACAATGGCTTTGATTCCAATCGTCGTTCTTCTTCATCCTTATCCTTTGAAGATCGTCTCAGTAAGTTCTTGAAGGAAAGTGATGAACGCCTCATGGATTTGAAACGTAATACGGAATCAAAACGCGGCGGCCGCGGCGCGCGTCATGCCGATTGATTCGTAACGAGGCAATCACAAGGCAAAATAAAGAGTATTCCTGTGGGAATGCTCTTTTTGTGTTTTTTATAAAACTGATTTTTTGTATGTATATGAGGAGAAAGTGATGAAACATACAACTTATGCAGTGATTGATATAGGTTCCAATTCGCTGCGGCTGATGAAAGGCCGCCGGCAGGATGACGGGAGCTGGCTCTTTTCACCGAAAGAACTGGCAACGACCCGGCTGGGAAAGGATATAGAAAAGACCCACCGGCTGTCTAAGCAAGGCATATGTGATTCTCTAGCCGCTATGGCAGCATGGCAGCAGGAACTGCAGTCGATGCCCGTATGCGCTGTGGCTACCAGTGCCGTTCGGGAAGCTGCAGACGGACAGGATTTTTTGGCAGAAATACGGTCGCGGTTTGGTTGGCACTGCCGTACTCTTACAGGCACGGAAGAAGCGGCTTTTAGTTTTTGCGGCGCCTCTTCTTCTGCTGCTCAAGAAGGCTGCACGGCGGTCCTTGATATTGGCGGCGGCAGTACGGAAGTGGCTGTGGGAACGGCCGGGACGGTGCAGTGGTCTCACAGCTATCCGCTAGGTGCGGTTGACTGCAAGTCCCATTTGGACTGAAGAAACCGTAGCAGCTGTTCGGGACCATTGCGAAACCCAGTGGCTGCCCCTGCCGAAAAAGCCGGTTCGTGTTATCGGTGTTGGCGGTACGCTGACGACGCTGGCGGCCATGGAACAGGAAATGACCGTATACGATCCGGGCCGCATTACAGGATATACGGTAACACAAGGGCAACTGGCAAAGCGTATGACCCGGCTGCTTCAGATGACGCCGGAAGGACGGCAGCATGTACCGGGCCTGCAGCCCAAACGCAGTGATATTATTTTAGCCGGGTTGGCGATTCTGCAGTCTTTTTTGCAGCATTATGATATAGACGCTGTACAGATGAGCGAACGGGATTTATTGGAAGGCGTATTTTACAAAGAAGCCTTTCAAGATGGAACGACTGACAGGTGCTGCCGATGAAAATACTAGAAAAAGTAGCGGCGTTTTGCCAGCGCGAGGCATTGTTTGCTGACGGTGACAAGGTGTTGGTTGCGTGTTCCGGCGGACCGGATTCGCTGGCATTGCTGGATATATTGGCAAAACTGGCTCCGGCCCATCAGCTGCAGCTGCTTGTGTGTTATATTCACCACGGCATCCGCAAAGCTGCAGATGCAGAAGTGGGACGCGTGCGGCAGGAAGCGGCGCGCAGGCACTGTGCGTTTGTATGCTGCTGCAGCGATGTGCCGGCGATTGCCGCCAGAGAACATCGGTCTTTGGAAGCTGTCGGGCGGGAAGAACGATACCGCCTGCTGCGGCAGGAAGCCCGAAAATGGCAGGCCCGGGCGATTGCGGTGGCCCATCATCGCAATGACCAAGCCGAAACAGTACTGCTGCATGTCCTGCGCGGCAGCGGTTTATCCGGGCTGAAGGGGATGCGGCCTAAAAGCGGCGATATTATTCGTCCTCTGTTGGACTTGACACGACAGGAGATAGACGAGTATATTGAAAGGCAGCAGCTGCAGCCCTGCCATGATGAAACCAATGATTCAGACGTATTTGCCAGAAATCGTATTCGCCTGCATTTACTGCCGTATTTAAAACAATATAATCCGGCTATTGTTGCCGATTTAAACCGATTAGCGCTGTTGGCGCAGGCAGATGATGATTTTTTGCAGCAGGAAACAGAGCGGGTGTATACGGCATTGGTTGTTCGTCAGCAGAAAACGGTCTGCATTGATAAAAAGAAGTTTTTGGTACAGCCTTTGGCTATACAGCGCCGCATAATTCGTTTGTTGTGTCATGATGTTACCGGGAGTATGCAGAATATTTCCTTTCATTATGTAGAAACAGTACGAAATTTGGCTTTTAAAGGTGCCGGCAAACAGTTTCAAACCGGCACATGGCTGGCCTATACGACACGAACAGCGCTTTGTATGAAGCCTTGTTTGTATCGACGCTGATACGGCTGTTGTTGTTCAAGCCGATACAGCAACATCATAACGTAAATGTGTTCAGGAGGGAATATCCATGCATCAGGATGTAAAAGAAATTTTATTTACAGAAGAAACGATTAAAAAACGCGTACGTGAATTAGGTGCGCAGATTAGCAAAGATTATGCCGGTAAAACAATTCTCATGTGCGGCATTTTAAAAGGAGCTGTTACATTTTATACAGATTTGGCACGCGCTATTGATACACCTGTATTGTTTGATTTTATGAGCTGTTCCAGCTACGGCTCCGGTTCGACGTCTTCAGGTGCCGTCATGGTCCGCAAAGATTTGGATACTGATGTGCAGGGGAAAGATGTCCTTGTCGTAGAAGATATTATCGACACAGGCATTACACTGAGCCATTTGGTGCCGCTGCTCAAAGAACGGGGCGCTAATTCTGTTAAATTGGCTACACTGCTCAGCAAACCGGCACGCCGCCAGGTAGACGTTCCTGTAGATTATAACGGCTTTGAAATTCCTGATGCATTCGTTGTCGGCTATGGACTGGATTATGCCGGACGGTATCGCAACCTGCCGTATATCGGTATTTTAAAAGAAGAAGTATATACAAAATAACAAAAGAAAAATGGTGCAGTATAGACTTGTTTTTATGCAAAAGTTATTGTTGCTTTGCTGGAAGTGTGGTAAGATAAGATTGTATTGGTTAGATAAAATCACTTAAAAATAGATTCCAATGAAAGGAGTATTATTTTGAGCAAATTTGTGCGTAACGTAAGTTTATACTTACTGATTATTATCGTTGCTGTATCTATTATTGATGCATTTACGACGAATAAATCTGATAAATCAGAAATTTCCTATACCAATTTCATGAATCAGGTTGAACAGAAAAAAGTAGATGCCGTACAGATTACAGCTGACCATGCCATTGTGGGCCAGCTGAAAGACGGTACGTCCTTTACGTCGTATGCACCGACAGATTCAGCACTTATGCCGGCGCTGCGCGATGCGGAAGTCAATGTCATTGCTAAGCCGCCGGAACAGCCTTCATGGTGGATGAACCTGCTGAGTTCCATTTTACCGATTTTAATTTTAATCGGTGTATGGTTCTTTATTATGCAGCAGACCCAGGGCGGCGGCGGCCGTGTCATGAATTTTGGCAAAAGCCACGCAAAAATGCATGGTGAAGGCAAGATTAAAGTATCCTTTAAAGATGTTGCCGGCGAAGATGAAGCGAAAGAAGAATTGGCGGAAATCGTCGAATTCCTTCGCAATCCTAGTAAATACAATAATATTGGGGCTAAAATTCCAAAAGGCGTACTGCTCTTTGGCCCTCCGGGGACAGGGAAAACGCTGTTGGCCCGTGCAGTTGCCGGTGAAGCCGGCGTTCCTTTCTTCAGCATCAGCGGTTCTGACTTTGTAGAAATGTTTGTAGGTGTCGGCGCGTCCCGTGTCCGTGACTTATTTTCCCAAGCGAAAAAGAATGCTCCCTGTATTATTTTTATTGATGAAATTGATGCAGTAGGGCGTCAGCGTGGTGCCGGTCTTGGCGGGGGTCATGACGAACGCGAACAAACTTTGAACCAGCTGCTTGTTGAAATGGATGGCTTTGGTTCCAACCAGGGAATTATTACCATTGCAGCAACAAACCGGCCGGACATTTTGGACCCGGCATTGCTGCGGCCAGGACGGTTTGACCGTCAAATTACGGTAGATCGTCCGGATTTGCGCGGCCGCCGTGCTATCTTGGAAGTACATGCCAAAGGCAAGCCGTTAGGCAAAGATGTTGATTTGGATATCATTGCCAAAAAGACGCCGGGCTTTACCGGTGCTGATTTGGGCAACTTGCTCAATGAAGCGGCGCTTTTAGCTGCCCGTGCCGATAAAAAGGTAATTAATATGCCGGAATTAGAAGAAGCAAGCGAAAAAGTATGCTTTGGTCCGGAACGGCGCAGCCATGTTATCAGTGAAAAGGAAAAACGCCTGACAGCAGTTCACGAATCCGGTCATGCGTTGATTGCGTACCTTCTTCCTGATGCCGACCCGGTACATAAAGTTACGATTATCCCGCGCGGCCGTGCTGGCGGCTATACGATGATGCTGCCGGAAGAAGACCGCTCGTATGAAACCAAATCATACTATTTGGCCCAGATTCGCGTAGCCTTGGGCGGCCGGGCTGCAGAAGAAATCGTGTTCCATGAAATCAGCAGCGGTGCTTCGGGAGACCTCCAGAGCGTAACGCGTATTGTGCGTCAAATGATTACTCGTCTGGGTATGAGTACTAAATTGGGGCCGATGGTGTTTGGCGAACAGCAGGAACAAGTATTCCTCGGCAAAAACTTAGGGCATGACCGCAACTACGGCGAAGGCGTAGCTGAATTAATCGACCAAGAAATGCATGACATGGTTTCCGAAGCCTATGCCGATGTACTGCGCATGCTTCGTGAACACATTGATGCCCTGCAAAATATGGCAAAGGCGTTGATGGAAGTCGAAACGATTAATCATCAGCAGGTAGATAATCTTATCAAATTCGGTACATTGGAAAATCCGGAAGATAAGAAAAAAGAAGAAACACCTGCTGCACCGGATGCAGAAGCGAATAAACCGGAAGAAGAACCCAAAGAAACCACACAGGATGCACCTGCTCAGGTGGAAATCAGCCCATGGGGCAATGCTATTCCTGATAATAAAGAAAAAGAATAAAAATATAAATAAAAGCTGCGAGATATTCGCAGCTTTTATTTATATAAGCAACTAAAAAGATTGAAGAGTTGTTTACAAAATGTTTAATGTTTGTTAAAAATATTAGGATATTATATAATAAAAAGAGAAATATGGAATAACAATTGTATATATTTTTGGTATTGACATGATTTGCTTTTATGCTACAATTTCATTATGCATTCAGAAGCGTCTGTGTGTTAGAAAAACGTTATATAAGGTTTGAGTAGAGGTGAAACATATGAGACAGGATATCCTGGATTACTTAGTATCGCATAAAGGAGAATTTGTATCTGGACAAAAAATTTCCGAATTATTCGGCATTTCCCGTACAGCTGTCTGGAAACATATCCGTGTCCTAAAACAACGAGGATACGTAATTGAATCATATACAAAAAAGGGGTACTGTCTAAAAGAAGCACCTGAACTGATTAGGCCGGAACAAATTTTGGATGAACTTCATACACAAATTATTGGCAAAAAAATCATGTATTATGAACGAGTTGATTCAACCAATACGGTAGCTAAAAAATTAGCAGACCAGGGCGCAGACGATGGTACTGTGATTGTGGCAGAAGAACAGACTGGCGGCCGGGGCCGACTGGATCGTTCTTTTATGTCGCCGTTTGCCCAAGGGTTATGGTTTTCTGTCATTATTCGTCCCAATTTTCCGCCAATGGAAGTATCTAAAATGACATTGGTAGCAGCTGTAGCGATTACTAAAGTACTGCGTAAAATGGGATTAATTCACTGCGGCATCAAGTGGCCGAATGATATTTTGGTTCATGGCAAAAAAATGGTAGGCATTTTGACAGAATTAAATGCATCTGTTGAAAAAATAAACTACTTGGTGATGGGAATCGGCATTAATACAACCTTATCTAAAAAATCGTTATCGAAAGAGTTGAAAAAAACGGTTACTAGTTTTGCCATGGAAGATGTACCTGTACAGCGCAATCAACTGCTGGCAGAAATCTTGCAGCAGCTGGAACAATATTATATAGTAGCACAAGAACAGGGATTTGCGCCTATTTTAGAAGAATGGAAAGTCTTGTCTTGTACGTTGGGGCAGGAAGTCAAAGTCATTGCCAGTGATAAAACATTCAGCGGCAAAGCTGTTGATTTGGATGAAAATGGCAATTTGCTCGTTGATACAGGTACTGCCATAGAAAAAGTACTTGCAGGCGACGTACATATTCGTCCGGCTGACTAAGCGCATAAAATAAGGAGACGGGATTATCGCATAACGTATTTCGTTAGGATGTGCCATCCCTTTTCTTTCATATTACAAGCTATAAACTAAAAACTGTAAACAAATGGGGTTATCGCTTTGGGCGACAGCCCCATTTGCTGCTTATACGGGCAGCGTAGGAAAAAGAAATAAACGGGATGGATTTTCGGTAAAGACTATCCAAGAAGGAAAAACTCTGCTATTATATTAGGCGTATATTACTTCATTTACGCAGGGAGAGTAAAAAATCATGTTATTAGTTATTGATGTAGGAAATACGAATAT
>CAVKOP010000107.1:0-6951 GCA_963657835.1 Lachnospiraceae bacterium | reverse complement strand
CATCACGCCGATGAAAGACCATCAGCGCTATTTCCCGATGCGTGACAAAGACGGCAAATTGATGAATTTGTTCTTGACAGTCCGCAACGGCAACGACTACCATTTGGAAACCGTACAGCACGGCAATGAACGCGTACTGCGTGCCCGTCTTGACGATGCCAAATTCTTCTTTGAAGAAGACAAGAAGCATAAACTGGTTGATTATACTGAAAAATTGAAAAAAATCGTTTTCCAGGATGGCTTGGGTACCTTGTATGACAAAGCACAACGCTTGGAACAGATTACAGTATTCCTCAACCAAAAGCTTGACCTCGGCCTTTCGGATGCTTCTCTCAAACGGGCATCCCTGCTTGCTAAAGCTGACCTTGCTACGCAGATGGTAATGGAATTTACAGAACTGCAGGGCGTTATGGGCAAAGAATATGCTTTGATTGACGGCGAAGAAAAAGATGTTGCCGAAGCTATCAATGAACAGTATCAGCCGCGTTTTGCCGGCGATGTACTGCCGCAGACGACGATGGGCAAAGTTCTTGGGATTGCCGACAAATTCGACACGATTACAGGTATGTTCAGCCAGGGATTCATTCCGACTGGTTCGCAGGACCCCTTTGCACTGCGCCGCCAGACTATCGGTATTCTTAACATCCTCATGGATGCCGGCTGGAACCTGAACTGCCATGAAGTATTCGCTTTCATCCTGCAGCTGCTTGGCGTAGAAGCAGAAAAACAGGCTGACGTCATGGCACAGTTGGATGATTACTTCAAACTCCGCTTGAAGAATATCTTCCAGGATAAAGGCATGGATTATCATATTATTGACTGCGTACTTCATACAGATACACTGAATGCATCGGAAGCTGCTAAACGCGCCCAGGCTTTGATTGATGCAGATATTATGGGCAAAACAGATCTTCTGCAGGCATTCACCCGTGTCAGCAACATGATTAAAGACGCTGTGGATACGACTGTCGATACGACACTGTTTGAAACGGAAGAAGAAAAGGCCTTGTACAGTGCCTGCCAGGCAATGGCTGCCAACCTTCCGGAAAAATATGCCGTTTATGATTATAATGGTGTTGCGGCTGTATTGTCGGAAGGCATTGCGGCTATCAATGATTTCCTTGACAATGTATTGGTTATGCATGAAAATCCGGCTGTCAAAGAAAATCGTATTCACTTGCTGACCTTGACATTTAGTTTGATCAGTCCGCTGGGTGATATTAAAAAATTATCATAAGGAAATTGTTACAGCTTTGGCACAGTTTGCATAAAAGCGCAGCCATTTTCTTGTCTTTTAAAAAATGAATATGGTATAATACATAGCAGATATGGGAGAGACCCCATATCTGCTATCTTGTATATACATCATTTTTGGCGTAGTAATTACTTTCCCTAATTTGGAAAGGCTTCATTCTGTGAAGAAGCAATGTAAAAAGGAGTGAGCCCTATGAATATGAAAAAAATAGCTCTCGTATTGGCCGGCGTGGCATGTATTGCAGGTTCTACGGCGATGGCTGCTGACACGATGATGATTAAAAGTGCCAACAAAGATAACGTAGAAGCTGTTATGGTATATAAATCGAATGAAAAAGGATACTATCAGTATTACAATAGCGCTTATGGATATGTCGTCGATATTCCTAAAACAGCAGTACAGGCCGATGAAACGGTAGATGGCGATGGATGTTACTTCCAAGATCCAAAAGACAAAGCCGTATTTAGAACTGAAGCAGCCAAAAATCCTATGGGATTTTCTGTCGATGAATGGCGCAGCATGTACATCGGCATGAACGGTTCTCCTGAATTGACGACGGATATTCGGACAAAAACAAGTTATGCCATAGGCTGGACAGACGGTAAAAAATCGTATTATCGTGAACTTTATGTCAATGAAAAAAATCAAACGTATACAGCCTTTACCGTTGAATATCCAACAGATAAGAAAGATAAGTATGAAAAAATCATCGCTCACATGGCACGCAGCTTTGTGCCCAGCGGTGTAAAAATGTAATTTTGTGTAAAAACAAATCAACAGCACAGTGCAAAGCCCCCTGACGGGTTGGCATGATATGCCGACAGCCAGGGGGCTTTGTATGTATGATAAAGCAGCAGCATTTTCTGCCGCAGTATGTTAAAAGACAGCCATCATAATACCGCCAATCGCAATCAGGGCGATGGCAATACCGTGAATCAACGTGACGTGTTCTCCAAATAAAATGATAGCCAAGATGACAGAGAACACGACGCTTAATTTGTCAATCGGCGCTACTTGGGATACATTACCTGTTTTTAAGGCAAAGAAGTAAAAAAGCCATGAAGTAGCTCCGGCAATACCGCTCAATGCAATGCAGAGCAAGGCTTTTGGATGCCCCATAATAGACGGGACGGCTGAAATATGACCTTGTACGACAGCGACGCCTATTAAAAAAATAGCCATGATGGCGGCACGAATAGCCGTCGCGGCTGTACTGTCAATGCCAGCCAACCCGATTTTCCCGAAAATAGAAACAAAAGCAGCGCAAATAGCAGATAAAAAGGCATATATAAGCCAACTTTCCATAATAAAAGACCTCCTTATAATTTATATAGTATACTACGAATTTCTAACATTTCCATAACGATGACAAAACAAATTGGTAACGCAGCGCTCGCCTGTACATACTTGTTTTTTATCTTCCCAAGCGCAGCAATGTATACTATAATTAATAGCATGAACACTGAGATATAAAGGAGTTATATGGCATGGCAGAATTTATTATGCTGCAGGGGACCAGTTCCCACGTCGGCAAGAGCATTTTAGCGACAGCATTATGCCGCATTTTTTTACAAGAAGGGAAAAAAGTCGTTCCGTTTAAGGCACAAAACATGGCATTAAATTCCTACGTGACGCAAGACGGCCGGGAAATGGGCCGGGCGCAGGTAGCGCAGGCAGAAGCTGCCGGGCTGGCACCGCAGGTCGATATGAATCCGGTCTTGTTGAAACCGACAGGCAACTGCTGCTCTCAAGTCATTATCAATGGGTACCCTGTCGGCAATATGTCAGCTAAAGAGTATCATACCGGCTATTCGCTTAAAGCGTTTTCGGCAGTCAAAGAAGCATTGCACCGCTTAGAAAGCAGTTATGATACTATTGTCATTGAAGGGGCGGGCAGTCCGGCAGAAATCAATCTGAAAGCACATGACATTGTCAATATGCGGGTTGCCAAATACGCTCAAGCACCGGTCCTGCTGATTGCGGATATTGACCGCGGCGGCTCATTGGCGGCTTTGGTAGGGACATTAGCGCTGCTTGATGAAGACGAACGGGCCTTGGTAAAAGGGCTGATTATCAACAAATTCCGCGGTGACGTATCATTATTTACGCCGGCAGTAAAATTTTTGGAAGAAAAAACCGGCAAGCCGGTATTGGGTGTTATTCCGTATATAGAACAACTGGGAATCGATGATGAAGATTCCGTATCCTTGGATGATAAGCAGGAATCCTCTTCACAGACCAGCGATATCCGCATTGCCGTCATTCAACTGCCGAAGATTTCCAATTTTACCGATTTCGACAGCCTTGATGGCGAAACGGATACTAGTGTAACCTATGTGCAGGAAGAGGAAGCGTTGTCGGCATATGATTTGATTATCCTGCCGGGCAGCAAAAATACGGCAGAAGATATGCGGTGGCTGCGGCAAAGCGGCATGGAACAACACATACAACAGGCACTGCAGCAGGGAACGCCTGTTGTCGGTATTTGCGGCGGCTATCAAATGCTGGGACAATGGATTCACGACCCGGCCCATACCGAATCGGCATTGGCCGATATACCGGGATTGGGCTTGCTGCCTATTGAAACGGTATTTTCGCCTAAAAAAATGACTTCGCAAGTAAAAGGTGTTTGCCGGGAGCTGTATTTTGCCGGGCAGACGATTTCCTGTGATATGCTGGAAGGCTATGAAATTCACATGGGGCAGACGACGGATACCGAAACCGCTGTCCCGCATCCAATCTGTCTGACAGAACGGGCCGGCAAACCCTGTCGGGAACTTCACGGCAGCGCTCGAACTGACGGATTGGTTTGGGGAACGTATATGCACGGCATTTTTGACAATGATGTATTTAGACGTCGTATAGTAAACGCCCTGCGCATGCAGAAAGGACTGTCAGCCCTGCCTGTATCCCGAAATTACCGTGCTGAAAAGCAAAAGAATTATGACAGGCTGGCTCATATCGTGCGGCAGCATTTGCGCATGGACGTACTGCGAAAGATAATGAAAGAGAGAACCTCAAAATGATATGTCTATTAGCTTTTCTCTTTGACAGTATCATCGGTGACCCACAGGGCAGGCTGCATCCTGTAGCACTCATTGGAAAATGTATTGCCTGGCTGGAACGCCGTTTATATGATAAAACAGTCAGCCCGCGCCTGCAGTTTATTGCCGGCATGATTTTGTCGCTGCTTACGCTTTTCATCGTGTATGATATTACAGAGCTGCTGTTGGCACTTGTCTTGTATATAGACAATTTATATGTGTATTATGCCGTTCAAGGACTGATTTTATCCTTTATGATTTGTCCGCGCAGCCTGGCCAAGGCCGGTATGGAAATTTATCACTATTTACTGCATCATCATATTCAGATGGCTCGTACTAAAGTAGGCTGGATTGTCGGCAGAGATACAGAGCATCTTGATGAGGGAGAAATCGTCCGGGCTGCCGTCGAAACCGTAGCAGAAAACACGACGGACGGTATTGTGTCACCGCTGTTTTTCTTTGCTATTGGCGGCGTACCGCTGGCCGTAGTATATCGGGCAGCCAATACGCTGGACTCGATGATTGCTTATAAAAACGAACGCTACATGTATTTCGGCCGCTTTGCAGCCCGTCTGGATGATGTGCTCAATTATATTCCAGCACGCATCAGCGCCGTGTTTTTTATTATCGCGGCGGTGCTGCTGCGCCATCATGGGCGTATGGCTTGGCGTATTATGAGGCGTGATGCTGCCAAACATCCCAGTCCCAACGGGGGCTATGCCGAAGCAACCGTAGCCGGCGCACTGGGAATCCGTTTGGGCGGGTATAATTCGTATTTTGGCAAAACAACATTTCGCGCTTACATGGGCGATGCATTGCAACCATTGGCTCCGCATCATATTCGGCAGACCGTTCATTTGATGTATGCTGTCACTATCATGGCTGTGTTGCTGGCAGCATGGTGTCAGTGGTAGCGTCAGTATGAAAATTATCGTTCGTGTCCCTGGCTCATGCGGCGAATTAGTACAGGGATATTGGAAAAATCAGCCTTTTCTTGTAACGTGTCCGATTGATTGGCATACAACCGTTTGCGTGGAAGATAGGCAGCCGCCGCAGCTCTTGTGCGGTAAAAAAGCGGAGAAAGCAGTCTATAAAACGTTGGCATATATAGGAGAAACAGTATTTCCTTTTGCATTGACCCTTTCTTCTGAAATTCCCGAAGGAAAGGGGATGGCTTCCAGCAGTGCCGATATTGGAGCGGTCTGCATTGCTGTGGCCGCAGCGTTTCATAAAACACTGACAGCCCAGGAAATTGCCTATATTGCCGCATCTATTGAACCGACGGACGGCGTTTTTTGCCCCGGCATTGTGGCTATAAATTATCAAAGCGGACAGATTCTGCATGCATACGGCAGATTTCCGCCGCTGCAGCTCATCCTGTTTGATGCCGGCGGCACCATGAATACAGAAACCTATCATTTGCAGTATGATGCCAAAGAACGTTTTTATGGCAGACAGGCCGCTGCGGCTTGTGCTTATTTGAAAAAGCCGTATACAGCAGCTGCTGTTGGCAGCGCTGCAACATACAGTGCTGTACAGCATCAGCAGGTGCGCTGCCGACCGGAATTGCCTATCCTGCAGCGAATTGGACAGCGCTATGAAAGCAGCGGCATAGTCATTGGACACAGTGGTACGGTGGCGGCCCTGCTGTTTCCGCCGGCGGCAGAAAAAAAAGTTGATACGGCGTCTATAGCGTCCTGCGTACAAAAACAAACAAAAATGAAACTGCTGGGCACGGCTGTTGTAAGCAGCGGCGGCTGGCAAATAGAAAAAAGGGGATAACAATGCAGCGATTTGAACATGGCGGCAATATTTATCAAGCCAATTGCATACAGACACCGTGGCTGGATTTTAGTGCCAATATCAATCCGTTGGGTCTTTCTCCCAAGGTCAAAGAAGCCATCCAACTTCACATAGATGATGTGATTCATTACCCAGACCCGCAGGGAACACGGTTAAAGCAGGCGCTGCAGGCTCAGTATCATATTTCGTATGAATCTATTTTGCTGGGAAACGGGGCTGCTGAACTTTTTTATGTCTATATGCATGCCTTTCGTCCCAAGCGGGTAGTGCTGCCGATTCCTTCGTTCAGTGAATATGAAAAAGCATCTCTGTCCTGTCAGGCATCGATTTCGTATTTACTGCTGTGGGAGAAAGATGATTTTGCTATGGACTGGCCGGCCCTGTATGCGGTTTGTAATACTGCAGACTGCATCATATTGGGCAATCCCAATAATCCAACAGGTACGCTGCTTCCCGTTGAAAAGCTGACAGCGTTAGTAAAACGGGGAGCCGAAACGCATACAGATATTATAGTAGATGAATCATTTTTGGATTTTCGAGAGGATGAAGAACGATATACGATTCGCTCTTTGCCGACCCAGTATGACAATGTCTTTGTGATTCGTTCCCTGACTAAATTTTATGCTCTGCCGGGACTTCGTTTAGGATTTGCTGTAGTTCCGCCTGCTAAATTAGCCGCTATGGAAGCGCAAAAAGATGTATGGAATACGAATGTATTGGCCCAGTGGGCAGGCATAGCCGCACTGCAGGACAGCGATTATCAGCATCAGACACGGGCATATGTCCGCACAGCCTGTCAATGGCTGTATACAAAATTAAAAACACTGCCCAACTGTACTGTATTTTTGC
>CAVKOP010000106.1:0-6953 GCA_963657835.1 Lachnospiraceae bacterium | reverse complement strand
GCCTTTCACTTCAAAGGCTCTTTTTACGTTGCCGCCTCGTTCTTTGCGAGACAGCTGCCATTGTGCTTCTGTACGGCGTATACGCTGCAGCCCGTCAGTCCATTGCCAATATGCTTCTGCCCAGGAACGAAAAATGAGTTCTGTCTGATTGAATCCCCGTTCGTTCTTCTTTTCAGGAGCCAGCGGTACGGGAATGACGACATCTATTTTCTTCAACCGCGGCATCCAGGGAAACTGCCGTAAAAACGACTGACACGCTGCAGCCTGTCGTTTTGCTCCGTTATATTTTAAATCGTGCAGTACGTGCCGTACAGCACCCCGGTAATCTGCCAGACAGTAACATCCATCTAAGCAGCGTACTGCTTGGCTGTGATTCAATTTTCTGGGATGCCAGACGCGATTCCAGCATGCAGGACACCACTGCCCCTGCCGCGGCACCGTTTGGCCGCAGCCGGGACAATGGGCCGGATATAACAGCTGCAGCAATACGTCTTGCAGTATATTTAACATACGTCCTCCTCGCGCAAGCGCGGCGTAAGCAGTGTAAAGCGCCGGCTCGTCCGTGTATTTTGTATTGCCGACTGCAAAGCGATTTTGGTACCGACCAGTATAACTTTTCGTTTGGCCCTAGTAACAGCCGTATAAAATAAATTTCGCTGCAGCATGATGGCATGGCTGTTGACAATCGTCATGATGACCGTGTGATATTCACTGCCTTGGCTTTTATGAACGGTAATCGCATAAGCCAGGGTAATTTCATCAATTTCCTGTCCCTCGTATTTGACGTCTTGTTCCGGGTACCGCACATAGATGACATCGTTTTGAATGGCAAATATTTCACCTATATCCCCATTAAATACGCCTTTGTCGTAATTGTTCTGCTTCTGCATGACTTTATCACCGCGCCGGAACAGCGTCTTGCCGTTTTTATATTCGCCTTTATTCTTTTGCGGCTCATTCGTTTTTTCTTGAATCACAGCATTGAGATGTTCTACACCGCAGGGATTTTTATACATCGGTGCCAATACTTGGACAGCAAATTTGTCTCCGGCTTCTGCCGTTTCTGCTTCATACAGCTGGCAGACTTTGGCAGCCCCCTCTTCTTCGTTTTGGATTTCTACAAACCGAAATTCCGCATCCGCATTGACGACAGGCAGGCGGCCGTGATTAATCAAATGGGCATTCGTTACAATGCGTCCGCCTTCTTGCTGGCGAAAAATCGTATCCAGGCGCACAACCGGCACGACTTGGGACTGAATGATGTCATGCAGCACTGCTCCGGCACCTACAGACGGCAGCTGATCTGCGTCGCCAACTAATATACAGCGGCAGCGCGGACTCAATGCCTGCAGCAGATGATACATCATTTCCATATCCAGCATGGATACTTCATCCACAATGACCAAATCGGCCGGCAGCAGCTTCGTTTCATTATATTCAAAAACCTGCATGTCACCGTTAAATCCATCGGGAATGAGCAGACGATGAATTGTTTTCGCTTTGCGCTCCGTCGTTTCTTCCAAGCGTTTGGCTGCCCGGCCGGTCGGCGCACACAACAAAATCCGCAGGCCTTCTTGTTCTGCCAGGCGAATAATCGCCTGTACGACCGTCGTTTTCCCTGTACCAGGCCCGCCGGTGATGACCAGCATACCGGACTGCAGGGATTTTTCTACGGCTTCCCGCTGCTTATCCGCCAATGAAAAGTGGCACGAATCCTGCCATCTGTCCAAAAACAATTCCACATGGGTTCGGGGCTTCGGCTGCTTCATGGCCGTCATGTCCCGGATACGTTCAGCAATACATACTTCTTCTTCATAAGACTGCGGCGTATAGACTAATGTATTTCCTTGATATGCCGCTGTATCCAGCTGTCCCATGGCAATCGCTTCCTGCAAAATATCATGCAGATGCAGGCTGTCAGCCCGCAGTATCATGGCGGCTCGTCGTACTAATTCGGCATCAGGGACACATACATTGCCGTTTTGCGTCATATCATATAAGACATACGTCAAACCGGCTGACAGCCGTTCTTCATCTTCCGGATCCATGCCGTATGCCAAGGCAATTTGGTCCGCCGTCTTAAAGCCGATGCCATCGATTTCATGAATCATGCGATACGGCTCTTCCCGTAAAATGTACGGCGCGTCATCTCCATATTTTTGCACGAGCCGTGCCGCATATCGGCCGGCAACGCCATGGGTTTCCAAATCCAGCGCCAAATCATTGACCTTTTTTTCTTCATAAAAGGACTCAGTAATCATGGAAAGTTTCTTTTTGCCGATTCCTTCAATATCCAACAGCCGCTGCGGTTCTTTTTCCATCACCTTCATCGTATCACTGCCAAAAGCGGCTACAATACGATGAGCTAAAGACGGCCCAATTCCTTTCACGGCACCGGAACCTAAAAACCGTTCCATCCCTTCCGTCGTATCCGGCAGCAGCCGTTTCCAAGACGAAGCGGCCAACTGCCGCCCATATCGTCTATGCTGTACCCAGCGTCCCTGGATTTCCAGCCTGTCTCCTACCAGGGGTTTGGAACCGTTGCCGGTAACCGTCAGCAGCGTGTCTTCATCTTCGCGGCGAATGCGAAATACAATGTAATCAGAATCAGCCGCTTCAAAAAGCACTCGTTCCACGACGCCCTGTATCTTTTCCAATAATTCTGCCATACGTTTATTTCATATGCTCCCGTTCATAATTTTTACTTTCATCCATAATGCATTGATAAATCTTCTGCAAATACGGTGCCAATTCTTTATGCTCTGCCAAGGCAGCGATTTTCTCCAGCACCTGCTGCTCCCGCCGCAAATCGAAGATTTCCATATGATGTTCCTTTTTATACGCAGCCACCTGGGCCACGACATGCATGCGCGCTTCCAAAATAGCTGTCAGTTCTTTATCCAAGCGATCTATTTCACGGCGACATTCTGTTAATTCCATCTGTTTCTCCTTTGTTATCATGCTGTAGTTAGTTCGTATGTTCTTATTATACGACACCTGGTACCGCATGAGAAGAGACTAGAGGCAGGAAAGATATATACTCCCCGCTCTTTATCTTATTTTTGCATAGCAAACTCCATACCTATTCATTGTAAACACCCGAAACATTCGGTATAATGTACAAGTGAGTTTATTTCTTTGTTTTATTTTTCATACTATATATTGAAGGTTGTGATGACATGCAAGAAGAAGAAAAACAACAGGGACTGCGCCGCAGCCTGAAAGCCCGCCACATGAACATGATTGCTATCGGCGGCGCTATCGGCACGGGGCTCTTTGTTGCCGGGGGCGAAACCGTCAGCAGTGCAGGACCAGGCGGTGCTCTCGTTGCGTATGCGCTTATCGGCATTATGGTGTATTTTTTAATGACCGGCTTAGGGGAAATGGCTGCCTACCTGCCCGTAAGCGGTTCTTTTGAAACCTATGCCAATCGGTATGTAGATAAATCGCTCGGCTTTGCCTTGGGATGGAATTATTGGTTCAACTGGGCCATTACAGTAGCAGCAGAGCTGGTTGCCGGCGCACTGATTATGAAATACTGGTTTCCTGACGTACCGGCTGCCGTTTGGAGCGGCATATTTTTATGTGTTTTATTTTTTCTTAATTATCTATCAACTCGCTCCTATGGCGAAAGCGAATTTATCTTTGCCGGCATCAAAGTATTGACTGTTTTGGTCTTTTTATTTGCCGGAACCTGTCTGATTTTGGGATTAGGCTCGGAATCCTCACCTGGCTTTACTAACTGGACGATTGGCGAAGCACCGTTTGTCGGCGGCTTTACGGCCATGCTGGGAATTTTTATGGTCGCAGGTTTTTCATTCCAAGGGACAGAAATGATAGGTATTGCTGCCGGCGAAAGTGAAGACCCGGAAAAAAATATTCCCCGGGCTGTCCATTCTATTTTCTGGCGTATTCTTATTTTTTATTTAGGCGCCTTTACGGTTATCGGCTTCTTGATTCCGTATTCTGACCCGAATTTGCTGAATACCAATATCGAAAACATTTCCATCAGCCCGTTTACGCTTGTCTTTGAACGTTTCGGCCTGACAGCCGCTGCCTCCATTATGAACGCTGTTATTTTGACGGCAGTTCTTTCTGCCGGCAATTCCGGCTTGTATGTTTCTACCCGTATGCTGTACGCGATGGCAGAAACGGGACAAGCCCCCAAATGTTTCTTGAAACTGAACAAACGAGGCGTTCCTTCCTATGCCCTCTTTGCCACCGTCGTTTTCGGTCTGGCTGCTTTCCTCACGTCCCTCATTGGCGAAGGCAAAGCTTATGACTGGCTCGTCAACATCAGCGGCATGGCCGGCTTTATTACTTGGATTGGTATTGCTATTTGCCATTACCGGTTCCGCCGCGCCTATGTAGCACAGGGCAACGATTTGAAAGCACTGCCATATAAGGCAACGCTCTTTCCCTTCGGCCCTTTATTGGCCTTACTCATGTGCATTATCGTCACAGCCGGCCAAAACTATTCTGCGTTTACGGGCACAGAAATTGACTGGTACGGCGCCAGTGTTGCCTATATCGGCATTCCTGTATTTTTAGCCGTTTATTTCTATCACAAACTGAAACATCATACACATCTTATTCCGTTGAAAGAAGTCAATTTGACACGGCATAAATAATAAATTATCTATACGAATGCGTAGAAAATGACCCGCTATATGCAGTATCCAGCATATAGCGGGTCATTTATATGTACGCGTATGAAATTTTTATTTATTTCTTTGCGCTGCTTCCAAAATTTCCTGTTTTCGTTTAGCAGACAGCCCTGTCCATTTCTTTTGACATTCTTTGCTGCAAAATACGCGCCGTCTGTCCATCGGGTCCGTAACTTCTACTTTTTTACCGCACAGGCGGCACAAAAATTCCCGATGCACGGACTGCGCTTTTACTTTCTTAGAATGTTTCCAGTATAGTTTTTCACAATGCTGCGAACAAAACTTCATTCTCCCATCTGCCGGGTCTGTAACTCGCACAATCGTCCCGCATTTGAGACAGTGAAATTCTCGAATAACCGGCGCAGAAGGCGAGGGCAGCGGCCGTATATCGTTGGCGCCATGCCGGTTGGCATATCGTTGACATTCATAACAGCAGTATTTTTGTTTAGGCCGTCTTGGCGTAAATTCTGTTCCACAAACAGGACATTTCATCTCTGCTCCCACCCCTTTGATAACGGTATCTATAAAATACTCCATTATTGTAGTACAAAATGCGTCTAAAAATCAATCTATCCCCAGCAAAAAATAAAGAAATTGTCACATAAAAATAGGTGTCACTAACCAACACATTACCAACCATAACCTACAAACGTCATGCAAAGAGCTCACTGCTTCGTATAACACCCCTATACAGCATCACAAGTACGTACAGCCTTTTTATCGACATAGCAAAAATACCCTCTTGTACACGGGCTGTCAAGCGCCGTGCATAGAGGGTATTTTCTGTCCATCTAATTAGATGCGCAATACGGTCTGTATATATTATTTCTGTGCCGGCCGATGCGCTACTTCAACGGGATTGTCCAACGAAGCAGGATAGCCGCGGCGGGCAAAATCTGCTGCTGCCGTGAAGAGAATATCTGTAGACGAATTGAGTGCTGTTTCTGTGGAATCCTGCAGCACGCCAATAATAAAGCCTACACCAACAACCTGCATGGCCAAATCGTTGGAAATGCCAAACAAACTGCAGGCCATCGGAATCAAAAGCAAGGAACCGCCGGCAACGCCGGAAGCACCGCAGGCACCTACAGCGGCCAAAATACTGAGCAACAGTGCCGTCGGAAAATCGACATAAATGCCCAGTGTATGTACGGCTGCCAACGTCATAATCGAAATCGTAATGGCAGCACCGGCCATGTTAATCGTAGCGCCTAAGGGAATGCTGATCGTGTACGTATCCGGGTCTACACCCAACTGTTTAGCCAGCGACATGTTCACAGGAATATTGGCGGCAGAACTGCGTGTAAAGAATGCCGTTACGCCTGAAACTTTGATGCACCGCCATACCAATGGATACGGATTTCTCTTAATTTTGAAATATACAATAATCGGATTGATAATAAAAGCAAAGAAAAGCATGGTACCTAAAAGCAGTACTAACAGCTTTGCATAGCCAAGAAGAGCACCGATGCCGTTGGAAGAAATGGAATCAGCTACAAGGCCCATAATCCCAAAGGGAGCAAAGCGAATAATCCACTGCACGCAAGTCGTAACCGCTTCGGCGCAGTCATCTACGACTTCTTTAGAAGCAGCAGATACACGGCGCAGTGCTATGCCAAACAAGCAGGCCCAGCCCAAAATACCAATATAGTTGCCTGTCATCAGCGCATGTACCGGGTTATCTACAATGTTGGTAAGGAGCGTAATCAATACTTGGGCAATGCCTTCCGGTGCTTCTTTGGCAGCTCCGGCTACATCCAACTGCAGCGTAAGCGGAAATACAAAGCTGACACAAACGGCAAACAGCGCAGCAAGAAATGTTCCAATTAAATATAAAATAATAACAGATTTAATGTTGGAATCATGGCCGTCCTGTTTGCGGCTCAATGCAGACGAAACCAGTACAAAAACAAGTACCGGCGCAATCCCCTTCAATGCCCCTACAAATAAAATCCCCAGCAACGATAATTCTTTGCCGACAGCCGGAAGCGCTGTCGCTACTACAATACCTACAATCAGTCCAACAATAATTTGCTGAATCAAACTAATCTTGTTGAACATGTACCATAGTTGTTTCATTAAAAATCCCCCCTATATACTAAATACACAAATGTACAATATATATGTACACTTGTGTATTGTACTATTTTTATGTATTTTTTTCAAGCTTACTTTTTACTTTGATAGTGTCAAGTTGTTGTGGGTATTTTATTTAACTGGAACTTGTTGGTAATAAAATCAGTTTGTTATTTATGAAATATGATGGTATCCTCCGTTCTTGATGTC
>CAVKOP010000105.1:6279-7006 GCA_963657835.1 Lachnospiraceae bacterium | reverse complement strand
GCATCACTGTTGAACACTTCTACATACGTGCCAAGACGAGGTACGCCAAAACGATACGAGTGCCGAACAATCGGTGTAAAGTTGCATACGACCACCGTCATGGCATCTTCCGTGCGGCCGCTGCGGAAAAACGCAATCACACTATTGTTGCAGTCATCGCAGCTAATCCAAGAAAAGCCGGACCAGTCACAGTCTTCTTCCCAAAATTCCGGATGCGTACTGTAAAACTGGTTGAGCTGCCGCACGTAGTCATGCATGGCCTTATGCATAGGATATTCCAACAAATGCCAATCTAAGCTGTCATCATATTTCCATTCAATAAACTGACCGAAATCGCTGCCCATAAACAACAGTTTCTTGCCGGGATGAGACATCCAGTAGCCATAAAAAGCACGCAGGCCGGCAAATTTCTGCCAATAATCACCTGGCATTTTGTCCAGCAGCGAGTGTTTTCCATGGACGACTTCGTCGTGCGACAAGGGCAAAATAAAGTTTTCTGAAAACGCATAGCACAACGAAAACGTAATCAAGTTGTGATTATCTTTGCGGAATAAGGGATCCATCGACATATACCGCAGCATATCATTCATCCAGCCCATGTTCCATTTGTAGTTGAAACCTAGGCCGCCCATGTCTACCGGCTTGGTAACCAGCGGCCACGACGAGGATTCTTCAGCAATCATCAATGCGTGAGGAAATTCTTGAAATACAGCCGCGTTCAAATGCT
>CAVKOP010000105.1:3139-6269 GCA_963657835.1 Lachnospiraceae bacterium | reverse complement strand
GCCATCTGCCGGCTGTATGCCCGTAATCCAAATAGAGCATATTGGCAACGGCATCAATCCGCAGGCCGTCTATATGAAACTGCCGCAGCCAAAACAAAGCACTGGAAATCAAGAATGACTGCACTTCTGTCCGGCCATAATCAAAATTCATCGTGTCCCATTCTTTGTTTTCTGCCAAGACTTCATTGCCTGATTCATAGCAGGGCTGGCCGTCAAAATACCGCAGCCCGTGGGCATCCCGACAAAAATGTCCCGGCACCCAGTCCAAAATGACGCCGATACCCTGACGATGGCACACATCAATCAGATACATCAAATCTTCCGGCGCGCCGTAGCGGCTGGTTGCTGAAAAATAGCCCGTGCCTTGATATCCCCAAGAACCATCAAAGGGATATTCGCAAAGAGGCATCAATTCGATGTGCGTATAATGCATGTCTTTGACATACGAAACGAGGTCGTCAGCAATCTCGCGGTATGTCAGCATTTTCCCGTCAGCATCCCGTTTCCATGAGCCAAGATGTACTTCATAGGTTAACATGGGACGACTGTATGAGTCATATTGGCTGCGGCTTTCCTGCCATTTCTTGTCTTTCCATGCATAGTGCAGCTTCGTGATTTTAGAAGCGGTATGAGGACGAACTTCTGACGCAAACGCGTATGGATCGCTTTTTAAAATCACGTCGCCTGCAGCAGTAGTAATGGCATACTTATAGATAGTCCCTTCCTGCAGGCCGGGAATATACGCTGCCCAGATGCCATTGCCATATTCGCTCCGCTTCATCGGATTGGCTGCTGCATCCCATTGATTAAAATCTCCAACGACGCTGACCGCCTGGGCATGCGGCGCCCAGACAGCAAAACGTACGCAGGGTTTGCGGCGAAATACGGTAAAATGCGCTCCAAATAACTGATAACTGGCATGATTGGTACCTTGATGATACAAAAAGGTACTATATTCATCAATAGCATTACGTTTCATCGGGCATTCCCCCTGACTTTATAAATTGACTGGATGAATATGCCAAATATCTGAAGCATATTCCTTGATGGTCCGGTCGCTGGAAAAATAGCCGGAATGTGCAATATTGACTGTACTAGAACGAAGCCAATCTTGTTTTTGCTTGTAGCGGCGAGCAATTTCTCGCTGTGCATCACAATAAGACGCAAAATCTTTTAAAACAAAAAATTCATCATTTCTATCCAGTAGTGATTCATACAACATGCCAAAATGTTCACCATTCAACGACCTGTCCACTAAAGCATTCATCAATTGGCGGATATAGGCATCGGTACTGTACATATTCCATGACGAATAGCCGCCGTGGAGATAATAATTCATCACTTCATCCGCCCGCAGGCCAAAAATAACACAGTTTTCATCGCCTACTTCCCGATGGATTTCCACATTGGCGCCATCCATCGTTCCCAGCGTAATGGCTCCGTTCATCATAAATTTCATATTGCCTGTACCGGAAGCTTCTTTGCCGGCTGTCGAAATCTGTTCGCTCACATCGGCTGCCGGGAAGAGCAGCTGTCCTAAAGAAACATTATAATTTTCCAAAAACAGGACACGCATTTGTTTGTTGACCTGACGATCCCTGTTAATCATATTGGCTACTACGTTAATCAACTTAATCGTCTGTTTGGCTTCGCCGTATCCCGCTGCGGCTTTGCCGCCGAACAAATAGGTCCGCGGCGTAATTTTAATCGTCGGATTTTCTTTCAGGCGGAAGTATAAATGCAAAATATGCAAAATGTTGAGGAGCTGCCGTTTATATAAATGAATTCGTTTAATTTGTATGTCAAAAATAGAATCGGTCCGTACACTCACATTATACTTATTCTTGATATATTTAGCCAATACTTCTTTCCGATAGGTCTTAACCTTGTCCAGTTGTTGCAAAAATGCACTGTCATCTTTAAACGCTTCCAGCTTGGACAACTGATCCGGCTCTACACGCCATGTGGTGCCAATCGCTTCATCAATCAATGCTGTAAGCTGCGGATTGGCCTGAATCAACCAACGACGATGGGAAATACCATTGGTTTTGTTGGAAAATCGATTGGGGAAACACGTATAAAATTGATGCAGCGTCGAATCTTTCAAAATCTGCGAATGGATTTCTGCTACGCCGTTGATGCTGTGGCTTCCCAATACGGCCAAATGAGCCATATGTACCTGTCCATCCCACAAAACAGCCACTTCACGTGCTTTATTTTCATCACCGGGATAGTGTTTTCGTATTTCGTTCAGCCACCGTTTGTTAATTTCATCTACAATAAGGTAAATCCGGGGCAGCAGCGACTGGAACATAGGAATCGACCATCGTTCCATGGCTTCCGGTAAAATCGTATGGTTGGTATAGGCCACAGTCCGAACCGTAATCTTCCAGGCATCTTCCCAAGACATGCCTTCTTCATCCATGAAAATCCGCATCAATTCCGGAATAACTAATGCCGGATGCGTGTCGTTGATATGAATGCTGATATACTGGTCAAAATGATACAGACTCGTTTTGTATTTTGCCTTGTAATAGCGGACAATACTCTGCACGCCGGCAGAAACAAAGAAATATTCCTGCATCAGGCGCAAACGCCGGCCTTCTTCTGTACTATCATCAGGATACAAAAAACGGGATAGCTGCTGGACGTTGTCTTTATACCGAAAAGCCCGATGGCGGTCGCCAATCGACAGTTCACGGTACAAATCTTCCCGCGAATATTCGGCCCGCCACAGCCGAAGCGTATTGACGGTATTGTTGTGATAGCCAATAATCGGCACATCATACGGCACAGCCCGGACAGAAGAATACTTTTCATACACGCATTCCAGTTCGCCGTCATCAGCCGGACGCATGTAAGCATTGCCGCCAAACCGGACATTCACAGCTTTATCTACACGCTTCACTTCCCAAGGATAGCCATGAACCAGCCAATTGTCCGGCAGTTCAACTTGTTGGTCATCTACAATTTTCTGATTAAACAGCCCGTACTGATAGCGGATGCTGCAGCCATGACCCGGCAGCTGCAAGGCAGCTAAGGAATCAATAAAGCAGGCAGCCAACCGTCCCAAACCGCCGTTTCCCAAGCCGGCATCTCGTTCTTGCGGGATGACATCATCCAAATTCCA
>CAVKOP010000105.1:2230-3129 GCA_963657835.1 Lachnospiraceae bacterium | reverse complement strand
GCCTAACTCTTTCAATCCTTCCCGGCAGACATCTTCCATGCCTACGCCAATCAAATTGGATTCCAACAGCCGTCCCAACAAGAATTCAATAGAAAAATAATATACTTGTTTGGTTTTTTCTTCGATATATCTTTCTTTGGTATAAATCCAGTCTTCACTGACTAAGTCACGGACCATATAGGCTACGGTTTGATACACTTCATTTAATGTCAAATCATGCAGTTCTTTTTCCCACAATATATGTGCTTTTTTGGTAAATATCTTTTTAAATTCTTCCTTATCCTGCCATTTTTTCATTATGTTCTAAGCCCCTTTTTAAATAACGCTGTATTTCCCAATACACAACGGTTTTTCTTTGGTCCCCAACAACACGGCTTCCGGTTGGATAACCGTATTTTTATCGCAAACTACATAATCCAGTTCCGCATCATCGCCAATACACGTATGCTGCATGATAATACTGTTGCGGATAACCGCGTTTTTACCGACTTTGACTTTGCGGAATAAAATAGAATTTTCTACCCGGCCTTCAATGATGCAGCCATTGGCCACTAATGAATTGCTGATATGAGATTCTTCCATATATTTAGCAGGTGCTTCATCTTTGATTTTTGTATAGATATGGCGCTGGTTGTCTGCAAGGAACAAATCGTGCCACGTTTCAGCATTGAGTAAATCCATGTTGATCTGGAAATAAGAATCAATGGAGTCAACGCGTTTAGCATATCCCGTATACTGATAGCCAAACATACGAAGCCGGTTGACATTGCGTTTTAAAATATCCGTAATCAAATAACTGTATCCTTTGGCATAGGCCCGGCGGATAGAATGCTGGAAAATATCACTGTCAATCAAAATTCCCCGCTGATACAAATTTTCTCCGGCTTTCAGCGAATCTC
>CAVKOP010000105.1:0-2220 GCA_963657835.1 Lachnospiraceae bacterium | reverse complement strand
ATCGGCATTATGGCGGCGATGGAAATGAAGCACTTCATCATAATCAATATTTTGTACCGTATCGCAGCCCGTCAGCAAAATGTACGGCTTATTGCCTCTTTTGACAAAAAGAAGATTTTTATAATACGCCGGCACATCGCCTTCTACAGGACGCAAAATATCTTCTACGTCTTCCGGCAAATAAAATAAGCCGTCCCCTTTGCGGGCCAATCCCCACTCCTTCCCAGAACGAATATGATCCAGCACGGAACGCGACTGTGAAGACAGCAGCAGTCCGACATTCGCTATGCCGGCATTGACGATATTCGACAAGGTAAAATCAATAAGGCGAAACTTTCCTCCTACAGGGATGGTCGCCAATGGACGTTTTTCGTTTAATTCACTAAGCGTTGCATCGTTTCTCAAATTAATTAACGCTATCATATCACTGCTCATAGTTTATGCCTCCTTTTGCTGCGTGCGTTTCGTTACTTCTTCCTTTCGGCCCAAGACGGCTACCGAGCCATCCTGGTTATGCACAACAGCCCCTTCATGAATGGTGCACCGTTCTCCGATAATCGCTTTGTCAATGACAGCATCTTTTTTTACGACTGTCCCCGGCATGATGACCGAATTGCTGACTTTGGCGCCTTTTTCAATCGTCACATTGTAAAAGATAACGGAGTTGATGACATTGCCTAAAATGGCCGAACCTTCTGCGACCAACGAACTCTTGGCACTGCCTTCCGGCCCAATAAAATGAGGCGGCATGCTCTGGTTGGCAGAATAAATACGCCATTCCGGATTATTCAAATCCAGCGGCGGTTCGTCGGCAATTAAATCCATATTTGCCTGCCACAAGCTGTCAATCGTACCTACATCTTTCCAATACCCTTCAAACGGATAGGCATATAACGGCAAATTATCTGCCAGCATAGCCGGAATAACATTTTTGCCAAAATCGTGTTCGGACGTTTCATCCTGGGCATCTGCTTTTAAGTATGATTTCAATACATCCCGATTAAAAATATAAATCCCCATGGATGCCAAATTGCTTTCCGGTTTGGCTGGCTTTTCTTGAAATTTATTAATCTGCATCGTATCATCAGCTACCATAATGCCAAAGCGGCTCGCTTCATCCCAAGGAACACGAATCGTGCCAATCGTGACTTTAGCCTTATGTTTTTTGTGAAATGCCAGCATTTTTGCATAATCCATAGAATAAATATGGTCTCCTGATAAAATAAGCACGTAATCATCGCCAACCATATCGACAAAATTCAAATTCTGATAAATCGCGTCAGCCGTTCCCCGATACCAATTCGAGCCGCCGTCACTCGTATACGGAGGCAATACAAACGTACCGCCAGTATCAGAATCCAGATCCCAAGAACTGCCGTTTCCTACATACCAATTCAATTCCAATGGCTGATACTGCGTTAAAATGCCTACCGTGCCAATCCCGGAATGGCGGCAGTTGCTGAGCGGAAAATCAATAATTCGATACTTGCCGCCAAACAAAAGACCTGGTTTGGCCTGGTCTTTTGTCAACACCCCCAGGCGGCTGCCCTTCCCTCCGGCAAGAATCATGGCCAAGCAATTGGATTTTCTCATACAAAATTCCTCCTTAGCGAAAGAAATCTCATGTTTCTGTATATGTATGCTGCAGATAAAAACAAGCTGTCAACTCCATCAGATTTCTTCCTGTGTCTTTCGTTAATACTACATATGTACGTATAGGATAATATTATACGCTAATTATACACCATTCTTCTTATAAAGATAAAGGAAAATCAGGTCGCAAAATAGTTGTTTTCCAAGTTATGAACAACTTTTTACATAGTTATTACTGAAACATATAAAAAAATATCGTTTGTATTCACGTCAAGCATATATACAAACGATATTCATAAAATTTCATAATACTATATAATTTAACTGTCTAATGATGCCTTGTCCTGCGCCGTTTGGTACGACACGGCTTCTTCGTACGATATCACAGCAACGGGAAACGGCAGAGACTGCAGTATATCTCTCGTTATGGCCGCTGTATCTGTCGTTGTTCGCACAAATCCGATACCCGCTTTGCCATCCAGCGCCGTCACGACGCCCAAATATTCATAGCCTTCTATGATGCGCGTAACAAATGTCATTTCACTAGGCGGAATGCGGAAATATACCCACTCCGGATCAAGCATGACAAGCCACCTCCCGGCGCATCATGCTGTATGGTTCCAACGG
>CAVKOP010000104.1:0-7075 GCA_963657835.1 Lachnospiraceae bacterium | reverse complement strand
CTTCGCCGTGACAGGGCGACATGTTAAACCGCTACACCACGAGGCCATTCATATTTCGGAACCTCTCTCGTTCCGACAAAAAGTATTCTACCATAGAGCGTGGCCTTTGGCAAGTCTTTTTTTTACTTTTTTTTATTTTCTTCAAAAAAAATCCCTTGACCACCAAATGGCAAGGGATTTATATTCATTGTTATTTTGCATAATCTATCATCCGGGTTTCCCGAATGACGACAACCTTGATTTGTCCCGGATATTCCAGTTCGGATTCGATTCGTTTCACAATATCATGAACCAAAAGCACACAACCGGATTCATCCAGTTTTTCTGGTTTGACCATAACGCGGATTTCACGTCCAGCCTGAATAGCAAAGCAGTCTTCAACACCATCAAAGGATTCTGCAATTTCTTCAAGCTTCGTCAGCCGCTTCAAGTAATTTTCCAGTGTTTCTCTTCTAGCACCCGGACGTGCTGCCGAAACAGCATCGGCTGCTGAAACCAAAACAGCTTCTACGCTGCGCGGTTCTTCATCGCCGTGATGAGCGGCAATGCAATTGACAACCATCTTGGATTCTCCATATTTTTTGGCCACTTCTGTACCAATCGAGACGTGTGTGCCTTCCAACTCATGATCGAGGGCTTTGCCAATATCATGAATAAGGCCGGCCCGTCTGGCCAAGGTTTCATCCACACCCAGTTCAGCAGCCATAATGCCTGCCAGCTGAGATACTTCAATAGAATGACGCAGTACATTTTGTCCGTAACTGGTACGATACCGCAGTCTGCCCAGAATTCGGATTAATTCCGGATGCAGGCCATGTACGCCTGTTTCATACGTAGCCTGTTCACCGGCTTCACGAATTTTCTGGTTGACCTCTTTACGGGCTTTTTCAACCATTTCTTCAATACGTGCTGGATGAATGCGGCCATCAGCAATCAATTTTTCCAATGCAATGCGGGCAATTTCACGACGGATGGGGTCGAAACATGACAAAATAACAGCTTCCGGCGTGTCATCAATAATCAAATCAACACCTGTAAGCGTTTCAATAGCCCGGATATTACGGCCTTCCCGACCGATAATCCGACCTTTCATTTCATCATTAGGCAGCGAAACAACAGATACTGTCGTTTCCGCTACATGATCAGCAGCACAACGCTGAATAGCCGTCGAAATGATTTCCCGTGCTTTGCCTTCTGCTTCTTCTTTAGCTTGTTCTTCCAACGTTTTAATCAGCTGCGCTGTATCATGCTTAACTTCCGTCTGTACATTAGCCAGGAGCAGTTCCTTTGCTTCGTCAAACGTCAGTCCTGAAATCCGTTCCAATTCTGCCATTTCCTGCACATGAAGCGCCTCAATTTTTTCCTGTACCTGAGACACTTCTTCTTCCTTGCGCTGCAAGGCTTCTTCTTTCTTTTCCATGGAATCAGATTTTTTGTCCAAATGTTCTTCTTTTTGCAGCAGGCGCCGTTCCATGCGCTGTAATTCGTTGCGGCGTTCTTTATTATCCCGTTCTGCGTCGCTGCGCAGTTTATGTACTTCTTCTTTTCCTTCAAGAACGAGTTCTTTCTTGCGGGCTTCTGCGTTCTGCTGCGCTGTTGTCAAAATACGCTGCGCTTCGATTTCAGCCTGACCTATTTTACCTTCCGCAATTTTCTTGCGGTAAAAGTAACCTGTACCGGCCCCGATAATTCCGCAGGCGACTGCCGCTGCAATAATAGCCAACATGTATTGATGTCACCTCCTCCTTTTCTCTTTCACAAAAAAAAGCCGAACAACCAGTCCGGCTTTTTTATAATGAGTATGTGTTGTTTACATCATCTTCAAAAACCTACAATTATGCAAAATATACCAGTGTATCAAACCGGCTTCTTTAATTGTAAATTTTTTTTATACTGATGTCAAGAAAAAAGGGACTGTGCAGTCCAGCTATTAAAGATAAAAATTATATACTACTATACGCTTCTCTGTACGTGCCATTTTGTTAAAAATTTTAACTAATTGCGGTTCCCTTTTTTTCTGGTTGCTGAACGCACCTCATACTCCTATTGTTACTCTTTATTTCTGCTGTCGATTACTAAATAATATCGGCATTCTCCGCGTCCTGCATTTTTGAATTGATGGGTTACATGCGCTTGAAAAAAGAGCGAATCATCTTCTTCTAATACAATCGTTTTCTCATCCAGACAAACTTCCAACGTGCCCTGCCGAACCGTAATATATTCGGCAACACCCAGACGATGCGGTGGAAATGCCGGCGATGAGGCCCGTTCAGGGATGCTGTTTTCAATAAATTCCAAAGAGGCTGTCTGCGTCTGCGGTGAAAGAAGCATGCGCCTAAAACCAGTTACTTCATCACAAAAGACACTGCGGTCTTTTTTACGGGTCACAACGACGTTTGCTTCGCGCGGCTCTGCCAGCAGGCTGGATAATGTCGTTCCCAATCCTTCTGCAATTTTAGCGGCTACAAGCAATGTCGGCATTTTTTCATTGCGTTCAATTTTGGAAATCATCGATTTGCTGACATCACACCGCATAGCTAATTCATCCAATGACAGCCGTTTCTCTTTTCGCAGCGTTTTTATTTTATTAGCAAAATCCATCATATCCTTCTTCCTTTCTGTCATTTCATGTACAGTGCTAGTTTCTTATATAGTATTTTCGCTTTTATCAAAATCCATAAAACAGACCGGATATACTGTCTCAGCGTCTTGTATACTATGGTATATTTTACGTCTTGATTTTTCTCTAGCTTATGGTATACTTTCCATATACTATAGTACATTTTTTATGACATATTGGCAACTAAAAGAAAGCAGGCGACATATTATATGATGAAAAAATTAGGTCTTATCGGCGGTACGGGGCCGGAATCTACCATTCCGTATTATCGCGGCATTGTTTTTGGAGTACAGAAACAATTAGGAAAACCCTTTTTTCCTAATTTAACCATCGAAAGTTTGGATGTGTTTCAAGTACTCGAATACTGCCGCCACGGCGATTATGCCGGACTGACAAACTACATTTCTCAAGGGTTTGTCAATCTTGCCCATGCCGGCTGTGAATTTGCTGCTCTGACAGGCAATACGCCGCATATCGTTTTTGACGCGCTGCAAGAACGTTCTCCTATTCCTCTGGTCAGTATGCCGGCAGCTGCCTGTGCCGAAGCATGCCGCTTGGGATACCATCGACTCGGTTTATTAGGAACTATTTTTACAATGAAAAAAGACTTTTTCAAAAAAACATTTGCAGATGCCGGTATAGACGTTGTCATCCCACGGGAAGACGAAATGGCTTATATTGAAAAAGCGTTAACGGATGAATTAGAGCTTGGCATAGTTCGCCCGCAGACACAGCAGGCATTATTAGCTATCGTACAGCGTTTAGCGGATACGGCTCATATAGATGCAGTCATTCTAGGCTGTACAGAATTGCCGCTGGCTTTTCAGGGCCTGCAGACGCCCGTTCCCGTCCTGGATACGATGGCGATTCACATTCAGCGTTTAATTACGATGATCGTAAATGACTAAGGAGTGCCTATAATATACTACGAAAAGCAGAACTTGCCGATGCACAACCGATTGCAGCTACTTATGACGCCCTCTTTGCCTATGAAAAGATGCATGGCTCGGCCTCTAATTGGCAGCAGGGCGTATATCCCACGATTCCCATTCCACATGCCAACATCCCTGCTCATACGATGTACGTATTAGAAGATCAGGGCCATATCTGCGCCAGCATGATTCTCAATCAAAAGCAGGCCGATGAATACCAAGCAGTGCCCTGGAAATATGCTGCATCCGATTCAGAAGTGTTGGTTATTCACACACTATGCATACCGCCCGGTTATGGCACACAGATGCTGAATTTTGCCAAACAGTATGCGCTCCGCACAGGCTGTACAGTCATTCGCATAGATACGTATGCCCACAATGAAGCTGCCAAAACACTGTATCTTTGCCAAGTATTTTCCATTGCCGGGTACGGTACCATGCTGCTGCAGGGTGTGATTGAAGAAGAACACGTGTATTGGGAATACATATGCTAACTCATAGTGATAAAAAACATGAAGGATTTCATTCCCTTCATGTTTTTTTATACCCAAATTCTCTTTTTCATTCTGCATGAATTATATTGTTTTCTATCCACATTTATAGTATGATGTTACATGATTTTTACTGTTTTACTATACACTGCAGTAAAAAGGAAAGGAGAGATGTACGGTATGGTAGATGAATTTTTACAATCTTTTTTAACCATTAGTGATTATCGTACAGTTATTTTTTTAGTCATACTGGCTGTGTTATTTTGGGTCATTCATTATTTGTACCGAGTCCGCAAGATGGATTTTTCCCTCGTCGTAGTAGTCGGCATGGTTCTCGGCGCCTTATTGGGTCTTAGCATGCAGATTATGTCCGGCTTTTCCGACACACCCATGGACGTAACCTTTGTCAAAGAAACAACGACATGGTTTCAATTATTTGGCAATGGCTACATCGACCTCATCAAGATGATTGTCGTTCCTTTGGTCATTATCTCGATTGCCCATGTCATCGTCAACATGGATTCCGATAAAGGCATGAGTCGTCTTGTCAAACGGACGATTATTGTTACCATGGGCATGGTCGCTGTGTCAGCCGTCGTCGGACTTTTCTTCGGCATTCTCTTTCATGTCGGCGGTGACGCCGCTGCGGTTGCCTCTGATGCGAAAGCCAAAGATATCGTCAGTATTGCCACGACAATTCGCCATTTGATTCCAGGCAATCTCGTCGATGCCATGGTGAAAAACAACATTATCGGCATGGTCATTTTCGGTGCGTTCTTCGGGCGCGCTGTCTGGTGGATTAAAGCTGATATGCCTGAAGCCGGTGCCTTCATGAAAAACCTCATCAATGGACTGCACAAGGCCATGATGAACATGGCGCTCTTGATTCTCGACTACATGCCTTGGGCCGTCATTGCACTATTGGCCAACACCATTGCCCAAAAAGGCTTGACGAGTATTTTAGAAGTAGGCAAATTTATTCTCGTTTTGTATTTAGCTATTATTGTACAGTTTATCATTCAGCTGATTTTTTTGAGCCTCAACGGTATCAATCCGGTTCATTATTTAAAAAAAGCTATTACCTTGCTGATTTTAGCATTTACGTCCCGTTCCAGTGTCGGCTGCCTGCCGGTTACGATTGAAACGCTTGTCAAAAAATTAGGTGTCAATCAGGGAACGGCCAGTTTTGTCGCCGGTTTTGGCACGACTGCCGGCATGCAGGGTTGTGCCGGTATCTTTCCGTCTCTTCTCATCGTCTACGTCTGCAACCTCACAGGTTCCCCGATGGATTTCAGCATGATGATCATGACTGTCATCGTCGTCAGCCTTGGGTCTCTCGGCATTGCCGGCATCCCCGGCACGGCAACGATGGCCGCATCCGTCAGCCTGTCCGGTGTCGGTATGGCCTCTTCCTTTGGTCTTATCGGCCCCATTCTGGCTATCGATCCCTTAATCGATATGGCCCGCACGATGCTCAACGTCGCCGGTTCTGTCGTCAATGCACTCGTCATCGACAAACAGCTGGGTACCTTTGACGCAGCCGCATATAAACAAGATAAAAATTAAACACTGCCGTATACGCAAAAAGGGGGGCTGTCGCACAAAGCGACAAGCCCCTTTTGCTTGCAGTATGTAGTGTGTTTACTACTGGTATAAAATGAAACGGTTTTCTTTTAACCCTTAATACAAAACATAACCCTTTTGAAAAAACGGGATGGTGCATGATGGACGAAATGTCTCATGTACCATCCCGTTTTATAGACACCGAATGCGGCTAAGTTATCAATATATAGCGTACCTGTGATGTATTTCTATTTTCCATCCAGGTATTTCGCCTGTACTTCTTCCGGCGTCATGAGTATTTCTCTGGCTTTGCTGCCATTGCTTGGACCGACAATATGCATGGCTTCCATTGTATCAACCATGCGGGCTGCCCGCGTATAGCCGATGCGGAATCGCCGCTGAAGCATGGAGGCCGATGCCTGTCCTGTTTCCAACACCATATCAATGGCCTGCATCATCAATTCATCTTCAAAAAAGTCGATTTCGCTGTCGCTGTGTTCTGACTGTGCTTTTTGGACGGATTCATCATATTCAGGTCCGCCCTGCTGTTTAATAAATTCCGTCATTTTATCAATTTCCGCATCCGAAATAAAGGCCCCCTGAACGCGAAGCGGCTTGGAGGCACCCATCGGGTAAAAGAGCATATCGCCCTTGCCAATCAGTTTTTCAGCTCCGGCCATATCCAAAATAGTGCGTGAATCGATTTGGCTGGATACAGCAAAGGCAATGCGGCTCGGCACATTGGCTTTAATCAAGCCGGTAAGAACGTCAACAGACGGACGCTGCGTAGCCAAGACAAGATGCATGCCGCAGGCACGCGCTTTTTGCGCCAGACGGCAAATAGATTCTTCTACATCATTGGATGCAACCATCATGAGGTCTGCCAATTCATCAATAATGATGACGACAAACGGCATGGCTTCTTCCGGATGCAGTTCATTATACCGCGAAATATCACGGGTCTTCGTCAAGGCAAACCGTTTATACCGGTCATCCATTTCCCGCACGGCCCAGCGCAGCACGCTGGCTGCTTTTTTGGGGTCCGTGACGACAGGCGTCAGCAAATGAGGAATGCCGTTGTAATTGGATAATTCAACGACTTTCGGGTCAATCAAAATAAGTTTGACATCTTCCGGCCGCTGCTTAAATAAAATGCTGGCAATAAACGTGTTGATGCAGACACTCTTGCCGGAACCAGTGGAGCCGGCTACCAGTAAATGCGGCATCTTTGTCAAATCAGCAATAACAGGGTTGCCGGCAATATCTTTGCCCAGACTGACCGGCACGCCGCCGACGGTATTTTTAAAGGCATCGGTATCCAAAACGTCGCGAATCGTAACGCCGGATAATTTTTTGTTCGGTACTTCAATGCCAACAGCTGCTTTCCCAGGAATCGGCGCTTCAATACGAATATCCGTCGCTGCCAGTTTCAGCGCAATATCATCTGCCAAATGGACGATTTTGCTGAC
>CAVKOP010000103.1:604-7080 GCA_963657835.1 Lachnospiraceae bacterium | reverse complement strand
GTATATGGTTGAACCTAAAGATTGGAGCAAAAAAGACGCATCCCAATAGCATCCGGCCGGTCATGACGATGCAACCGAGGGTGCAGCATAACGTTTTTTGCCATCATGCACCCAGTTCTTCTTTTAAACGTTTTTAGTTTTTTGTTTGAAGTTTGAAGAAAATGAATCGTAACGCTGCAAATTACGCACGTAAAACAGCATAGTAAAAAGGCTGCGACAAAATGAATTACAAATTCTCATTTTGTCACAGCCTCGTTTTATATGTTCTTCTACACTGCGGCTACTGTTCCAACAGAGACGCTAAATCCTGCGTGCGTTTGATTTCTTCTAAGGTATGCGTATTGACAGCAAACGCTAAAGAAGCTCGATATACTTTGGCTACAGCTTCCAAGGTTTCCATTCGGTTTAATGCCTCATTTAAGTCCTTTCCCAGAGCGGATGCGCCGTGGCGTTCCATCAAGAAGACATTTACTTTTTTTGCATATTCAGCACAGGCAGCGGCTAACTCCCGGCTTCCCGGAGCTGCATAGGGCACGGTTGGTACGACAGGCCCCAAGACCAAACTGCCTTCAGTAACGATATTGCTGGGAAAGGGCAATCCGGCAACTGTCACTGCTGTTGCGACAATTGGATGGGCATGAATAATCGCTTGTACATCCGGTCTGGCTTTATACACTTCTATATGCAGAGCTGTTTCTGAAGAAGGTTTTCCCTTTCCTTTTAGCAGCTTACCGTTGGCATCCAATATCAATAAATCAGAAGGCTTTACTTCGCCTTTAGGTACGCCTGATGGTGTAATCACAATCGTTCCATCTGCACGGCGGAAACTGATATTGCCGTCACAAGCTGCCACTAAACCGGCTTCTTTCATTTTACGACCGATTTTACACAATGTTTTCTTTGTATCCAATGTACAGCACTCCCTTACTTACAAGCTAATTGATATGACAATAAATTCATATGACCCTATTATATCATAAAACAGGAACCCTCGTATAATACATGGCGTTTTTGAACCTCTTCCCCCTATAGAGGTGGGAGATAAATAGATAGTTATGATAAAACCCACAATTTTACACTAGAACCATTTGCACCAACGTGCAGAGCAGTTTGATTCCGTAGAGAATAATCACAGCGCCGCAGATGCGGTTCAGCCAGGTGAGGACTGTACTGTTGATTTTACGGCCCAGCATATGGACTATCATAGTTAAGCTGCTAAACCAAATGGCACTGGCTGAGGCAAAACCAGTAATAAAATACGAATCACCGCCTAAAGGCAAGGAAGCACGAAAAGCACCCAACATCAGCGTGCCGTCAATTAAAGCCTGCGGATTCAGCCATGTCACAATAAAAGCGGTGCCTATCAACTTCCAAAGGGGCTGATTTACATCGGTTTCGCCACTTAAATCTGCTTTGGAACGGGCCAATCCGAGGCCTATATACATGACCAGCAACCCTCCTCCACTAAGGATAATCTTCTGCAGCCACGGCAACGCTTCCATCAGGGCACCTACACCGAGGAAACAGGCAAGCCCGAGAGAAATATCCCAAAAGGTAACAATCAAAACAGTGGCTGCGACGCGTCCTAGATTCTGGCTTACAGCACTGTTAATGACAAACAGGTTCTGCATGCCAATTGGGGCTACATACGCAAGTCCCAGAGACAAACCTTGAAGATAAATGGATATCATTTCCTACTGCAACCTCCTTTTTCTCTATTCTATATCTAGCTTTTTTATTCATGCCTCTTTTTACACTCCGATGTGCTGATTAAGCTGAATGGTATCATGATTTCTAGGGAAAAGGCATCTGAAAAACTCGGCTGTGTCGCTGCGTACACCATGAGGGGGCATGGGTTGTCGGTATACAAAAAGTCTCATGCTCAACACCTTGGCGGTGCGGACATGAGACTTGGTATTTTGCCGGTTCCAGCCGGATAGTCATCATCAATCTTAACAGACAGCAGCCGATCTTTGGTTACCGTATAGTCGGCATATTTCGCCCATGAAATATTTCCTGCATTTCCTGCCGCAGGAGACGGTGAATTTGTATTTGCTGCCGTTCTGTCAGCTGATCTTTTGTTATATTAAATAGATAATTGTTCAAGTCCGACTCTTTCACCATCATCTTGGTATGGAAAATATTTTCTTGGTATACATTGACATCAATCATATCATACCGATTGCGTGTAGCTTGGGAAATATAATTTTGAATGGAGTTGATGCGATGGTCGATAAACAATTTCTTTCCGTTCACGTCCCGCGTAAAACCGCGAACTCTGTAATCCAGCGTGACGATATCCGAATCAAAACTATCCAAAAGATAATTTAAAGCATTCAATGGGGAAATACGTCCGCATGTAGATACGTCAATATCCGCCCGAAATGTCATAATGCCCTTTTGAGGATGGCTTTCCGGATAGGTGTGTACCGTCAAATGGCTTTTATCCAAATGGCATACTACGTCAGCATCCTTAGCTTGTTCTATTTCTTCTTCAGAAATTAAAATCGTAACACTGGCGCCCTGCGGATCGTAGTCTTGGCTGGCAACGTTCAGAATATGCGCTCCAATAATCGAAGAAACATTCTTTAAAATTTTCGTCAAACGTTCTGCATTGTACTGTTCATCGATATATTCGATATATTGCTGCCTTGCTTCGTCACTTACGGCGTAACAGATGTCATACATATTGAAGCTCAGCGTTTTGGTCAGATTATTGAAACCATATAGTTTAAGTTTATTTGCTTTACTTTTCATATCATCCATACCTTTACTTTAGAGTTACAGTAATCCACTTACGTTTACTTAGTCAATTCATACATGCGTACATCTGTCAGTACGCTGTTTTCAATGCAGCATATGGCATAGGTCCCCTGACGCCCGTCACGAGGCAAAGCGATGCTTCCGGGATTTAAAATCGGCATACCATCTACGATGTCATAAAAACGGCGGTGCGTATGGCCAAAAACGACAAGTGCAGCATCCATTTGCTTTCCCAGCGCAGCTAATTTTTCCAAACGCTGCCTGCCGTACCATTGATGACCGTGAATAGCGGCAATACGAATACCGCCAATTGTAATGCTGCGGCATTCCGGGGTGTTTGTCTCTGTCATGAAGTCATTATTCCCCAGTACCGCATATACAGGAACGCCTGTATATATGGCCAAATCATCACCATCTTCGCAATAATCGCCACAGTGAATCCAGGCAGCGACATCAGGCGCTTGTTCTACCATTTTTTCTAACGCAGCAAAGCGACCGTGACTATCACTGACAATGCCAACATATACTTTGCTCATGATAAAGCCTCTGCCAGTTTCCGTAAGGCTTTGCCCCGATGACTGATCGCGTTTTTTTCATCCATAGACATTTCTGCCATGGTTTTTCCTTTATCCGGAACATAAAATAAGGGATCGTAGCCAAACCCATTAGAACCAGCGTAAAAATCACGGATAACCCCTTCGCAGCGGCCTTCAGCTTCGATTTCACGGCCATTCGGAAAGAGAAGTATTAAAACACAGGCATAATGTGCTGTTCGTTTTTCCGGAGGAAAAACAGATAATTCCTGAATCAGCTTCTGATTATTTTTTTCGTCGTCACATTCCGGCCCGGCAAAACGTGCAGAATAAACGCCAGGGCGCCCCTGCAGCGCATCGGCAATAATGCCGGAATCATCGGCAAGGCAGGGAAGTCCTGTCGCCTGCAGATAATACGCTGCTTTCAGACGGGCATTTTCAGCAAAAGTCGTACCCGTTTCTTCTGGTTCTTCTATATGAGGACAAATTTCATGAATTGCTTTTACATCATATCCCAGTGGCTGCAGAATCGTTTTTAATTCACGAATTTTACCAGCGTTATGCGTAGCCAGTACGATAGTCTGCTTCATATGTGTTATCCTTCCGTCGATGTGTTGGCTTTATTTTTTACAAATTTGGCATAATTTTTAATAATAACAATCGGTGTTTTTTGAGATGCATTGCCAAAGGGATTATCGATTAAGATTTTTGCAATTTCTTTTGGATCTAAGCCGCGGGAATGGCCCAATACGGCAGAGCGTTTCAAATCGTTGACATCGGCAACGCAGGCTCCGTAACAGCCCAGGCGCTGTTTGATTTTTTCAGCTACTTTATCCGGTTCAGCCGGACCATATACGATGCATTTATCAAAAGGCGGCATGGTACCTGTAACATCATCAGTCAGCGATGCCTGACGGCACAACTGATACCAGACACCGGTCTTGCCAACCAATTTTGCCAAAAAGCCGATGATAAAGCAAAACAGCATTTTCCATTCCCCTTCCAGGTTCATAGCTGCCTGCATGCCATACAAGCTTGCCATACTGCCTTCACCAGGAACAAAGCGGCGCATTAACCGTGCCTGCCAGGACGGCGTCAGTTCTTCCGGCCGTGTATACCGGCGCTGTGTAATCGCAACGACACTTTCTGCAGAGCAAACAATGTCATCCGGGCCGACATCTTTTTTTGCATATTCTTCAATTACATCTACAATATCATCTTTATCTGTAAGAATTCTTGTTTTTACAGGAATTAATTCTAATTCTGCCATTGCCATATACCTCCTAATGTAGTTCCAGTTCGTGTTGGACTTCCGTAGCTTTTAAGGTAATACGGGCTTTGTGAATATACCATTCACTACGAGAAACAACTTGATATACCAAATCAATCGGCATATCCGGGAATGTCTTTAAGTCTTCGCGAATTGAATGATTTTTGCTGACTAATGCAATCGTGACGCGAATTTTACCATGGTCACCAGGATTATAAATGACGGATTCCCAATAATTGTCATCACGTTCAGCATCTTTATTGGCAAGCTGTGAATGAACGACACATTTATCGTACTGTTCACGCGGCAGCAGTGTACGGGGATAGAAATCCATGATAGTACCCAACTGACGTCCGCCATTATAAAATGGAACTTCTGTTTCAAATACAGCAGTATCTGTTGTCAATTCCTTCAAGGTAAAGGGGGCACGGCGGCGCGCTTCAATGACAAAGCGGGCATCCCCCTGCCGCCAGGCAAACAGGCGGAATAACAGGTACAATACGGCAATGATGCCGATAACAGCAATTACGACATTGATTAATACATACAGTAACACGGCTCAAGACTCCTTTTACTAAAAATATGAATAATATGCGATATATTTGCCCTTAGGCAAAGGAAATTTTTTCGACAGTAAATTCATTGGCCGGAATTAAATGTTCCGCCAGTCTGCTTCCCCGTTCCGGTTCTGCTGTAAAGCAAAGCTTTAAATACCCGTTTTCAGCATCTTCATTAAGTAAATTATCCTTTTTCAATACATCCAAGGTCTGCAGAGCCATTTCATGGGCCGGATCGACAAAGGCTATCGTATCGCCGCATAATTCTTCAAACAGCGGCTGAATAAAAGGAAAATGCGTACAGCCGAAAATGGCAGTGTCGGCACCGGAGGCAATAATCGGTGCTGTATATTTTCTGAGCGGCGACATAATTTCTTCCCCGCTTAGAATGCCTCGTTCAATGAGATTAGCCAATGCCGGGCAGGCCTGTTCTATGATTTCAAGTTCAGGATCGATAGCGGCAATTTTTTTATGACTGTGATTGGAAATCGTCAATTCAGTTGCAAAAACAGCAATTTTCTTGGTTGTCGTAATTTCTCTGGCCGTAGCAATGCCGCGGCTCATGCCAATCAGCGGATATGGTACTTCTGAGCGTACGATATCATACGCAACTGCCGTAACTGTATTACAGCCGATTGCTACTAATTTAACGCCCTGCGCAGTCATATACTGCAGTATATCCCGTGTATATGATACGATTTCCTCCGGTGTACGCGACCCGTAGGGATTTCGTTTCGTATCACCTACATAAATAATATTTTCATGCGGCAGCAGCATACGCAGCTTGTTAACGACGGTCAATCCACCGACGCCGGAATCAAATACGCCGATAGGTTGTTTATTCCTATCCACTAAACACTCCTCCATTATTGCACGGCTTTCTTTTCTTGTTCATACCATGCTTTCAGCTTTTTATAATGTGCATCATCCAAGCGGGCAACAGCTCCCGTATCTTTATGTGTAAAGACATTTTGCGTCGTTCCTGTTGCCAATACGGCTCCGTCATCTTTGCGCAAAATACGGTAGGAATATACCATTTGGGCCCGAGTCAGTTTGGTAAGACGGGTTTCGATAACAATGGTGTCTGCATAATTGATGGGCGAAATATATTCACACGATACATGTTTGATAGGGAATAATATTCCCTGATCCATGAGTTCAAATAAGTCAATGCCCGCCTGGCGCAGATATTCGCAGCGGCCGCATTCAAACCAACGAATATGATTCGAGTGGTGGGCAATTCCCATCATGTCTGTTTCATAAAAACGCACTTTTTCAATAATTGTAACCATTTTTTATCTACTCCCATTATAAAACGCACTCATATCATTTTACGATGATGCTGTATGTTTG
>CAVKOP010000103.1:0-594 GCA_963657835.1 Lachnospiraceae bacterium | reverse complement strand
AACCAATTCCGAGATTGTTCCTTTCTCGAAATTGGTTATGTACCTATAATTTTACAAACGGAAACATATGGCGCACTTTTTCTTTGTGCTCCGGTTTCAAATACGTCCCTGCAAAATGAAGCGCAGCGGCAACTACAGCAGCGTCATCAAGCCAGCCTATACCGGCAAAACCGTCAGGAATCAAATCGAACGGCAGTATAACATACCCTAAAGCCCCCATCAAAGCCAACTTCACGACTTTAGGCGTATCTTCATCCTGCATGCAGTAGAAAATAGCAAGCAATTTGGGCATGAAGCGAATACGGCGTCCTGTCCCCTGAATAAATCGTATAAATTTTCCTGGTGTATAAAAACGAGCAAAGAAATGCAGTATTTTCCACATAAGCCTAGTCCTATTCGTTTTCTAATGGTTTCTTCGCATCTTCTACAGCTGCTTTGACTTGTTCATCTAATGTAGACGGCGCAGCATCTGTAGCCGGTTCTTGTATCGGCGCATTTGTTGCAGATTCTTCTGCTGTTTTTTCTTCCGGCTTTACTGTTTCTGCCGAAGTTTCAGCAGCTTTTGCTGTTTCTTTTTCATCAATGATTTCTTCT
>CAVKOP010000102.1:4688-7094 GCA_963657835.1 Lachnospiraceae bacterium | reverse complement strand
TTCTTGTGTCGTAATCTTGCTTGGTTCGGTTAGTTTCATCTCATCGGAATAATTAGCTGCTGCCGCACTGGCTGTCACGCCTATGGCTAGACTCACAATACACAGCAGCATACCCAGCTGTCGCTTCATGTTCGTATCTCCTTAATTACGTTTTTATATTCTGTCTAAAAAATGCCGCACTGCCGCGCCAAAACGTTTCATATAAGATGTAAAAAATTCCCATAGGTTCAACGCATACAAACCTATGGGAATTACGCTGCCGTACAGCTTTCGTTGTATCGCAGTTAACGGCCCAGCCAATGAACAAGCTGGTACATGTTTTCATCAATGGAATATTTCAAATGTTCTGCTTCGGTATATGGGGTAGCTACAATGCGGCTGTCAATCAACCCGACGACGCAGTTATACGTCCCCGCAATCAGACTGTCTACGGCTTTTTGTGCAAAAAGTCCTGCCATAATTGCATCATACGCCGATGGAGACCCACCGCGCTGTACATACCCCAGCACGGTCAGTGCCGGTTCCAAATAGGTATGTTCTTTGATGTAATCTACGACATCAGCCCCTTTAGCCGCACCTTCTGCAACGATAACAATACTGCTCAGTTTCTTCATGCGGTGGGATTCTGCCAAATGTTCACACAAGCCCGGCAAATCGACTTTATGTTCCGGAATCAAGACCGCTTCTGCGCCGGAAGCCATGCCAGCATGAAGCGCAATAAAGCCGGCATGCCGTCCCATGACTTCAATAACGGCTACCCGGTCATGCGAAAATGCCGTATCACGAATCTTGTTGACAGATTCCAATACGGTGTTGACCGTCGTATCAAATCCCAGGGTATACTGTGTCCCCATCATGTCGTTGTCAATCGTGCCGGGAATAACGATGGTAGGAACGCCAAACTGGCTCAGTGCCTGTGCGCCGCGCATAGAGCCGTCGCCGCCGATGACGACAAGGGCGTCGATTTCTAAGGACTTCAAATAGTCAGCGGCTTTTTTCTGCGTCGATTTTTCCAGGAAATCCAGGCAGCGGGCTGTCCGCAGCATCGTACCGCCGCGGTGAATGATGGCCCCTACATCACGGCGCTGCAGCGGCATGGTTTCATGACTGAGAAGTCCTTCATATCCCCGAATAATGCCTTCTACTGTCAATCCTTTTTGAATTGCATAGCGCGTTACGCCGCGAATCGCAGCATTCATGCCCGGCGCATCGCCGCCGCTGGTCAAGACACCAATTTTACTAATCATTTTCCCTCAAACTCCTTCTTCTCCCGCGCAATAAACTGCACGTTTTTCTCTTCTATTTTGCTGACAATATTTTCCACAATCTGCGCCGCGCCGCCTCGTGTCGTATCTACCAAACAATCACAATGCGGATAAATTTCTTCCCACTGACGCATCATATGATGGACAAATTCCCGTAGATGTTCATAATCTACAGTCGGCCGTTTGCCAATATGGCGGCTTACGCGTTCTTCCACACGAAACGGCTCGGATAAAAGGGCGATAATGAAACCATGTCGATGTAATATGCGATATGTTTCTACGCTCATAGGAAAATTGCCGCCAAATGAAATGACTGCCTCATGATAGCGGCTTACTTGCTGCAGCACGTTGATTTCTCGTTCGCGGAAACTTTTTTCACCGGCCTGATTATAAAAATCAGCAATAGTCATGCCGACAGCCCGTTCAATACGCCGATCTGTATCGACAAACTGCCAGCCCAGCCGTTGTGCCAGCTTGCGCCCAATATGGCTTTTTCCGCTTCCCATCATGCCTACAAGTACTATATTCCGTTTCATCGTCGCACCTCCTTACATGTTTATTTCCTTTTTGTACATTTCCTATTATAACAAACTTTTTCTTTCTTGACATAAAATTATATGAAAAAAGCAGTGAATTTTACACATAGTTTCATGAACATGCATAAATCACTGCTTTTAGACTTTAATTTTCTCAATGGTATTCAAATACAATGCATTAGATTCGTAATGAATAATACATTTCTCTGGCAAATACCTTGGCCCCCCAAATATCGCCCTGCGTCGGCCGCGCCACCTGATTGGCATCTTTCTGCGCCTGGCAAATAAAACCGCCAAGAAACGTGTTGTTTTTGGGAAGCAGTTCTCTATTGCGGTGCAGACAATCTCGCGCCGTTTCCGTTGTCGGCACGGCATCCATGGCACCAAACAAAGCAACATTCATGTCTTCAATCGACTGCAAAAACGCTGCTCCTTCTGCAGTCGGACTGTCTTCTTCCATCCAAAAGCCCACAAAAATGATGTCATAGTCTCGTAAATTTTTCGGTATGTTATCCAGTGTTGCCAATTCTTTATCCAATAACAGTTCATCAAAAATAGCTTCAGCTACTCGCCGTGTCGCGCTTTTTTGCGTAGAATAAATAACC
>CAVKOP010000102.1:4015-4639 GCA_963657835.1 Lachnospiraceae bacterium | reverse complement strand
AAATAACCAATCCTTTCATGTCTGCTCCTCCTTTACGAATCCTATACTCATATTTTATATGAATACGGTTATCAAAGTCAATATTTTATAAAGGAAAAGCCGTTAGAGGTTCTTATCTATTTCACGGCAGTATGTATGTGCGGAGCATGCTCTTTGATATACGTTTCGACACGAGTCAAATCAGGATAGTCTTTAATTTTTTCTGTATCGTACGTAATCAAAATGGAGCCGCTTACATGATTGAGCTGTACCCGTCCCACGTCGGCAAAGGCCCGCAAATATTTGGCAATATGTTCTTTATAATGTTCATTGCCTTCCAAATGTGAACAGTACAGCCGTATACGCCCCGGCATATAAAAAGCAATTTCTACGCCGCGCATGAAGAAATCAGGCTGCGTATGGGGAAAACGGATATAATCAGCTGCTTGATCCATTTTCTTTTTGATGCCGCCGGCCATGGCATGCCGATGCTGCAGCGCATGTAAAATCGATATGCCGGTCATCACGGCCCCGCAGATAATATGTCCTTTTTTAGAGCCAAACGCCAAGGACCCGACCGTTCCTGCTAAAGAAATAACTAAAGGCAAACCATATGAAATACGTGCCATTGCAATCCCTCCAAAC
>CAVKOP010000102.1:1043-4005 GCA_963657835.1 Lachnospiraceae bacterium | reverse complement strand
TGTTTAGATTTTTTTATCTTAGCAAATCTTATGCTTTCTGTCAAAATACACAACGATGAACTATATTTTTTTCTCGAGAGTATGCTATACTAATTGATATACTCCCTCAAAACAAAAAAATAAGTTGGTGAAACTCTATGATACCTATTACGCGTTCACATAAACGCTGCCTCTATGTCATGGCGCTGACAGGATTGTTTCTAGTATGCATGGGCGGCGTGCTCCATTCTCCTATAGATGTCCTGGGCGGTGCCACGCCCAAACATCAATCGACAACCGGTGAAAAACTGTCTGGAGAGTATGTCGTGCTCATTGCGCCGTCACAGCAGCCTGCGCCCAAAGCGCAGCAGCAATTATATGATTCGTTTGTTCATCGCACAGCTTCTTTGTCTGATTGGCAGTACGCGTCATTTCATATCTACGTTCCTTCTGACAATCCCGCCCTATGCACATATGCCCGACATTGGGCCGACAGACTCGCCGCTCAGCACGTTGCAGTACAAGTCATCCCGATGAATGCCGTCATGCTTCGCTCCCGCCTGCGCATCAACAAGTATGAAACAGCCATGGTACCGGCTTCTTTTTTGCAGTCTGCTGACGAAGTTTCTGCAATACAGCTCCGTCTTAAAAGTTATGAAATGAGGTAATACCATGCGAAAACTGTTTACTATTTTGACAGCGCTTCTTGTGATACTCTGTCTTTGGCATGGCGCTATGGGCAGTTTTATGCTGCTGGGCATCAGTACACGTCCGGCTGCTTTCATGGGCTGTTTGGCCGGTATACTGGCCATTTTTCATATTCTGTGGGGCTGCCGCTGCTGGCTGCGTACGCTGAAGCACAAGCAAGGTTTCTGGTACGGCCAAGCCAATCGGCTGTTTTGGCTGCGCCGTCTCAGCGGCATAGCGGTCCTGCTGTTGTTTGTCTTTCATTGGCAAGTATTTGGCAGTATGCAGGGCACGCAATATATTTTGTATGAATTTACCGCCCTCAAGCTGGTTGTGCAGTTTCTGTTTGTCAGCACCCTGTTTCTCCACATAGGGCTCAACATACGCCCGCTGCTGCTAGCATTGGGGATGCCGCATATTGCCGCGCGTACTTGTGATATATACAGCATTCTTCTCGTTTTCTATCTGTTTATGATTGGCAGTCTTATTTACTATTATGCAGGATGGCAATACCTATGAATAAAAAAATTATCATCATCGGTGCTGGATTGGCCGGTATGGCTGCCGCTTTGACGGCAGTTAAAAAAAATCACACCGTATATCTCGTTTCTGCCCAGCCTTCAGAACAATCCCAATCCGTTATGGCAGAAGGCGGTATCAACGGGGCCTTAAACACCAAGGGGGAAGCCGACAGTCCCCAAGAACATTACAACGACACCATGCATGCTGGCTGCGAACTGGCCGACCCCAACGCAGTCTGGCAGATGACCCAGGCCGCTCCGGCACTCATTGCCAAGTTGGCAGCCATGGGTGTTCCCTTCAACCGCATCGGTCATTCATACGATATCGATTTACGAAATTTTGGCGGCCAAAAGAAAAAACGAACGGCTTTCGTGCAGAGTGATACAGGAAAACAGCTGGTAACTGCCCTTATAGATGCCCTCCGGCAGGAAGAAGTACGCGGCCTGGTACAGCGATTTTCTCATCACGATTTTGTCACACTTTGTCATGACCACACGGTATGCGGCGGCTGCATCATCCAAGATACGTATACGGGCCGGCAAATCACACTGCTCGGTGATGCCGTCATCATCGCCACAGGCGGCATGCACGGGCTGTTTCAGCATACGACAGGCTCTCTTGCCAATACAGGCGCCGTGACAGCCGAACTGTTTCGGCTGGGTCTTCCCTTAGCCAACGGTGAATTTATTCAATATCACCCGACGACTGTCATGAGCAACGGCAAACGCATGCTGCTCAGTGAAGCAGCCCGCGGCGAAGGCGGCCGGCTGTACACGCTTCGTCAAGGGCAGCCATACTATTTTATGGAAGAAAAATATCCTGAACTGGGCAATCTCATGCCCCGCGATATTACGGCCCGTGAAATAGAAGCCATGACGGCACAGTACAGCACAGTGTATTTAGATATGCGGCATCTTGCTCCCGCTGTATTTGAACATAAACTGCAAGGCTTAGAAGACGACTGCCAAACGTATTTGGGCCTATCGATTCGCACCTCTCCGATTCCGGTCGCACCGGGCATTCACTATTTTATGGGCGGCCTGTACGTAGATGCGGCACACCGTACACCTTGGCAAAATCTCTATGCAGCCGGTGAATGTGCTTCGCAGTATCACGGAGCCAATCGCTTAGGCGGCAATTCCCTATTGGGAGCAGTCTACGGAGGAATAACAGCAGCTCAAACTGCTTGTGCTGAAGGGACAGGTTCTGCCTACGGCGTTTCCTGCCATGCCGCGCCTGTACCGCCGGCTCCTTCCTCAAAAGAATGGCAGATGCTGCGTCACGTATTGAGCCAGTCCCTAGGGCTGCGCCGCAGTCACGCGTCCTTGACACACGGACTGAACCAAATAGCCGACTTTCAAAGTCCGCCTTTCCTGCTGGGGAAAGCACTGCTCTGCAGCGCCCTCGCCCGCAAAGAAAGCCGGGGAGCCCATTGGCGCAGCGATTACCCCGACCGCAATGATGCAGCGTATAAAAAAACAACCGTCGCATCCTGCAACGGTTCTACCATTCAAATTCAATTTATGCCTATTCCTAAAAAGAAGTGATACCTATGTATACCTTACGCATTCAACGACAAGATACGCCTCACACGGCCCCATATTGGCAAGAATTTCTCTATAACGGCACAGGCGACGACTCCATTGCTGCAGCACTGCGCACCCTCAACGAACGCACGCCCCTGCACACGAAGGAAGGCCGTGAAGTGCCACCTATCGGCTGGCAGTGCAGCTGTATGGTCCGCAAATGCGGTGCCTGCGCCATGGTTATCAAC
>CAVKOP010000102.1:0-1012 GCA_963657835.1 Lachnospiraceae bacterium | reverse complement strand
CATTACGATTGCACCGCTGCGCAAATTTCCCGTCATCCGCGATTTAATTGTCAATCGAGCCATCCTGCATACACTGATGAAACAACTCCAAATTTGGCATACAGCCGAAAACCATTCGTCTCTTTGGACGCAAGAATGGCATCGCCAATCTTCACGCTGTCTGTTATGCGGCTGCTGCTTGGAAATCTGCCCTAATTTTGACGGCCGGCCCACCTTTGCCGGTGCCCTGGCTCCGGTAAACGCCTTTCGCATCGTAGACGGCGCAGCCTGTGACAGCCATATCCAAGAAAGCATGAGAGAATATCGCAGCCTGTATTACGAATCCTGCGGCCACTCTCTGTCCTGCCAGGACATCTGCCCTGCTCATATTCCCATTGAAGAATTGCTGGCTCACAGCAACGCCAAAGCCGTTTGGCACAAACCATAACAACAGAATAGCTTGACCATACCTTCATCCCGCAGCAGACAAAAGTATACAAGACTTTTCTCCCCTATACCCCGCATTCCGGCTTTCTGCGTCAATTACCGTCTGAATGCTCCTTTATTTTTTGCTTCCCACGCAAAGGGGTTGTACATTAGCTGTTGACATGATACTATGTAAAAGAGAAATATTTTCAAAAAGTAGGAGGGGTATATTATGTTGCGATTGACGGCGTATGGGAAACCCCATGCAGCCAGTATCCGGGCTCGTGAAATTTTGCGTTATATCGGGCCCGGCATTTTAATTACTGTCGGATTTATTGACCCGGGAAATTGGGCATCTAATCTGGCTGCCGGAGCCGAATACGGCAGTGTGTTGTTATGGATGGTTACGTTATCTACGATTATGTTGATTTTGCTGCAGCACAATGCGGCCCATTTGGGAATTGTAACCGGGCTGTGCCTTTCAGAAGCAGCCACCCGGTATCTGCCCCGTTGGTTGTCACGGCCCATTTTGGCTTCCGCCATGGCTGCGTCTGTCGCTACGGCGTTGGCAGAAATCCTGGGCGGTGCCATTGCCCTGCAAATACTC
>CAVKOP010000101.1:0-7109 GCA_963657835.1 Lachnospiraceae bacterium | reverse complement strand
GCTCCACTGCTTTACCTTGCCGGATTTATCATTGATATCAATGACGACACGGGCGCCGTTCTTGTTTTTATCTGTCGCACCAGGCAGGGAAAACACTTTAATATCGCTTTTGCTAATCGGTCTGGGCACTTTAAAATTGACATCCGTGCCGCTGGTACGCTGTGTAAGCGATATTTTGGATACTACGTTAGTATTCGCCTTATATTCTTTGGCTACGGTTTTGCCCATCTTGGTGTTGGGCAGGGTAACGTAGATATATTCACCTGTTTTGTCAATATATAAACGCGGCGTTACTCGATTGCTCACTTCCAAAACAGTGCGCACAAACGGTGTGTTGGCATCATTTCTCGTCGCTGTTCGTACACTGGTAATTTCCGTTTTAGATGCTGCCTGCGACATAAAGAGCGGGCAGAGGCAAAAAATCATCAGGAACGGAAGTATAAATAATTTTCTGAACACGCTTATCTTCTCCTTTTCTGTTACATGCCATTTATTATAACACATGTCGCCTGGATAGAAAAATGGTTTTGTCCATCTTCTCACCCCGCAGTGTTATTCCCGCTGCGCCAGTTCGTCTCGCAGGGCGGCAATTTCTTGGCGCAGGCGTTCTTCTTCCTCTTCATTGCGCGCAATCGTAATCGTAAATGCCATTCCTTCTTCTGCCCCTTTTGGCAGGAGCTCTACAGGAAACTGCAGTTCATGTTCATCATCATTCAAGAGAATATAGGCTGTCTGTTCGGTAATGCGGTCAATACTGCCGATTAATTCGTTCTTCATTTAATGCTCCTTTTTGATTTCATACGAAGAGCCGTCGCTGATAATAGAAATAATACCGTCTTTATCGGTCCGGTATACATTGACATGATATTTTTTCAACGTATCCAAAGTCGGTTTATGCGGGAACTTGTACTGGTTGTTGACACCGCAGGAAATGGTCGCATCTGCTGGTTTTACGGCCGCTACAAATGCCGGCGACGATGAGGTCTTGCTGCCGTGATGGCCTACTTTCAGCACGTTTGCCTGCAGTTCCGCGCCTTTATAATTTTTCAGCAGCTGTTCTTCGACTTCTTTCTGCGCATCTCCCGTAAACATAATCGAGAAGGTGCCGTACGTCATTTTGCAGACAATCGAGTTGTCATTCGTCAAGCCGCTTTCCGACACACCCTGAGTGTTTTCTTTCGTAAATGGTTTGCCCGGCGAAAGGACTGCAAATTTCACATCATCGCCCAAAGTAATCGTATCGCCTTTTTTCAGCGCTTTATACGCAATATTCTTGGCTTTAATATTTTTTAAATAGTTCTTGTACATCGCTGTGTTGGCAGCTTGTCCGTTATCATAAATCTGTTTAATGGGAAATGCTTTGAACAACGCGGCCATGCCGCCTAAATGGTCGCCGTGGGGATGCGTAATCAAAACGACATCCAATGTTTTGACTTTCTTATCCTTCAGCTGCTTGACCAAGGCATCCCGACTGTCTACATCGCCGGTATCAATCAGCATGTTTTTCCCTTTATATTGAATCAATGTAGCATCGGCTTGCCCGACGTTGAGCATAGATACATGCAGGGCCTTGTCTGAGTCGGTTACGGCCGCCGCTGATGCACGCTGCGTGCCGCTGTCATGGCCTTGGGTGGCGTTGGTGCCGCAGCCGCCCAGCAAAACCATCAAGGCCAGGCAAAGAGCAGCCAGGCAGGAAAACGCTTTATTCCATTTTTTCATGATACGTTCCTCCTATCAGCGGTTCCTGCAGCAACGGCACTGCCATATTTTCTTCCAAGGTACTGACTACGCGGGGAACCGCATCCGCTACTTCCATGGGAGTAAAACCGTAGGAACCATATTTCTTGCGGCACAGGTCACCGGCGGCGCCATGCAGATACACGGCGGCGCAGGCTGCACTGCAGATGTCCGGGTGGCTTTCTCTGGCTGCCACTGCCGCCGTCATACCGGTCAGTACATCGCCCATGCCGCCGCAGGCCATGCCGGCATTGCCCGTCGGATTGACGTAGGCATTGCCCGTCTTGGCCGAAACAATAATCGTCGGCGCGCCCTTTAGTACCAAGTTGACGTGCCATTCTGCAACAAACGCTTTGGCCGCACCAATTAAGTCGTTTTGAATTTCTGAAACCGGCAGGCCGCTGAGGCGGCTGAATTCTGCTAAATGAGGCGTCATAATAATGCGCTGCCCCATGGGCCGTATCCATTCTTTTTCATCGGCCAATATGTTTAACGCGTCGGCATCCAAGACGACAGGGCAGGTCGTCCCCTGCAGCATACATTTGACAAATTCTTTCGTTTCCGCTTCTTTGCCCATACCGGGTCCCATAGCAAGGACAGACCAGGATGCACTTTCAGCCAGTATCGAAGCGGCATCTTCACGCGTAAAGAAGGCATGACTGCCTACGCCGCGAACCATGATTTCCGGCTGACGGCCGATGCAGTACGGTGCCGTTTGAGCCGGTACGCGCAAAAACACTTTACCTGCGCCGCTCCGTACAGCGCCGTGCGCTGCCATCAGGGCCGCCCCGGCCATATCGCTGCTGCCCGTCACAATTCCGATGGTCCCGTGGCTGCCTTTGTGGCTCGCCGGGCTGCGGGGAACTAAAATTTCAGCAATATCCGATTCCTGCAGCAAATATGCCGGGTCTTCTTCCGGCTGTGTCAGCAGCGGTGCCGGCATGCCGATGGCATCCAATTCAATCGCACCGGCACAGGTACGGCCCGGATACAACAGCAATCCCCGCTTCAATGCACCAAACGTAATCGTCATATCCGCAAACACCGGCCCGTTTTCTTCTTCGCCGCTGCCGCTTACCGCTCCCGTATCGGCATTGACGCCGGTCGGTATATCCACAGCCAAGACCGTCAAATTGCCTGCCGCTGCGGTTTCATTAATCATCGCCACGATAGAGGTCAGCGGTTCCCGCAAATCGCCGTGAAATCCGGTCCCCAGCATGGCATCGACAGCCACCTGGCTGGCCTGCAGCCGTTTTTGCAGCAGCTGCCAGTCTATGTCGCCATTGCCGCAGTTTGTTACGATGCATGATTCGTTGTCTTCCAACGCCAGCAGCGTCAGCAAATGCTGCCGTGCTTCTTCGGAGTATGCCTGGGTATGGCCCAGCACATAGACATACACTCTGGCACCGGCGGCCAAAATATGACGCGCCAGTACAAAGCCGTCGCCGCCGTTGTTTCCTTTGCCGCAAAAAATCATGACATCCTTGCCTGCCCAGCCGCCGATATACGAATCAGCCCGTTCTGCTACGGCATGACCAGCATTTTCCATCAAAACAGCCGGCAAAATACCGTATTTTCCATGCATCGCAGTCTGATCCATGTTTCTCATTTGTTCTGCTGTATTTACTTTTTGCATTGTCTGTCTCCTTTACTACATGATGACTTGGGCCACTGCATAGTCTCCATCATGACTGATGGACACCGCTGGGGTTTGCACAGCTTTTGCCTGTACAGCCTCCTGATAATACCCATACAGCCGAAAAAACGGTGCCCCCAGTTCCGTATGGTCAATTTCCACATCAGTCCATTTTCCCTGTCTAAATCCGGTACCCAAGGCTTTAAACAGTGCTTCTTTGGCAGCAAAAATACCGGCAAACGAAGCATACTGATGGTACTGCCGCTGCCGGCAGTATGCAATCTCGCGGTCTGTAAAAAAACGCCGGAGTGACCGTTCGTGATGCTTGACCAAGTCTTCCATGCGGCTAATCTGTACTATATCTATTCCGCAAACCATAAAGCGCCTCCAACATAAAAGCCGCAATCCCGGTAGCGGGACTGCGGCACGTTACTTACCATTTCTGCATTCGGATACAAATAGCTAATCCTTCCAGCAAGGCCCGAAACGTCATAAAAGACACGGTCATATCAGTATATACAGAATGCGTCACTTTATAACAGAGCGTCACTTGTTTGTGCTGATAATCGTATACCAAACCGTGCAGATTCGATTCAAAGGTATACTTAGGTGCCGGCACCTTAAATTGAGGCGGCTTTTCTACTTCAAGTCCATGAATCAAACGGTTGATGAAGACAGTTTTAGGCACTTCCGATTGAAGCATTTCTTCTACAAAACTATCCAATACAGACATGAATTCACCTCAATCAATTAGTCAAAGAAATGCGCATGAATTGCTTTGACAGCCGTATCTACGCTTTCTTCGCCAATCAGGCAGGTAATGCTGATTTCAGATGTAGAAATAATTTCGATGTTGATGCCATTGTCGCCAAGGACGCCGAACATGCCTGCCGCAATGCCGGGATGGCCAGCCATGCCGGCGCCGACAACGGATACTTTAGCCATTTTATCATCGATTAAAATATCTTCTACCGGAAATTCCTTGCGAATACCGGCCAATACATCTTTGGCTTCTGCCAGTTCCGTACGGGCAATCGTAAACGTAATATCGGTTACGCCTTCTTTAGCAATGCGTACGCTCTGTACAATCATATCGACATCGACATGCTTTTCTGCCAATTCTGCGAAAATCTTATATGCATATCCCGGTTTATTGGGAATTCCTAATACGGTAATTTTTGCAACGTTTTTATCCGAAGCTACGCCGCGGATGAGATACTGTTTGAGTTCCATAGAACAATCCTCCTTGATAATAGTGCCTTCGTCTTCTGAAAAGGTAGACCGTACGTGAATCGGAACGCTGAAGCGGCTGCCCATTTCCACAGCGCGCGGCTGCATAACGCCGGCACCCAGCTTAGCCATTTCCAACATTTCACCATACGTGATTTCTTTCATCTTCTTCGCATTTGGCACAATACGAGGATCGGACGTATAGACGCCGTCTACGTCTGTATAAATTTCACAGACATCGGCATGAATAGCGCCGGCAATCGCAACAGCTGTCGTATCCGAGCCGCCGCGGCCCAGCGTCGTAATGTCACCATGGCCGGTAATGCCTTGGAATCCGGCGACTACGACGATATTGCCGTCATCCAATGCTTCCATGATTCTATCCGGTTCTAATTCCAAAATTCGGCCTTTATTAAAGGCGTCGCTCGTCTTAATGCCTGCCTGCGCGCCTGTAAAGGAAATCGCCTTTTGGCCTGCTTCCTGAAAAGCCATCGCCATCAACGCAATCGATACTTGTTCGCCTGTCGTCAACAGCATGTCCATTTCACGGCCATATGTTTTGGAGGTAATTTGTTTTGCTAATGCTACTAATTCATCCGTCGTGTCCCCCATTGCAGATACAACGATCACAATTTTATCTCCAGGCTGCTTGCCTTTTAAGACACGTTGTACAATAGCACGCATTTTGTCCGGCGTCGCAACGGAGCTGCCGCCAAACTTTTTCACGATTAATGCCAACTTAAATCCCTCGCTTTTAGTTTATTCTCACATTCCCATGGTCCATCTAACCATATATTGAATAATATCATGTACCCATACAAAAGTAAAGAAAAATGTAAAGAAAAAGCACGCACTGCGTCATTTCTCTTAGTTTGTCCGCTCTCTTTGAAATCTATTCAGAAAACTTTTACAAATTCTTCTAAAAACAGTTGCCTATTTTGTCATGGGACCCTATAATTTTAGTATTCCTTATGTTTCTATTTTATCTTTATATTTTTTCATTTTCAAAGGAGTGGTAATCATCATGGAACAAGATTCCGGAATTTTGGAACGCATATTCCATCTGTCCGCCAACGGTTCTTCTGCCAAGACAGAACTGCTTGCAGGCATTACGACGTTCATGACGATGGCCTACATTCTGGCCGTCAATCCTACGATTTTAAGTGCCACCGGCATGGATAAAGGAGCCGTGCTGACAGCAACGGCTATTGCATCCTGTCTCGGCTGCCTGTGCATGGCCTTTTTTGCCAACTATCCCTTCGCTCTGGCACCCGGCATGGGACTCAATGCGTTTTTTGCCTACACGGTCGTCCTGCAGATGGGCTATACCTGGCAAATGGCATTATGCGCCGTTTTTGTAGAAGGTGTCATTTTTATTATTTTATCGCTGACCAATGTGCGGGAAGCCATCTTTAACGCCATTCCGATGACATTGAAAAAAGCGGTATCTGCCGGCATCGGTCTGTTTATCGCCCTTATTGGATTATTAAATGCCCAAATCATCGTTGCCAACCCAGCTACCAAAATTTCTCTGTTTTCCTTCAAACAGTCCGTCGCTGCCGGTACGTTCAGCACAGTCGGCATTACGGTACTGCTGGCAATGATTGGCATCCTCTTTACGGCTATTCTCATGGTCAAGAAAGTCCGCGGCAATATTCTCTGGGGCATTTTGTTTACCTGGATTTTGGCCGTCCTCTGCGAAATGACCGGCTTATACACGCCGAATCCGGAAGCGCATATGTACAGCGTCATTCCTGATTTATCTGCCGGCGCCGCTTCGTTCGTACCGGCCAGCCTTTCTCCCATTCTCGGCCAGCTTGATTTCTCCAACATGATTAGCTTTGATTTTCTCGTCGTCATGTTTGCGTTCTTGTTTGTCGATATTTTCGATACACTCGGCACATTAATCGGCGTATCCTCCAAAGCCAACATGCTGGACGAAAACGGCAAGCTGCCGCATATCAAAGGGGCCCTTATGGCCGATGCCGTAGCAACGACAGCCGGTGCGTTGCTTGGCACGAGCACGACGACAACTTTTGTTGAAAGCGCTACCGGCGTCAGTGAAGGCGGCCGTACCGGCCTGACAGCTGTCTGCGTTGCCGTTCTCTTTGCCTTATCGTTGTTCTTCTCGCCGTTTTTCATGGCAATTCCGGCGTTTGCTACGGCTCCGGCCTTGGTCGTCGTCGGCTTCCTCATGCTGACTTCTGTTGCAGGCATTGATTTCAACGACTTCAGCGAATCGATTCCGGCATACATTACGATTATCTCCATGCCGTTCTGCTACAGCATTTCCGAAGGCATTTCCTTTGGCGTTATTTCTTACGTCATCATCAACTTGCTCACAGGCAAAAAAGAAAAAATTTCACTGCTCATGTATTTCCTGGCTATTATCTTTATCTTGAAATACATCTTCCTGTAATACCTGCGTAGTATGCACGCATAGTCAAAAGGGGCTGCCGCACGAAGCGGCAAGCCCCTTTTTTGTATACAGTTTGTAGTTCATAGT
>CAVKOP010000100.1:6104-7156 GCA_963657835.1 Lachnospiraceae bacterium | reverse complement strand
GTGTAATTTTAGTTGATTTGAATTGCGTTATTGTTTATTCATATAATGTGATTAAGCTTTTTTAACAAACTAATTTTAAAGGGAGTATTTAGCAATTCACTACGGGTGAAAGGAAGAATGAAATTGATTATGTTATTCCCTAAAATTATTTGTTCGTGTAAATTGAGGCAACTTAATTTCTTATGAAATGGTGGTGATTCATGCATTTTTTGATTATATTTGCAGTTATACCTAGAAAATCTATATTATGTCAATGATAGTTGTAAAATATTTCATATTTAAATTAAGACAAAACTAATTAATAATTTTAGAAAGGAGAATAGTTATATGAATAAGCTATATAAAGTTGTTTGGAATAAATCTAGGAATTGTTACGTTGTTGCTTCAGAATTTGCTAAAACACATCAAACAGGAGTAAAGCGGATTAAATCCGTATCTATAACAGCGTTTATGGCAGTTTGCTTATTGACGGGTACTCAGTTGATTTTTGCAGAAAATATAGAGGAAAAGTCTACTGCAATTGGAGATTTTGTGAAGGTTAATGATTTCCGGAATATTACAGTTAGCGATAGCATTGTATTGCCTAATAATGAAGAGAGTATACTCCTGGGGCAACAAGCTATATGTGCTATAGAAATTGGTTGCAATGCGCATGCTGTGACAGGAAGTTCTATTGCAATAGGAAATCAAAGTGTAGCATATGATCGAGGATCTGTTGCTATAGGAGCATTTAGCGGTAGTGGGGAAAAATCTGTCGCATTAGGTTGGTCGTCCTATGCGGACAATCATTCAGTTGCTTTAGGAGGGAACGCTAAAGCAATTAAAGAAGGCAGTGTTGCACTTGGCTATGGTTCGCAAGCTTTAACACCAGGTGGCGTAATAGGGCTGTGGGCTAATTGTAATGAAATAAAGTCCCCTATATGGAAATCCACTACTGGAGCTATTTCTTTGGGTGGTACGGATAAATGGGGTATAACTACTACGCGGCAAATTACTAATTTGGCTGCAGGTCGTGAAGATACGGATGCAGTTAATGTGGCACAGTTGAAAAA
>CAVKOP010000100.1:0-6094 GCA_963657835.1 Lachnospiraceae bacterium | reverse complement strand
GTAAAAGCAGGTACTAATGTTGTTTCTGTTACGTTAAAAAAAGGAAAAAATGGACAGGATATTTATACTATTAATGCAAAAGGAGCGGAGGTTACTGGTGATAATAATATAAAAGTAACATCTGTCACAGATTCAATAAAAAATATAACTACGTATAATGTAAAGCTCAATAATATTATTAGAATTGGTTCTCAACATCCAATTACTATAGATGGTACCAAAGGGCATATTACAGGTTTAACGAATACGACTATTGATATGTTTGATTTTGCTAAAAAAGGAAGAGCTGCCACAGAAGAACAATTAAAGGCTGTTAAAGATACCGTTTTTAAAGGGTGGAAGTTAACAACTAATAGACATTCCTATTCGATGCATAACATAACTCCTGATACTATTGTTGATTTTACTGGAGATCAAAATATTAAGATTTCCAATTTCGGATCGGATGTCATAGTGGCCTTGAATAACAAGTTAAAAAATATAACATCCATTTCTAATGGAGAAGCATCTATTGCTATGGGCAAAAGTGGTAATGTAGTAATTAATAATAGAATTAAGATTGATAAAGAAGGAAAAATTAACGGTGTTGCAGTAGGAAAAATAGAAAAGGGCTCTACAGACGCTGTAAATGGTAGCCAGCTTTATCAAACGAATGAACGAGTTACTAAAACAGAAAGAGAAATTACTGCCATCGGTAAGAATATTACAGATATTACTGCGAATATGACGAATATAGATAACAAAGTAACAAACATAGACAAAAAGGTAACAAACATAGACAAAAAGGTAATAAATATAGACAATCGTGTCTCTAAAATTGAACAAACAGCAGGAAAGCACAGCAGTGTTTCTTCTAAGGATAAAAATATTGTCGTAGAAGAAATCAATGATAAGAAGGGAATAGATTACAAAGTAGGCTTGAATAAAAAGAAAATTTCACTTGAAAATGTGACTATTGAAGGTGAAAAGGGGAATATTACTGCTAAGGGAACGATTACAGCAGGTAAAACTTCTATCAGTGATAAAGGCGTAATGGTCGGTAAGAACACCTATATTTCTGAAAAGGGAATCAATGCCAATAATCAGAAAATTACAAACGTAGCTGATGGCAGCATTGCTGAGAATTCAAAAGAAGCTGTAAATGGCGGCCAATTATTTAAAATAAATCAGGGCGTTATTAACTTAAATGGTCGGATTAATAGCCTTGACACCAAGGTCAACAGAGTCGGTGCCGGTGCTGCGGCGTTGGCAGCGCTTCATCCGATGGATTTTGATCCGGATGACAAATGGGATTTTGCTGCTGGGTATGGTAATTACCGCGGCGCCAATGCCGTAGCTGTTGGGGCGTATTATCGTCCAAATGAAGATACAATGTTCTCTGTTGGCGGCAGTTTTGGCAACGGAGAAAGAATGCTCAATGCTGGTATAAGCTTTAAATTTGGTCAGGGAAATCACGTATCTACATCCCGTGTTGCCATGGCTAAGGAACTCAAAGCGATGCGTGAACATATGGCAGCACAGGACAAACTGATTGCGCAGCTTGTTGCTCCTGTTAATGTGTTGACAGGTTCTCATATCAATGCAGATTTGAATACGTTGTTCCCAGATGTACCAAAGAACCATTGGGCCTATGAGTATGTAACAAAACTGGCACAGGCAGGCTACGTAGAAGGCTATCCGGACGGCAGCTTCCAAGGGGATGCCATGATGACGCGCTACGAATTTGCTGCGATTATTTATCGTGCGATGATGAAAGGTGCAGCTCAGAATGCTAAATTCGGCAGTGATGAAAGACTTAACAGACTTTTAAACGAATTTAAATCGGAACTAGAATATATTCGCGTCGATACGATTCAAAAGGATAAAAATGGCAAACCGACAGTTCAGCGTGTTCGCACTGCAAAAAACAGATAATACATAATTTTGATTAGTAACGTGTAATGAAAAGGGCCGTGGCATGAAACGGCTAAACTGACCTTCAATTGTTAGACTTAAAACCCAACGATTGGAGGTCAGTTTTTTGTGAAATACAGCTACGAATTTAAGAAAACAATCAATGGCATTAGAATATTTGAACACTCCTGAAAGGTATAACACCATATTCAAAAGGCATACTCTTTCAAAGAAAAACTAGGCTGGAAGAGCTCAATTCCATATAGGGCATTTTTGCGTATTGTATGAAAAAATAGCGAAATAGTAAAACTATTTCGCTAATGAAGTCTAATTTTTGAGGAGCAGTTCAGGAATCACCATGCAACCATTTCTTTTATATGGTAATTTGTATGAAAAAAAACAGAACTCGCGTTTATATAAAAGCGAGTTCTGTTTTTTGTTAGGAAAAATCATGCATGTTGTTATTTTTCAATGAGCGTGCTGTGTTTTTGTCCATAGAGATAATAAATAATTAGACCTAAGATAATCCAGCCGGCAAACAGCATATGTGTCAGCGTAGATAATTCATAGATCAGATAGAAGCAAACAATAATCCCGATTGGGGAAATGACGTAGAGGAACGGGCAGCGGAATTTTCTTGGTACTTCCGGATGAGCCCGGCGCATGGCGACAATGCCAATAAAGTTTACTAGGAATACGGCCAGCGTGCCTGTATTGGACAGTTCAACAATATGCATCAAAGGTACAAACCCAGAAACGAGGGCAATAATAATGGCCCCGATAGTAGTGACGATATACGGTGTATGATACTTGGGATGAACGGCGCAGATAGACTGCGGCAGCATGCCGTCACGGGAAACTGCAAAGAAAATACGGGATTGACCAAAAAGGTAGACAATAAGTGTCGTAATAATCCCCGCAATAACGCCTATTGCTACGAGATTAGCTATATTTCCCCAGCCGAGGATACGTAATGCATAAGCGACTGGTTCCGGTGTATCGAGCTGTGTATAATTTACAGCAGCTGTCAGTGACAGCGATACAGCAATATACAGTATCATACAAATAAGAATGGATGTGATAATACCTATTGGCAAATCGCGGGCAGGATTTTTGCATTCTTCTGCAGATGTTGCGACAGCATCAAAGCCCATATAAGAGAAGAAGACGATGGCTGCCCCGCTGATGACGCCTTTGGTGCCAAACGGTGTAAACGGTGAAAGATTGGTCAAGTCAGCGCGAGGTGCGGCAATGCAGACAAAGCCAATAATAGCGGCCAGGGTAATGATAACAAGCGCAAAATTCAATCGTGAGCTTTGTTTGGTACCGCGAATTAAAACAAGAGCAAGCAGTAAGATAATAATGATAGAAGGTAAATTGACAAGACCGCCTTCAGCTGGCGTCTTTAATAAATACTCTGGAATGGCATATCCGAGAGAAGACATAATTCCAGAAAAATACCCAGAAAAGCCAACGGCAACAGCACTTGCCGTTACGGTATAGGCGAGTAGTAAAGACCAGCTGCTTAAAAATGCCATCCCTTCTCCCAGGGACGCAAACGTATATGAATAGACGCTGCCTGAAGCGGGAATGATAGATGCAAACTCGCTGTAGGTTAAGCCTACAAGAATACAAAGGAAACCAGCAATAATAAAAGACAGGGCTACACCGGGACCAGCATAACGGGCAGCGGCAATCCCTGTCAGCACAAAGATTCCGGCACCGATAATACCTCCGACTCCAAGAAATGTTAAATCTAATGCACTTAGGTTTTTACTAAGGTTTGAATTTTCCGCATCGGCATGAAGCTGTGCAATAGATTTCGTACTAAAAAATGACATACCATCAACTCCTTTTATTAAATAAATAACGAAAAATAATAGCCCCCTTTTCTTATTTATTGTTATGTTCAATTTAGTTTACTATAAAAACTAAATAATATCAATGAATTTATAAAAATAAAGTAAAATTATTTCGAATTTACCCCAGTTTATACCTGTATTTATAAGTTTATTTATAACTTTATAAAAATAACATAAAACAACGCATTATACAACTGTTTTCTAATTGTATTTTGAATACATAACATAAATAGGTACGTGCTTGTTGTCATATAGCCTTGATTGTGGTATAAATGAGGAGTAAACATAAATGGGGAGTTGATTTTCATGGTAATGAGCGTAGCTGCACCGCAAGCTAAAGGTAAATTTGCTGAAGATAAGATTTTTGGAGCTAATAACCGTGCTGTTGCACTGGCTGAAAAATTAGGCAACGACAAAGTTATTAATGGTACTGTTGGTTCTCTTTTGGATGAAAACGGCGATTTGGTCATGCTGGATGTCGTTCAAAAGGCTTATAAAGAATTAACGCCTAAAGAAATTGTCGCATATGCGCCGATTCAGGGCTATCCAGATTACTTGAATGCTGCTATTGACCAGTGTTTTGGTGAATCCCGCCCAGATGGCTATATCCGTGCTTGCGCTACATCCGGCGGTTCCGGCGTACTGCATCATGTCATCCACAACTATTCTGAATGGGGTGACGAAATCCTTACGAGTGATTATCACTGGGGCGCATATGGTTCTATGTGCAAGGATAACGGCCGGAAGCTTCGCGAATTTTCACTGCTTACGGCAGAAGGTACATTTAACTTGGAAAGCTTCAAAGAAAATGTACAGGAACTCGTCGATAAACAATACAATACCGTTATTATTATGAATTCACCAGCTAATAACCCGACGGGATTTGCTTTATCCGATACGGATTGGGATCATGTATTGGATTTCTTAAAAGAAGTCGTTAAAGGAAAAGATAAAAATATTATTTTTGTATCAGATGTTGCGTATTTGGATTATAGCGGCGAAAAACAGGAATGCCGCAAATTCTTCAAAAAATTCGGCAATCTGCCGGATAATATCTTAATCGTTGTGGCTTATACTTGCAGTAAAGGCTTTACGATGTACGGCCAGCGTATGGGTGCGATGATTTGTGTAACGGCTAACGAAGATGTTGCTAATGAATTTGTAGCTATCAACCAGTATACAAGCCGTGCTACATGGTCCAATTCCAATAGTGCTGCCATGAAAGCGATGGCCAATATCTGCAAAGACCCGGCTAAAGTAGCACAGCTGGATGCAGAACGGGCTAAATATTTTAAACTTATCAAAGAACGTGCTGCTATTTTTATGAAAGAAGCTTCGGCATGCGGCCTGAAATATCTGCCGTATCTTTCTGGTTTCTTTATTACGATTCCTATGGAAGGCTCTCAGAAAGTCTGCGACTTCATGGAAAAGGAAAATATTTTCCTGGTACCGCTCAACAATGGCATTCGGTTAGCTGTATGCTCTGTTTCCAAATCCAAAATCACGGGTTTGGCAGCTAAAATCAAAGCCGCTATTGATGAAGTAGGCGCTAAACAGTAAAAATATAACAAAGAGAACATAAGACGAGGAAGCCGGTATACGATGAAACATACCGGCTTTTTCCTTAAAAAGGAGGCAGATAACATATGTTTAAGACGATTGGTATATGCGGAACCGGCAATATGGGAAGGGCTATTGCCAAAGGGTTAGCTGCATCTGGGTTAATTCCGCCTGCCCATATATATGTATATAATATCCATAAGGCCAAAGCAGAAGCCCTGGCCAAAGAAACGGGCGTGACTGTCGTAGATACAGTAGCAGAGCTGGCTGAAAAATCACAAGGATTGATTATGGCTGTCAAACCGTACGTTATGCCCACTTCATTGACAGAAATAAAAGAACATTTGACAAGCAGTACCGTTGTTATTTCTATTGCCGCTGGTTTGACTATGAAACAGCTGGCATCGTATTTGCCTTCTCATACGAAAATTGTGCGGATTATGCCTAATACTCCGTCGATGGTGGGAGAAGGCATGGCATCCGTATCCGTCAATGATCAGGTGGCAGCCGAAGAAACGCAGGCTGTCCTGGATATTTTCAATAGCTTCGGCAAAGCAGAACTATTGGATGAAAACTTGATTGATGCCGTATGCGGTCTCAGCGGCAGCGGTCCGGCGTATGTATATATGTTTATTGAAGCATTGGCTGATGGCGCTGTTTTAGAGGGCATGCCGCGTCCGATGGCCTATACGTTTGCTGCCCAGACGGTTTTGGGAGCTGCCAAGATGGTCTTGGAAACAGGTGAACATCCGGGAAAATTGAAAGACGATGTCTGCTCG
>CAVKOP010000099.1:1555-7206 GCA_963657835.1 Lachnospiraceae bacterium | reverse complement strand
GTTTTCAAAAAACCTGAAACGAAAACATGGATTTGCCGCAACTGCGGTTTTATCTATGAAGGAGAAGAAGCACCTAAAGTCTGCCCCGTATGTGCTCATCCGCAGGCATTCTTTGAATTAAAAAACGATAATTTCTAATTAAATGCATTGTCATATCCAAACAGCCTATCTGTATTTCTGATGAATATATCGGTTCATCAGAAAACGATAGGCTGTTTTTGCATATTGTCATAGTTAGCCGCCGGGCTGACGGCAAACAAGTTGGCTGCTCAGGCAATCTTCTTTTTTGTTCTTTTACTCTCTTCCATTTTATTGTAAAATTTACTTATAAAGATTCTTGATTACAACCAAGTAAAGGAGGTCTGTCATTATGAATTATATTTGTGTTGCTGCTGCACTGCTGCCTCATCCACCTATTATGCTTCCGGAAATAGGCGGCAGCGAACTGGCTAAAATGACACAGACGGTACAGGCTGTGCAGGAAGCCGCACAGGGTATCGTATCACAAAAGCCAGAAACGATCGTCATTATTTCTCCTCATGCATATGTATTTCCTGACGGCGCAGCTATTTTTCCAGAACCGCGGCTGTATGGAAATCTCGGTTCATTCGGTTATCCGGAACTAACGATGTCGGTCAACACGGATATGCCGCTGGCTGAAGAAATCATCCGGGAAGCACAATCTGTCGTCACGCTGCACCGTATTGACAGTACGTGGAGTCAGCAATACGGCTATCCGCTCACCATCGACCAAGGAACGTTTGTACCGCTGTATTATCTAAGACAGGCCGGTTTTGATGGGCCGATTGTTCTCTTATCGCCCCGCTTCAATCAGTATGATACGATGACGGTGTTGGGAAAAGCAGTCGTAAAAGCAGCTCAAACCCTGCATCGGCGTATTGCGGTCGTCGCTTCCGGTGATTTGTCACACCGCCTGCTTCCGCAGTCCCCTAACGGCTATTCACCGCAGGGAGCTGTTTTTGACAAGACAGTTATGACAGCGCTGCAAAATCAGGATTTGCCGCTGCTGCAGTCTATGCCGCAGTCGTTGATTGACGATGCCGGCATGTGCGGCCTTCCTTCTGTCTATTTCTTGTTTGGTGCCCTGCACTACATGAGCCCTATCATGCCGGTGTATTCGTATGAAGGACCTTTCGGCGTCGGCTACGGCGTCGCGCTGTATGTTAATGATGACAAACGGCGGCCTATGGAAACGCCGGCCCAGGCCAATATTCATGTAGAGCTGGCCCGTCAAAGCATTTCATATTATTTGCAGCATCATACGGTCATGTCGGTTCCTTCACCCATTCCAGAAGAATTGAGCGACAAAGCAGGGGCTTTTGTATCCCTGCACAAAGGCAGTCGTCTTCGCGGCTGTATTGGGACGTTTTTGCCGATGCAGCTCAATATTGCCAGTGAAATCATCCACAATGCCGTATCTGCAGCTACGCGAGATCCCCGCTTTACGCCGCTCCGTCCGGATGAACTCAAGGATATTTCTATTTCTGTTGACATTTTGGGAGAACCAGAAGCCGTTGCCTCGGTCGATGACTTAGACCCCAAAAAATACGGCGTCATCGTCATGAGCCATGCCCAGACGGGACTGCTGCTCCCGGATTTAGAAGGCATCGATACGCCGCAGCAGCAAATAGCTATTGCCAAAGAAAAAGCAGGTATTCCGCCGCAGGTACAGCCGGATATTTATCGATTTACGGTTACGCGCTATGAATAGGCCCGTTAAAAAAGGGTTATATTATCGTACCCATGCCGACGGCAGCCTGACATGCCAGCTTTGTCCGCATCATTGTCTGCTAACAAACGGGCAATGCGGCTGCTGCCGCTGCCGCTGCAATGACGCCGGTACGCTGGCAGCATTAAATTACGGGCAATGCACTGCCGCTGCGCTGGACCCTATCGAAAAAAAGCCGTTGTATCACTTTCATCCCGGCAGCAGGATTCTTTCCCTGGGATTCTGGGGCTGCAATTTCCACTGTTCTTTTTGTCAAAACTGGTCCATTTCGCAGCAGCCCGCTTCCTATCAGCCGCTGACACCACAGCAGGCAGTCGCTTTAGCCGTGCAGTATCAGCCGCAGGGAAACATAGGACTGGCATATACGTACAATGAGCCAACCGTGGCGTATGAATTTGTTTGGGAAACAGCTCGTTTGGCCAAGCAGGCCGGGCTCTGCAATGTCATGGTCACAAACGGGTATATAGAAGAAGCACCGCTGTGCGCGCTGCTCCCGTATATAGATGCCTGGAATATTGATGTCAAAGCATTTTCCGACACGTTTTACCGGCAGCTCTGCGGCGGCACGCTGGCTCCCGTACTGCGTACAGTCCGTCTGGCCGCGTCCCAAAGCCATGTCGAAGTGACGACGCTGATTATTCCCGGATACAACGACTCCCCGGCTGCCATGGAAAAAGAAGCCCGCTGGCTCGCTGCCGTTGACCCTTCCATCGTACTGCATTTGACACGGTATTTTCCCCAGTATAAACTAACCGTTCCCATGACGCCCAAACCTACGCTAAAAACGCTGCAGGAAACAGCACAGCAGTATTTGCCCCACGTATATATTGGCAATATATAGCAGCACTATGTTGTTCATACGGTATTTTATGAGCTGGTTATCGTCTTTTTTCGTGACAAAAAGAGCTTGTATAAAATTATTTTTTGTTTTCTAACTATAAAACATATATTTTTTATAATTTTTCAAGTAAAAAAAAGTATATATAAGTTTCCAACTATCTTGCACTATGACCCGACCATGCTATAATGGTAGCAGACTATAAAATTATAAAAAGTGGTGACAGTATATGGCATTAAAAGAATTTACCTTCGGCATTGGCGATACCTTCCAAAAAGTCAGCCTGCCTGAAGAACACATTTCTGACGTCATGGAAGGAAAACATACTCCGGCCGTTGATGTCAAAGAAGCAACGATTGACTGCATGCGCCATCCTATTGGCAGTGCGCCGCTGCAGGAAAAAGTCCAACATGGGGATAAAGTCTGCGTTGTCGTTGCCGACGTAACGCGTACGTGGAATAAATCCAATCAGTTTTTGATTTACATTATTGATGAATTGAATTTAGGCGGTGTTCCAGATGAAGACATATGCATCGTCTTTGCCCAAGGCTCTCACCGTGCTCATACGCCGGAAGAAGACGAACTCGTCTGCGGTAAAGAAGTCTTGAAACGCATCAAAACGTATCAGCATGACTGCCAAGACCCGACGCTCGTCGATATGGGAACGACCAAAATCGGCACGCCTCTTAAATTAAACAAACATGTCGTCGATGCGGATAAAGTCATTCTCGTCGATGGGATTACAACGCATCTGTTCGCTGGTTTTGGCGGCGGCCGCAAATTAATTCTTCCAGGGGTTGCAGGATATGAAACCATTCAGCGAAACCATTGCCATGCCCTTGCTGAAAACGTCGGCGGCGGCGTAAATCCGCATACACGCCCGTTGATGATTGACCACAACCCGCTCAACGATGATATGGTCGAAGCCTGCCAAAAAATCAATCCGTGCTTCCTCGTTCATTCTATCATCAATGCAGACGGGGAAATCTGCCGTATGGTCGGCGGCGATTGGTACAAAGCTTGGCGTAAAGGAACAGAAGCGGTCCTCGATATCCAGCGTGTTCCTATGAAACAAAAAACCGATGTTGTATTTGCCTGTGCTGGCGGCTATCCCAGCGATGTCAGCTTGTACCAGGGAAGCAAATGCTATGACCCGGCTGAAATGGCTGTCAAAGACGGCGGCATTGTCATCGCCATTATGGAAGCCCGTGACATCAAAGAACCGGCAGCATATATGGGCAGTTTCAAATATAATTCCATGGAAGAAATGGAAACGGCACTTCGCCAGAAATTTACGATTCCGTTCTTCGTTGCCTATAATCTCTATTGCCTGGCTCATCGCTGCACGGTTATCCTCGTCACACTGCCGCGCAATTTTGACGACATCCGCCGTACCGGCCAAATTCCTGTAGCAACTGTTCAGGAAGCTTGGGATATTGCCCAGCAAAAATTAAAAGAACAAGGCAGGGAAAAAGACTACACCATCAACATCATGCCGCATTGCACCAAAGTCGTTCCTACACTTGTCAAATAATATCTGCAGCATACGAAAAAGAAGGCTCAGCACGAACTGCTGAAGCCTTCTTTTTAGATAATACAGCAAAGCATGAATTATTTATGCAGCCTGCCCGAGAGGACGAATCACTCTGCGAAATACAGGCATTGCTGCCAACGTAATGACTGCGGCTACTCCGACTTGTACTATATTGCCGGGAATGGAGCCTAACGGCAATACCCAGCTCTGAATAATACATACTTCTGCTATATAGTAGCCCGCAATTTTTATCAAAAGTGCCAATACCAACGCGGCTGCGTCATTGCCATATACATTGTGAATCGGCCGTTTTTCTGCAAACCAGCCGACTACATATCCCATGCAGCCAACAATGACAAAGGTAAACGGAGCCCAAGCCGTCCAGCCTCCCATTAAATCAAACAAACCCATGCCAAAGGCACCGGCAATCATACCACTCCGTCTGCCAAACAACAAGGCGCCGATAAACAACGGTACATTGCCCAAATGAATCAAACCGCCTGTTCCCACAAAGGGAAGGCGAATATTAATAACTGCCGTTGCGACAAATACCAAAGCAATCAGCATGGCGTTTAATATAATCTGGTGTACGTTTCCTGCTGATTTAGTTGTCATCGTACTCATTTTTCATTCCCCCTATTCGCATAGGACAGATGTTATTCAATCTGTATCATATTTTACATCATAATTTCGCACATCTCTGTCCTATGCGTTCTGTTTGTACTATATGATACTATAAGTTAACTATAATTTAAATAGGACAGATAATATTATTTCTGTCATGGTACCCCATATTCTTTTTTATTACGTTTAACAGATATCCGTATGTATACTTCATGACATAGTTCCCTCCCATCCTATGCGAAAACGGCATGTATTTTTTGCCCATATATCATGACAAGTACATAGTTTCATGCTATAATCAAATCAAGAAATGCGAAAGCATTAGAAAGAGGTGGGTCCCATGGATACCGAGAAAGTAGAGCACGCAGCTGGTGGCAAAGGCTACATTTTGCGTCAAAAACTTTTATCAGACGAACAGCTAAATGGTAAAAACGGCATGTTTGCCCGCATTACTATAAAGCCGGGATGTTCCTTGGGCTACCATGAACATCATGACAACGCAGAAGCTTATTACATCCTTTCCGGTGAAGGCCAATACGACGACAACGGCACTGTCCGAACCGTCAAAGCAGGTGATGTTACTTATACGCCGGACGGCAAAGGTCACAGCTTAGAAAACACAGGTACTGCAGATCTCGTGTTTATCGCGTTGATTATTAACAACTAAATAATGTACACATAGGATTAGGGAAGCAAGTTCGTCCCAAAGCAGTATGCGTCCATCCGCTTATTAAGATAATAACGTGCATCGAGCTTTTCGAATGAGGAATAAGAATTTTATGTAAGTAAGCAGCGCAAGCTACGAAACGAACCAGTTCCTACGTTTTTCAGAGAGGTCAAAGATACCAGAACCAAAAACACTATGAATATGAATCCTATAACGTAAAAGGCCGGTATACATATGT
>CAVKOP010000099.1:0-1528 GCA_963657835.1 Lachnospiraceae bacterium | reverse complement strand
CTCTTTCTCCATTGACAGACCGTATTCTCTCTTCTATAATATACTAAAAATGTAATGTATAGAAATTATTTATATTTAAAAGGAGACGAATCTCATGTCTAATGAATCAAAAGACCGAGTTCAAGAACAAGCTCGAGAAGCCATTCGCAACAGTCAAGGCCAGCATCGCGGCCGTCAATTTGTGTTGTGGATAGGCGCTCTCATCATTGGTGCCATCTTAGGCTGGCTCGGCATTCCCGCATTGAATCAATTATTTAATTTCATTGCCACTGTTTTCACGCGCTTATTCCAATTTATTGCCGTGCCGACCATCGCCTTAGCCGTTATCACGACATTATCGGCTTTAGGAGCCAAAAAAGAAACAGGCCGTATTTTTGCTCACGCTGTAACCTACACGCTGCTGACAACCATCTGTGCCGCTGCGATTGGCTTGGCACTCTACCTTTGGATCGCGCCGGGCAACCTGCCGGTTGACCTCATCAATTCCGGCGTTTCCAATGTCCCGCAGAAATTGGAAAACGTTACATATTACGACCATTTCTTATCCGTTATCCCGAATAACATGCTCCAGCCGTTCTTATCCGGCAATGTCTTATCCGTTATGCTTATCGCGGCTGCTGTCGGCTTGGCGTTAGCTTTCATGCCGAAAACAGAAAACCGTTCCGTCCTCTTAAAAGGACTCTTAGGGTTGCAAGAAGTGCTGTTTACCCTCATTCGGGCCCTGCTTTGGATTCTTCCTGTCGGCATTCTGGCTTTCTCTGCACAGCTGTCCGCTCAAATTGAAGCCGGTGTCATCGTCGGTGCCCTTGGCAAATATACGCTAGTCATTATCGGCGGCAACCTCATCCAGTTTTTTATCGTTCTGCCGATTTTCTTGGTACTCCGCGGTCTCAATCCGCTCCACGTTTTCCGCAAAATGGCCCCAGCCATTGCCGTTGCGTTGTTCACTAAGAGTTCTGCCGGCACGCTGCCAGTCACGTTGGCATCTGCAGAACAACGACTCCATGTTCATCCCCAAGTATCCCGTTTCGTCCTGCCTATCTGCACGACCATCAATATGAACGGCTGTGCCGCCTTTATCTTGGTCACATCCTTATTTCTTATGCAGAACGGTGGTTTCTCCCTCTCCATTGGTACCATGATTGCCTGGCTCTTCGTTGCTGTTTTAGCAGCCGTAGGCAATGCCGGTGTCCCTATGGGCTGCTACTTCCTCACATTATCGCTCATGTCCGGTGTAGGAGCTCCTATTGGCATCATGGGTATTATCCTGCCAATTTATACCATTATCGATATGATTGAAACGGCTGAAAACGTTTGGTCTGACTCTGCAGTCTGTGCTATGACGGACCATGATTTAGCGCACGAACTCGATGCACAATCAGCGTCTGCACAACAACAATAGTTTGATTCATTTTATACAAAAAGAACGGCTGCATGATAGTTTTATATTGACTATCATGCAGCCGTTCTCTTGATAAGGTATAATATTTTTCGCAAAATAAATAAAGACATGAATCTCGTCTTTTGT
>CAVKOP010000098.1:6541-7216 GCA_963657835.1 Lachnospiraceae bacterium | reverse complement strand
ATTTATTACATGGTACAAAAGCGGGAAATACCGTTTGTAAGAATTACGCCGGAATCATCTATTCGGTTTCCAGGATGGCAAATTCGGAAGTGGTTGGATGAGAAAGCAAAGGCAGGTGAAGAAGCATGAGAAGAAGAAATGGCCGTGGTAAATTGATTGCTGCCGCGTTTGCAGTAGCCGTGGCGCTGGGCGTGTACGTCGGGCAGGCAGATAAGCCACAGCCCGCCATTACGTACTACACCGTTGAAGAAGGTGACACGCTGTGGGATATTGCCGGACGGTATACGTCCGATGAAGATGATGTCCGGCAGATGATAGCCCAAATTGTAGAAGACAATCACCTTGGCCAAGATGGTATCCGGCCGGGGATGAAATTAAAAATCAGCAAATAAAAGGAGAGATATACATGATAAACAAAGAAATTATGCCTACATTGAGAAAGATGACAGAATCACTGAATAAGTTAAATCCGGAAGGAAAAGATGCGATTATTTTTTTTGCGTCATCCGAAGAATCCGGTTCGGTTACTACTTTGATTAAAGGGGATGGTACAGCTGTATTAATATCGATGCTTTCCTTGTTAGATGATGTATTTGAAGACCTTGCTTCCGATGATAAAAAGGTACTGAAAATTTTTTTGATACAGCATATTTTACAACAGTAAATAGAAAAAAG
>CAVKOP010000098.1:4797-6531 GCA_963657835.1 Lachnospiraceae bacterium | reverse complement strand
TCACATAAAAAAGAAATCAAAATAAGTATATCACAGAAAAGAGGAATTGTCTTGGTAAATTTTGGGCGATTAGAAACCAAAGAATTTATTAATGATTTTGCATCAAATCCCAAGCTGTGCGGCACCGTGTTAGAACGGCTTAATGTTATTTTTTGCGACAGGCAAGGGAAAGGCAGTGTTACCGGATTCTATTTATATCCATCAAAGAAAAATGTCAAAAGTAAGTTTCAAATTCTTGTTAAAAGACAGAAGAAAAAAGATACATGGAGCTTTGTCATCATAGAACAGGGCAAGGCTAATCAGAATACATATAAAAATAACTTAAATGTGGAACAGACGCTGCAGGCGATATTAGACGTACTGGAAGAGGAGGGAGATACTTATGGATGCTGAATTGATTATGACGGTTAAACAAATGGAAAACCGGGATGCCTGGCTTAAAATGCGTATGGCTGGCATTGGCGGCAGCGATGCCGGGGCCATTATGGGATACAACCCCTGGACGAGTCCTTTTAAACTTTGGCTTGAAAAAACAGGCCAAGTGGAACCGGAAGATATCAGCATGAAGCCGTCCGTCCAGGCCGGCATTCGGCTGGAACCTGTTGTTGCCGATTGGTTTGCCGATGTGACGGGGCTTCACGTCGAACGGCGCGGTATGATGCGAAGCAAGAAATACCCTTGGCTGTTGGCTAATATTGATAGGCTTATCCCAGGGAAAAAGAATGGTAAGGGGGAAGATATAGGCCTTGAAATCAAGACGACGAACGCCTTTTCTGCTCATGAATGGGACGAAGACAAAGTCCCTGACAGCTATTTATTGCAGTGTCAACATTACATGATGGCCACTGGTCTTAAAGGATGGTGGATTGCCGTATTGATTGGCGGCCAAGACTTCCGCAAGAAATACATTCAACGCAATGATAAACAAATCAAGATGTTGTTTGAAGCAGAAAAAGAGTTTTGGGAAGATAACGTGCAAAAAGGCATTATGCCACCGATTGATGGCAGTAAGGCAACGGCAGATATGCTAAAGGCTAAATACCAAGGCGGACATATGGAGCTGGTAGAACTTCCAGGCGAAGCTGTAGATATGGTGGCGGCTATTGATGAGTATAAAGCTCGCAAGAAAGAAATTGAAGGTATCATAACGCTGCAGGAAAACCGGCTCAAAGCTATGATGGGTGATAACGAAGTTGCTATGGCCGGCAACCGCAAGATTACTTGGAAAACATATGATGGCCGTGTGACGATTGATGGAAAAGCTTTGGAGAAAGACATGCCGGAAGTATTTGCAAGATACAGCAAGGTAGGAAAACCATCACGAAAACTTTTGATTGCACCTAAGAAGAAGGGGGAAAAATAAATGGCAACAACGACCTCGACATTAGCAAAACGCAGTACCAGCTATCAGCCAACAACTGGTGCACGTGAAAACGTAGCAGCTACTTTCAATGCATTATTGAGTAAAGAAGGGTATCAGAAGCGTTTTAATGAGCTTCTTGGCAAACGGTCGCCGCAGTTCACCGGCTCGTTAGTCACGATGATCAACGATGATCCGAACATGCTAGAAGTATATCATGACAATCCAAACAGTATCATCACGGCGGCTCTCAAGGCCGCAGCCTATGACCTACCAATTGACCCGGCATTAGGTCAGGCTTACATCGTCCCGTTTCGCAATAAGGGGAAAATGGAAGCGACATTTATTATTGGCTACAAGGGATTGTATCAGCT
>CAVKOP010000098.1:0-4787 GCA_963657835.1 Lachnospiraceae bacterium | reverse complement strand
TCAGCTGGCAGTGCGTACCGGGGTGTATAAAAAAATCAATGTTGTTGATGTTCGCAAGGGAGAATTGATTAAATACGACCGGCTCACTGAGGAAATTGAATTGCAGTGGTACACAGACGAAGAAGAACGTGAAAAAGCTCCGATTGAAGGGTTTTGTGCTTATTTTGAATTAACAAACGGCATGCGCAAATTGCTGTACTGGTCGAAGAAGAAAATTAACGCTCACGAGGAAAAATTCCGTAAAGGAAAGTTCCAAAGCAAAGGGTGGCGTGAAAACTGGGAAAATATGGCGGCTAAGACCGTACTGCGGGCTTTGCTTGGCAAGTGGGGGCTGCTGTCTATCAATTATCAAACAGCGGACGACCAGACGTTAAAGATTGCAGCCGACTTAGCGACAGGGCAAATTGATGATACGCAGAACATCATCGATACACAAGCCGAACAGATTCCCGACAACATAGACCCGCAAACCGGGGAAGTGCTGAACAGCCGGACTGCGCAGGAACAAAAAGATGATGAAGTGTTAATGAATTCACTGGATGTATAAAAAAAGAGCCGGTCGTATATGAGCGGCCGGCTTCTTGAAAGGATTTGTATATGGAAAGGCTAACTATCAGATATATCGATGAGCTTAACGCTTTCGACGCCTGGTTGGAAACAAATGAAATCTCGACAGCTGCTGTGGCTCTCTGGTATGCACTCATGCAGATTGCCAACAAGACGGGCTGGAAGAAGACGTTTAATGCCACGAACGGTATACTTAGCGTTAAAACAGGGGGACTTTCCGTTCCGGCTTTACATCGCGCAAGGACAGCGTTGCAGTCGGCGGGCAGAATCTCCTTTAGAACTCGAAAAGGTAAGCAAGCCACTGAATACACCATAATCCCTTTTACATCTTCCGTTGCTTATCGAATCGTTAAGCAAACCGACCAGGTAACCGACCAAGTAACCGACCAAGTAACCGACCAAGTAACCGACCAGGTAACCGACCAAGTAACCGACCAGGTAACCGACCAAGTAACCGACCAGCGAACCGTACACATACCTAGACTAGAGAAGACTAGACTAGACAAGAAGCCGAAGGTACGCGTGCGCGCGAATAAAAATAGGCCGGAGGAAAACCGTATAGACCTTGCAGCTGTAATGCAGGCGTATGCTGGTAATATCCACCCGGTTGCAAGCGACATAGAGAAAGACAAGCTGCTGGACATGGTAGAAAGTTATGGCCCGGAGGCTTGTTTGAAAGCGATTGAACGAGCCGTGCTTAGAAATAAGCGAAGCTTGGCATATATCCAGGGTATACTGCGCAACTGGCAGGCAAATGGGTATGACGAAGCGGACAATGCAAGGGAACAAAGGGCAGAAAATACGTCGCAGTATGATGCGATTCCGTTTTGAAAGGAGTGAGTGGGTATGGAATCTCAGGTTCTCCATAAAGCGCTCCATGCGGAACGCTATCAGGAGTTGAAGCACAAGATAAAACGCATGCAGCTTTTGGAACAGGTACGCACGCAGGCTGTACCGGCCTTAGCCATGCCGGTGGATGGTATTGTTTGCCGACGGTGCGGCAATACGGGATGGATTACGACTGTTGACAAAGATGGGTATGATACGGCAGTTGCCTGCCCTGCATGTTACGAACGGCGGCAGCTGGTACGCCGGCTGAAGCACAGCGGCATTTCGGCGAAAGATTACGCCCGGTATACACTGCAGCGCTTTGATGCGAAACGGAGTGACACTGCTGCCAAAATGAAAGATTTGGCTCTTCGCTATTTGGCTGAGCATGACCCTGGCGGCCCTGGGTTTGGCGTATTTGGCAGCAGTGGTGTAGGAAAGACGCATATTTGTATTGCCGTGTGCCAGGAGTTGACGCGGCGGTTTCATGAGCCGCATTTCTACTTTTCGTACAGGACAGAAATGCCGGAATTGATAAAGGCACTGAAAAGCTACAACGACGAATATGACAAGGTTCTTACCAAATGGAAGACCTGCGAAAATTTGTACATTGACGATTTGTTTAAGCTGGCAGGCCATGTGGAAAACGGGCATCTTGTCAGCGTAGAACGGCAGGATTTGCGCGTCATGTTTGATATTATCAACGCAAGGTATTTAAACCACAAAACGACGTTGTTTAGCTCAGAATATGCCGTCAAAGATATTACCAAAATAGACGGGGCTCTTGGCAGCCGCATCTATGAAATGACGGCACCATACGGGATATATGTGGAAGGCAAGAACCAGCGGCTGGCAAGTGTGAAACAGGAAAAGGAGCAACTGCGATGAAAAACGGTGAAGGATATAATGACCCGACGGCAGGCAAGGCACTGGGTAACGTCAAGCGAGGAGAGCAGCAAGCTGAGAAAAAGGCCGCAAGGCGAGCTATAAAAGAATGCCGGAAACTTTTAAAACGGTACGGTTTTGTGATTGTCGGCAGAATACAATTGCGAGGAGAACGGAGTGGAAAAACGTATGAATAAGCGGAAGAGAATGAGGCACAAAGCGTGGAATATGCTACCTGTTTTTATTAAGCTATCGCGCCGAGTACAATCGTTAATTTACAAGATGGGCGGCGGGCAAAATGTCTAAATATCAGCGGGAAAAAGGGAAGCGCGGTGAACGCGACTGGGCTAGCCTGTGCCGTGCCGAAGGATTCCAAGATGTCCATCGCACTGTTCAATATTGCGGGAAAACCGGGGATGCTGCCGACTGTGTCGGCCTTCCCGGCATACATCAAGAAATTAAATTTGTAGAGCGGCTCAATATACGCGACGCTATGGAGCAGGCAAAACGCGACGCAGCCGAAAAAGGCGACGGAGAAATACCGATTGTCGCCCACAAGAAAAAATATGCAGAGTGGCTCGTAACAATGCGAGCCGAGGATTGGTTTAAGCTGATGAGGGAGTGGATGAAATGACAGTACAAACTATTGATCGTAAAGAGATTATTGAAGTGCTTTCGAAGAATCCCGATTTACCGATTATTGCTAATGTATACTCGGAAGTTGTCGCCGATGATGGATATGCATATTGGTATGGCGATGTCAAAGGCGTGTGGTACATTGATACTTTATGGGCTGGCAATCATAAAATATGGTCATTGGACGACGCTTTAGACGCCATGATGGAGTTTTTGGAATGGGAATTTCCTGAAAAAGAACCGGAGAAACTAACGATAAAAAATGTAAAAGAAATCGAATTGTTCATTAGAAAATTGCCGTGGAAAAAGGTAATTGTATTAAGTGTTACAACGCCGGACAGCTTGCAGTGAGGTGAGGAAGATAATGGCTAAAAAAGAACGGATACACGTCGAAATGGACTACGACCGTAATGGTGATAACGTTTTTGTTGTTTCCAACGTCCGCGGCGCAGGGTTGACCTTGGCCGACATCCGCAATAGATTGATTGAATTGTACGGTGGAGGTATTTATGCCGTTATTATAAATGCCAATAGCGGAGAGTATACAGAAAAAATCAGTAGTGTTGAAGTTTATGACGCAGGCGATTTATTATACTAATTTAGGATGGAGGACAAAGGAGATAGTCATGTATAAAAAAGACAGGGATTTTTTTGCAAAAATTGATGCAATGCTAGAGAAAAAAGGACATGGACTGCCCGGCAGCATCAGAAGGGTACACATGTATGACCGCTCCACGCATTGCATGTTATCAATTATTAATGGATTATTTACAGGCAAGCGAGAATAAAAATGGGAAGACGAAATAAGAGGCACATAAAAAGACCACGCGAGCCGATAGTCATAGTACGACACATACAACAACCTAAAAAGGCCCTGAGCCGCTGCGCATTTTGCGGGCGGCTTTTGGGCTCACATGAGTACCATTATATATATGATGAATTTGGACAGCGTGTGCGGAAATGCAATGATGAAGCATATTGCCGGATGCATCGTAAAGAGCAAGCAGAAGAAGCGTATATAGAAGCGATCCAACGCAATAGAATGCTGAGAAGAAAGTAGTAAACGCGGAGGGAGACAGACATGTATCACAATGATTATGTTATTTCGATAAGGGAATATTTACGAAGATACCATGAGTTTATGGTGTATATAGCAAATGTACAAGAAGAAATCAAAGAATGCGAAAGCCAAATGCAAATGGATGCAGCGCCTAAAGTTCCAACATTGTCTCCTTCCGGTGGTTGTGGTGGAAGCGGAGAACAGCGCAGTCCACAGGAGCAAGCGTATTTTCAAAAGGAAGCATTAAAAGAACGTATTGCTGAATTACATTCTAATTTGAGTCAAATTGAACCGCTTATGAAACGGTTGAATCGGTCATTGGATGCGTTAATCTCATCAGACCGGGCCATTATACAAGCTCGCTTTATTGACGGGCAGTCTTGGGAAAATACAGCAAGATGTGCCAACTGCAGTGTTGGATACTGCCGGAAACGGGCAAATCAGGCATTAGAGATACTGGCGGCTATGATGTTTGGGCCGGGAGCTATACCAGTACAGTCGTCACTGGTATTTTTTACGGGAAATTGTGGATAACTTTTTTTTCGTAGCAGTTTTGGGCAGATTCGTGACAAATTTATGACAAGAAAAAGCAGGAATAGTGTGATATACTGTAAATGTGGAAAGACGGAAAACAAGAGCGTTCTCGAAACCACTCCTTATAAACACAAGTGAATAGCAGAAAAGGTCACGTATAAACTGCGTGGCCTTTTTTTGCAGTGTAATTTCAAAACGAATAGGTCGGTGGTGAATATGTAAATGGATGTAAAGGAGCAGGCGTATGAAGACCATAAACAGGGAATGACATATAAAG
>CAVKOP010000097.1:3231-7305 GCA_963657835.1 Lachnospiraceae bacterium | reverse complement strand
GTCTATCAACTCTGTATCATATGCTTTTTCCAGCGAACGAATTGCTTTGCTAATAGTTGATTGACTAATAAACAATGCATCAGCAGCTTTAGTAAAACTTTGTTTTTTTACAGTTTCAATAAAATACATGAAATGATCAATATTCATAACACTCACTCTCCCTTCCATCACGTTATCAACATTCCGTCTTTATAGCCCCACCCCCTATATAATGATTACAGTATATTAATATGTAATAAAAAACATTTTATATACATTCTATCTTATTTCTGTTATATCACACAATATTTTCTCTAGAAAATGAATTAATCTATTTGTATGCATGATTATTCTTCATACTTTGTTTTAAGCCTTATCTTAATACATACACAAAACGAGATAGCAATAAAAGTACTATCTCATTTTGTGTATGTATTGGCAAATTATATTACTTTTTTTGCGATACTATAAATTTTTGCAACTCTACAAAAGCAGGGATATATTCATTTAAAACGCGCCTTGCTTTATGCTGTATCCTTTCTGTATTTTCAGGATGATACCTATCTTGCAGCATGTGAAGCCACGTTTCCTCTTGGACAGACAAAATTCTTTCATATGCCTCCATCAGCAATTCCTTTGGTGTTCCTCTCGCCACTTCTTTAAGCTGATGCTGCCGCATATATTCTCTCAAAGCGTCTTGCCCCGCATCAAACGTATCCATAAAGATATGTACTATGCCGTGACATAGTAACGGATTTTGTATATTTTCTTTTTGTGCCCTCATTAATAGTTGCAGCTGTTCTTGAAATGCATCACTCGCATTCATAGTATCACCTCCCCTTGCAGAATACAAAACATTTTCGTTTATAGCAACTCCAATACCTCTATTCGACTGCGACTTTTTTTCATACAGACTATGCCTTCCTTTCTTCATACATACCAATACCTGCTTTTTCTTCGGCTAGTCGTTTTCATGCCATTTCACTTTATCTATTTTGAATAAACAGTTCTTTTTCCTCAAAGCGCCATTCTTTATGTTCTTATTTTCACTTTTATTTTTATATTTGTGCCAAACGGAACATACTTCTTGGTATAAATTATTTTGTATGCGAAATTTACCTTGTAAGTATTATAATATATAACATTTTATATATTTTCTCTTTTTCTTTTATCATTCTTTTACAGAATTATTTTTGTTATTCTCTATAAGAATATTGAATTGTTCTTAAAAAACATAAGTAAATATATTATTTACTTTCTTTTATTATCACAATCATCCAAAACTTTTAAGTATAATGTTCCTGTACGTATTACAAAAAAGTCTACAACAATATTTGTATTATTCCTTGACGCTATCATTTTTTCGTGTTAACATTCTTACAGGTAATACAAATGCAGTGCATGTTAGTACCATTGCTTTGTACGAATTTTAGCAAAATTCTTCAACGGAATCCATTATTTCTTTACAAATTCTTTATAGTAATTAGTAAACTGGTTTCGGCGAAGATAAAAAAATAGGAGGTTGGATACGACAATGAAGAAAGTGAAAATTATCACAGCTGCTGATGCAGCAAAACTCGTCAAAGACGGCGATACGCTTACGTCCATTGGTTTTGTAAGCTGTGCCCATCCTGAAGCGTTGACCAAAGCATTGGAACAGCGTTTTTTAGAAACAGGTAGTCCTAAAAACTTAACATATATTTATACTGCTTCTCAAGGCAAACGCGACGGCCGCGGCGGTGAACATCTGGCTCATGAAGGATTGCTCAAACGTGCTATCTTGGGTCACTATCAAACAGTTCCGGCTATTGCAAAATTGGCCGTAGAAAATAAAATCGAAGCATATAACTGTGCACAGGGTACACTTCTCCATTGGTTCCGTGCTTTGGCCGGTCATAAAATGGGTGTTTTCACTGATATTGGCTTGGAAACGTTCCTCGATCCTCGTCAGGGCGGCGGTAAATTAAACGATGTAACAAAAGAAGATATTGTAAAACTTCTTACTATTGAAGGACAGGAACAGCTCTTTTATCCGACATTCCCTGTAAATGTAGCATTCCTTCGCGGCACCTATGCAGATGAAGTCGGCAACATTACGATGGAAGAAGAAGTTGCTCCTTTGGAAAATACATCAGTTGCACAGGCCGTTCATAACTGCGGCGGCATCGTTGTCGTACAGGTTAAAGGCGTCGTAGAACACGGCACATTAGATCCGCGCTTGGTAAAAATTCCTGGCATTTATGTTGACTATGTTGTTGTTGCTGATGAAAAAGACCATGAACAAGCCTTTGGCTGTGCTTTTGACCCGACATTGTGCGGCGAACGCCGTGCTCCCCTCGGTGAAGCAGGTGCTCCCTTGCCGATGAGCGCAAAGAAAATCATTGGCCGCCGCGGCGCATTATTCCTTACAGAAAACGCTATCGTCAACCTCGGTGTCGGTGCGCCGGAATATGTTGCTTCCGTTGCCGGTGAAGAAGGCATTGCGGATACGATTACGCTGACAGTCGAAAATGGTGCCATCGGCGGTGTTCCGCAGGGCGGCGCACAGTTTGGTTCTACACGTAATGCAGAAGCTATTATCGACCACCCCTATCAGTTTGACTTCTACGATGGCGGCGGTTTGGATATGACCTTCCTCGGCCTTGCTCAGTGCGATGCTACTGGCAACATCAACGTCAGCAAATTCGGTACAAACATTGCCGGCTGCGGCGGTTTCCCGAACATTTCTCAGCAGACGCCAAACGTATTCTTCTGCGGTACCTTTACTGCCGGTGGTTTGAAAATCGCTGTAGAAGACGGCAAAGTCAAAATTCTTCAAGAAGGCAAAGCTAAGAAATTCATTAAAAACGTAGACCAGATTACGTTCAATGGTTCTTATGCAATGCGTAAAGGCCAAAAAGTTCATTACATTACAGAACGCTGCGTTTTTGAATTGACTAAAGACGGTTTGAAATTGACAGAAGTTGCTCCTGGCATCGATGTAGAAAAAGACATCCTCGCCCACATGGACTTCAAACCTATTATTGGCGATTACAAAACAATGGATCTTCGGATTTTCCAAGATGGTCCTATGGGATTAAAGAAATAATCTGACCCATATTATATATAACAATTATAAAAGGAGACATGCATATCATGAAACCAATGAGATTGCACCACGTAGGTATTGTACTTCCTACATTACAACAAGCACATGACTTTATTCAGGCAAACGGTCTTGAAATCGACTATGCCGGTTTTGTTAATGCATATCATGCTGATTTGATTTTCACTAAAAAAGGCCCATTCTGCAGCCCGATTGAAATGATTATTCCGCATGAAGGCGTTTTGACCAAATTCAATGGCGGCAAAGGCGGCATTGCTCATATCGCTTTTGAAGTAGACGATGTCGAAGCGGTTCGTCAGGAAATGGAAGCTGAATGCCCGGGCTGCATGCTCGAAAAGAAAGCCGTTCAGGGTACTGATGATATTATCGTCAACTTCCGCCGTCCGAGCACCAACCAGGGTATCCTTGTTGAATACGTACAAACAACGGCTCCTATCACAGGTCATGGTGTCAATCCGTTTGAAAAATTGGGTAAAGCCGGCGAACTCCATGATACATGGCATCCAATGCGCCTCCACCATGTTGGCATTGTACTCCCGACAATGGAACAGGCTCAGGCTTTCATCAAAACAAACGGCCTCGAAGTGGATTACTCCGGTTTCGTAGATGCATACCATGCAGACCTCATTTTCACGAAGAAAGGTGAATACAGCACACCGCTCGAAATGATTATTCCGCATGAAGGCGTCTTAACTAAATTTAACAACGGCAAAGGCGGCATTGCCCACCTCGCTTTCGAAGTAGACGATGTAGAAGCTGTTCGTCAGCATATGGAAAAAGAATGCCCGGGCTGCATGCTCGAAAAGAAAGCCGTTCAGGGTACAGATGACATTATCGTCAACTTCCGCCGTCCGAGCACCGATCAGGGTATTCTCGTAGAATACGTACAAACTGTAGCTCCGATTAACTACAATAAATAATCACCGCAATACCCCGCACGCCAGGCGTGACAGGTAGTAGAAAGGATAAAAACGTATGTATACACTTGG
>CAVKOP010000097.1:0-3115 GCA_963657835.1 Lachnospiraceae bacterium | reverse complement strand
GTACTGGCTCTACCGGTCCGGAACGTGTCTTGAATGAAGTATTTAAAGATACCAATCTGACATTAGACGATATGGCAAATATCATCGCCACAGGGTATGGCCGTTTCAACGTCGTCGCAGCTAAAGGCGAAGTCAGCGAAATCACCTGTCATGCCAAAGGTGCTATCTTTGAATGTCCCGGCACGACAACTATTTTGGATATTGGCGGCCAAGATGTCAAAGCGATTAAACTGAACAACGAAGGTTTGGTCATGCAGTTTGCCATGAACGACAAATGCGCAGCCGGTACAGGTCGTTTTCTCGACGTTATGTCCAAAGTTTTGGAAATTCCAATGTCTGAAATGGGCGACTGGTACTTCAAATCCCAGCACCCGGCAGCTGTCAGCAGTACCTGCACGGTATTTGCTGAATCGGAAGTTATTTCCCTGCTGTCCAAAAACATTCCCAAGGAAGACATCGTAGCCGGTGTTCATCGCTCCATCGCCAGCAAGGCCAGCGCTCTCGTACGTCGTGTTGGCGTCGGCGCAGACCTGACAATGACTGGCGGCGGTTCTCGTGACCCCGGCGTTGTCGATGCCATTTCCAAAGAATTGGGCGTTCCCGTCCGTGTAGCCGCTCATCCGCAAGCAGTCGGTGCCTTAGGTGCTGCCTTGATTGCCTATGAAAAAGCTGCCAAACATAAATAAGGTTATTTCTTCCCTTTCCGGAAGATGACATATAAAATAGTACATTAGCTTATCCAACCGATAAAAGGAGAGATCGTAATGAGTGAAGAAAAAGCAGTAGATATCGAAAGCATGAGCGCCAAAGATGCGCTTGGCTATTTCCTGCCGAAAGTCGATGAAGATGCTAGAAAAGCAAAAAAAGAAGGCCGTCTCGTATGCTGGGCTGCTTCTGTAGCACCTCCTGAATTCTGCACAGCTATGGACATTGCTGTTGTGTTCCCAGAAACACATGCCGCCGGCATTGGTGCCCGTCATGGTGCTCCGGACATGCTCGAAGTTGCTGAAAACAAAGGCTACAATCAGGACATCTGTTCCTACTGCCGCGTTAACATGGGTTACATGGAATGCCTCAAACAGCAGGCATTAAACGGCGGCGAAGAACCGGACGTATTGAAAAAATCCCCGGCATCCCGTATTCCATTGCCGGATGTTATCCTCACCTGCAACAACATCTGCAACACACTGTTGAAATGGTATGAAAACTTGGCTAAAGAATTGAATATTCCTTTAATTACTATCGACGTACCGTTCAACCACGAATATCCTGTTACCAAACACGCTAAACAGTATATCGTAGGCGAATTCAAACACGCTATCAAACAGCTCGAAGAACTCTGCGGCCGTCCGTTCAACTACGAAAAATTCTTCGAAGTACAGAAACAGACACAACGTTCTATCGCAGCTTGGAACAAAATCGCTTCCTACCTCTGCTACAAACCGTCCCCGCTCAATGGCTTTGACCTCTTCAACTACATGGGTCTTGCCGTAGCAGCTCGTGACCTCGATTATGCTGAAATCACATTCAACAAATTAATCAAAGAATTAGACGCTAAAGTTGCCGCTAAAAAATGGGCATTTGGCGAAAACGAAAAAACACGTGTAACCTGGGAAGGTATCGCTGTATGGATTGCTTTGGGCCATACATTCAAAGAATTAAAAGGCAAAGGTGCTTTGATGACAGGTTCCGCATATCCTGGCATGTGGGATGTTTCTTATGAACCGGGCAACCTCGAATCCATGGCAGAAGCTTATACACGTACCTACATCAACTGCTGCCTCGAACGCCGCGGCGAAGTATTGGAAAGCATTGTTCGTGACGGCAAATGCGACGGCTTGATTATGCATCAGAACCGTTCCTGCAAGAACATGAGTCTCCTCAACGATGAAGGCGGCAAACGCATTCAGAAAAACCTCGGTGTTCCGTATGTTATTTTCGACGGCGACCAGACCGATCCGCGTAACTTCTCGGAAGCACAATTCGATACTCGTGTTGAAGCATTGTGTGAAACAATGGACGAAAAGAAAGCCAATGAAGGAGGCAATCACTAATGAGCCAGATTGATGAACTTATCAGCAAATTTCAAGAAGTAGCAAACCATCCTAAAAAAACGGTTTTAGAATACAAAAAACAGGGCAAAGGCCTTGTAGGCATTATGCCGTACTATGCTCCGGAAGAAATCGTATATGCAGCAGGCTATCTTCCTGTAGGCCTCTTTGGCGCACAGAAACCGACTATTTCCGCAGCTCGTACCTATTTACCTCCATTCGCTTGTTCTTTGATGCAGGCTGATATGGAATTACAGCTCAACGGCACATATGACTGCCTCGACGCTGTTCTCTTCTCCGTTCCCTGCGATACACTCCGCTGCATGAGCCAGAAATGGCACGGTAAAGCTCCGGTTGTTGTTTTCACTCATCCGCAGAACCGTAAAATCCAGGCTGCTGTTGACTTCCTCAAAGCAGAATATGAACATGTCCGCAGCGAATTAGAACGCATTTTGGGCGTAAAAATCACAGACATGGCACTGCAGGAAGCTATCAAAGTTTACAACGAAAACCGTCAGGTTATGCGTGAATTCTGCGACGTAGCTGCTCAGTATCCGCAAATCTTCACACCGGTAAAACGTCATGACGTTATTAAAGCTCGTTGGTTCATGGACAAAGCAGAACACACCAAATTGGTTCGCGAATTAATCGACGCTGTCAAAGCTGAAAAAGTACAGCCTTGGACTGGCAAAAAAGTCATCCTTTCCGGTATTATGGCTGAACCGGATGAATTCCTCGATATCTTCAGCGAATTCAACATGGCTGTCGTAGCCGATGACCTCGCTCAGGAATCCCGTCAGTACCGCAACGACGTTCCGGCCGGCATTGACCCGCTCGAACAGCTCGCTAAATGGTGGCAGGATTTCGATGGCTGCCCGCTCGCTATGAATGCTGACAAACCACGTGGACAGATGCTCATCGACATGGCTAAAAAATATGACGCTGACGCTGTTGTTATCTGCATGATGCGTTTCTGCGATCCGGAAGAATTCGATTATCCTATTTACAAAGTACAGTTCGAAAAAGCAGGCCTTCGCTACACCGTTGTTGACGTGGACCTCGAA
>CAVKOP010000096.1:2282-7319 GCA_963657835.1 Lachnospiraceae bacterium | reverse complement strand
AACGATATCATGTCAATATTATTGGCGGTGATACGGTAATGGCAAAAGAATCCATGGTTATCACGGTGGCTGCTTTCGGTGAAATTGAGGCAGGAAAAGCTATCTGTCGCAGCGGCGCCAAACCGGGGGATATCATTGGTGTATCGCATACCATCGGTGATTCAGCCGGCGGTTTAGATGTTTTACTGCAGGGAATAGATGGATTTCCGTCGTTAAAAAAGGCACATCAGCTGCCGGAACCACAAATTTCATTAGGCCGATTATTAGTGCAGTTTCATGGGCATAGTTTAAATGATATTAGCGATGGATTGGCTAGTGAATCCAATGAAATTGCGCAGGCCAGCAAGGCTGACTTGGTCATTGACCGGGATGCTGTCCCATGCAGCAGAGAATTGAAGCAGTGGGCTGCCAAGACAGGGAAAAATATATGGTCTTATGTGTTTAACGGCGGAGAAGATTATGAGCTGATTTTCACCATGGCTCCTGCTGATTTTCAAATGCTGCAGCAGCAATGTCCGTATATAACCCGTATTGGTCATGTAGAAGAAGGCGAAGGAAAGGTACTTCTGCAGCACGATGGCGTGCAGACCGTTTTGCCGAAAACAGGCTGGAATCATTTTCAGTAAGGAGATATAGTATGATTGATATAGCAACTCATTCAGAAACAGATACGATTGCTTTGGGTAGTGCCATTGGCCGCGTGCTGAAAGCAGGTGATGTACTGGCTTTGCAAGGGGATTTGGGAGCCGGCAAAACACATTTTGTTCAAGGAATTGCCAAAGGAATGGGAATTCAGGAAACGGTGGTAAGTCCTACGTTTACCATTTTGAATTATTATGAACATGACATTCCGTTGCAGCATTTTGATTTTTATCGATTAGAAGAAGAATATGAGTTAGATGATTTAGGGTTTGATGATTATTTACCAAGCGGCGTTACGGTTATTGAATGGTCTGAAAAATTTCCAGACCGTCTTCCCGATGATGCTGCCGTTATTACGATAGAAAAAACAAGTCCTACAGACCGCATATTTCATATGGCATTGAATGATGAACGGTGGGACGATGTAGAAAAAGAGGTAGAAAAGTATGCTGTTAGCCATTGAAACATCCAGTTTGGTTTCCAGTGTAGCCTTGCTGCATGAGGATACATTGAAAGCAGAACTGACTATACAAGCACGATTGACTCATTCGGAACAATTAATGCCCCATATTGCGGATATGTTGGATAAAGCGTCTGTGCCCAAAACGAAGATTGACGGTATTGCCGTAGCGATTGGTCCCGGTTCTTTTACAGGACTTCGCATCGGGCTGGCCACTGCCAAAGGGCTGGCCTTTGCCTGGAATATTCCCATTATCGGCGTAGAAACACCGACCAGCTTGGCTTGGAATTTTGTCGGCGTATCGGAAACGATTTGCCCCTTGATTGATGCGCAAAAGGGCAACGTATATGCAGCTGCATACCGCTGGCAGCGTGATACACTGCAGCAGCTGGAAGATGTTCATATTGCGCCGCTGACAGAGGTTTTGAGTACACTGGAAGCGCAGGGAAATCCTGTCGTCTTTTGTGGCGACGGCGCGTTGTTGGAAAAAAAGGAAATTGCAGAAAAGACGTCGCTTTTCCGTATGGCTCCGCCGACTATGTGTATTCCTCGTGCCGGCAGTGTTGCATTAGCGGCCCAAAAGCGATTGCGCGCAGGGGATGTTGACGATTGTATGACGCTTACACCGGCTTACAAACGGCGCAGTGAAGCAGAAGTGCTGTGGGAAAAACGGCATGGAGGACAGAAATGCCTATAACGGTTCGCAGAGCGCGTCCGGAAGATGCAGAAGGGATTTATGCTGTAGAACAGGAATCTTTTTCTGTACCCTGGTCCCTGCCGTCTATTCAGCGTGAATTGACGCATATTGAATTGACGATGTATTATGTGTTGGAAGACCAGGGCACGATTGCCGGATATGCCGGCTTATGGCATGTATTGGATGAAGGGCAAATCACAAATATTGCTTTGTTGAAAAAATACCGTGGTCAGGGCTATGGAGAACTTCTTCTGCGTGTTTTGATGGAAGACGCATGGAAACGGGACTGTAAGGATATTTTTTTAGAAGTACGGTTTTCTAATATGCCAGCGTTGGCTTTATATCGAAAATTGGGCTATGAAGTAGTATCTGTGCGAAAAAAATATTATTCTGAACCTGTTGAAGACGCCTATGTCATGGATTGCAAAAGGGAAAACTATCAATGGGTCATTAAGTAAAAAGGATGAGTGAATTATGTATACCTTAGCGTTGGAAACGAGCTGTGATGAAACATCAGCCGCAGTTTTGAAAGACGGGCGGCAGATTCTTTCCAATATTATATCGACACAAGTGCCGATTCATCGGAAGTTTGGCGGCGTAGTACCGGAAATCGCATCTCGTCAGCATATAGAATATGTGATGCCGATTATTAAAGAAGCCTTGGATACGGCCGGCCTTACGCTGCAGGAAATAGATCATATCGGCGTTACGTATGGGCCGGGGTTAGTGGGTGCGCTCTTAGTCGGCGTGGCAGCTGCCAAAGCTATTAGTTTTGCTCTGGACAAACCGCTGGTTGGCGTCAATCATATGGAAGGCCATATTTTTGCCAACTTTTTGAGCCATCCGGAATTAGAACCGCCGTTTTTGGCGTTAGTAGTTTCCGGCGGTCATACGCAGCTCGTAAAAATTGAAGGGTATAATCAATTTACGCTGCTGGGACAAACACGGGATGATGCAGCAGGTGAAGCTTTTGATAAAATTGCCCGTGTTATGGGATATCCATATCCGGGAGGTCCGCAGATTGATGCCTTGGCAAAAAAAGGAAATCCCGATGCGATTGCTTTTCCGAAAGCACTTCATGAAAAACATAACTTTGAATTCAGCTTCAGTGGTTTGAAATCAGCGGTATTGAATTATCTGCATACGCAGGAACAGCGCGGCCAGTCCTATAATGCCGAAGATGTAGCAGCTAGTTTCCAAAAAACAGTTGTCGAAACTTTGGTGGAAAAGACCATGGATGCAGCGCAGTACTGCGGCATGAAAACGATTGTGGCAGCCGGAGGCGTATCGGCCAACAGCGGACTGTCTGCTGCTATGGAAAAAGCTTGCGCTGAACACGGCTATACCTTTTATCGGCCGGCACCTGTTTTATGCACGGATAATGGTGCCATGATTGGCTGCCGGGCCTATTACATGGCGTTGGACGGACGCTTTGCTGATTTGACGCTGAATGCCAAACCGGCACTAGCAATTACATCTCAACAATAAGCAGAGGTGAAACAACATGGCTTCCATGGAATCTATATGCCGCACGCAGAGTTCCTTATCTGATGTGCAGATTCATATATTAAAAAATAGTGAAGAGTTGCTTCAGTTTGCCAGTGATTTGTCGCATCGGGAATTGCTGGTATTTGTGCCGGGCCGTAAGCCGCATACGCTGGTATTAGCTGCGCATTGCTCACCCTTTTTGCAGCAGGCTGAAAATAAAGAACAGGCCATGGTGCCGGGGAAAGTCTTTGCCGGCTATGAAGAGCCGATTGCCTTGGAAGTACTGCAGAGCGGCCAATTCGTGCAAGGGTGCAAAGAAGTGGATTACGGCCGTATTGAGCCATTATCTGCGTATCCGTTTGTCGATAATGGCGGCCTGACCATGGCTGTCATTGCTTTTATCGGCAAGGTAGAGGCCAATCGGGAAATTTTGACGGAAACAGCGTTTCTAGCTTTGCAGGTTCCCATTACCAAAGACAGCCGCGCGTTGTACAGCCGTTTATCGGTGCAAGACGGCGTCGTATTGATTAACTGCAACGGCGTCATTATTTATGCTGATGAAATGGCTGAAAGCATTCTCCATATGCGGGGCTATGCAGGTTCCTTAACGGGATTTAATATTTACAACAGCCAAACGAATTTGACAGGTGCCAAGCAGGCATTGGCTACGCGGGAAGGGTTTATTGAAAATGTAACGGTCGGTGATGTCGTATTTACGCGGCGGGTCATCCCGCTGCTGCGCCGGGGCAGGGTCCATCGCGTGATTGCGGTTTTGACGGAACGGACGGAATTGTATCGAAAAGAAGAAGAATTGATGATAAAAACGTCCGTCATCAAAGAAATTCACCATCGCGTTAAAAATAATTTGCAGACCATAGCCAGCCTGCTGCGCATGCAGATGCGGCGAACTGATAGTGAAGAAGCCAAAAATGTGCTGAAAGAAAGCCTGAATCGTATCTTGAGCATTTCGTTGGTACATGAAATTTTATCGCACCATGATGAAGAAACGATTGATATATCGGATGTAGCTAAAAAACTGCTTGAATTGTTGACGCATAGTATGGTCAGCGCAGACTGCCATGTAGATATACAGTTTAGCGGCAGGACGATGCTCCTGCCTTCTGATGCGGCAACGTCATTGGCCTTAGTGTTGAATGAATTGATTACCAATGCCATTCTTCATGGATTTGAGGGACTTCATGAAGGCACGCTGTCCGTGAGCGTGCAGCAAGATGGCGGCGAATGCATGCTTCGTATACAGGATAACGGCGTAGGCATGAGTTACATGCCGTCCCAGCCAGGCAAACGCAAGCATTTGGGCCTAGCGATTGTACGGACGCTGGTTGAAAAAGACTTAAAAGGAACATTGGAATTTAGAGATGCCAAACCAAAAGGAACCGAAGTTATTATTCAGTTTCCGCAAATAGAAAGGGGATAAACGTATGGGGTATCGTGTTGTAATCGGTGATGATGAATCTATTATTCGCATGGATTTAAGTGAAATGTTGGAAGAAGCTGGCTATACGGTAGTCGGAGAAGCCGCAGACGGTGTAGAAGCGTTGGAACTGGTGCGGAAAGAAAAACCGGATATCGTTCTATTGGATATCAAAATGCCGCGCCTTGACGGCATTCATGCAGCTAAAATGATTGGGCATGAACAAATAGCGCCTGTCTTGCTGCTGACAGCATACAGCCAGCAGGATGTAGTAAATAAAGCCAAGGATTCCGGCGTATTGGGATATTTGGTCAA
>CAVKOP010000096.1:0-2272 GCA_963657835.1 Lachnospiraceae bacterium | reverse complement strand
CCGATCAGCCCTGTCAATCTGTTCCCGGCTATTGAAATAGCCATTTCCCAGTTTAAACGGCAGCAGGAAGTGGCACAGCAGCTCAATGAAATGAACGAAAAGATGGAAGTACGCAAAGCGGTAGAGCGGGCAAAAGGCTATCTGATGGACTTATACCATATTTCGGAAGATGAAGCATATCATCGATTGCAGCAGTACAGCATGAAGAACCGCCGGTCTTTAAAAGACGTTGCAGAAGCGGTCATCAGCAGTGCCGAAAAGCTAAAAAGACAAAAAAAATAATAATGCCTACGAAAATAAAGCCAAAAGTATTGACTTTTTTACCTTTCGTAGGTAATATATATATTGTAGTTAGCACTCATACATAGTGAGTGCTAATAAATAAAAGAGATTGCATCATCATTGAGGAGGAATATAAAATGTTAAAACCCTTAGGAGATCGCGTAGTTATCCGTGTATTAGAACAAGAAGAAAAAACCGCCAGTGGTATCTTTTTGCCGGATACAGCAAAAGAAAAACCAAGTCAGGGCGAAGTTATTGCTGTAGGCCCGGGCAAATTGCAGGATGACGGCAAACGCGTTGCTTTGGATGTCAAAGTTGGCGACAAAATTATTTTCTCCAAATATGCCGGCACAGAAGTTAAATTCGAAGGCGTTCAGTATTTAATCGTCAGCGAACGTGACATTTTAGCTATTATCTAATCAAAAATAATACGTAATTATATTAACATACAGGAGAGTGTTCTATTATGGCAAAACAGATTTTGTTTAACGAAGATGCACGTCGTGCTCTTGGTAAAGGCGTAGATGCTTTGGCTAACGCAGTAAAAGTTACATTGGGACCTAAAGGCCGCAACGTAGTATTGGATAAAAAATTCGGTGCACCGACTATCACCAACGACGGCGTAACGATTGCTCGTGATATCGAATTGGAAGATCCGTTTGAAAACATGGGCGCACAGCTCGTCAAAGAAGTTGCTACTAAAACCAATGATGTAGCTGGCGATGGCACGACAACTGCTACGATCTTGGCTCAGGCTATGATTCAGGAAGGCATGCGCAACGTAGCTGCTGGTGCCAACCCGATGATTTTGAAACGCGGCATTGAAAAAGCAGTGGCTAAATTGGTTGAAGAAATCAAAAAACGTTCCATTGCTGTTTCTGATAAAGCTTCTATTGCACAGGTTGCTTCTATTTCTGCCGGCGATGAAGAAGTTGGCGGCTTGATTGCTGACGCTATGGAAAAAGTTGGTAAAGACGGCGTTATTACTGTTGAAGAATCCAAAACAATGGGCACTCAGCTTTCCGTCGTAGAAGGCATGCAGTTTGACCGCGGCTATATTTCCCCGTACATGGTAACAGATCCGGATAAAATGGAAGCTGTTATGGCAGAACCGTACATCCTCGTAACAGACCGTAAAATTGCTTCCATCCAGGAAATGCTCCCAGTACTTGAAAAAGTAGTTCAGGCTGGTAAAGAACTCCTCATCATTGCTGAAGATGTAGAAGGTGAAGCTTTGGCAACATTGGTTGTCAACAAACTTCGCGGCACATTCAAAGCTGTTGCAGTTAAAGCTCCGGGCTTTGGCGACCGTCGTAAAGCAATGCTCCAGGATATTGCTATTTTGACAGGTGCTACGGTTATTTCTGAAGATGTTGGCCGTAAATTGGACAGCATTACTATGGACGATCTCGGCACAGCTCGTCAGGTTCGCGTAACGAAAGACGAAACGACTATCGTTGAAGGTCACGGTGACCCGGCTGCCATCAAAGATCGTGTTGCTCAGATTAAAGCACAGATTGCTGATACTACTTCTGATTTCGATAAAGAAAAATTGCAGGAACGCTTGGCTAAAATGTCCGGCGGCGTAGCTGTTATCGAAGTTGGCGCAGCAACGGAAGTTGAATTGAAAGATAAAAAATATCGTTTGGAAGATGCCCTCAACGCTACACGCGCAGCTGTTGAAGAAGGTATCGTAGCAGGCGGCGGCACAACGCTTATTGACATTCTTCCGTCCTTGGATGAATTCAATGAAGAAGGCGACGTTCAGACTGGTATCAACCTGGTAAAACGCGCTATCGAAGCTCCGCTCCGTCAGATTGCTGAAAACGCAGGCTTGGAAGGCTCTGTTATCGTAGCTAAAGTTAAAGCTGCTGAAGACGGTGTTGGCTTCAATGCCTTGAAAGAAGAATACACAGACATGGTAAAAGCTGGTATAGTTGACCCGGCTAAAGTTACACGTTCTGCGCTCCAGAATGCGGCATCTATCGCT
>CAVKOP010000095.1:2567-7398 GCA_963657835.1 Lachnospiraceae bacterium | reverse complement strand
CATCAGCACCGAACATCTTCTCATGGGCATTGTCGAAGAAAGTGACGAACCGGTTCAATCGCTGTGCCGTGAATTTGGCTTGAACAAAGACAAAATCATGAGCACCATCAAAGCCAACCGCAAAGGCAGCGTCAACAGCGACAATCCGGAAGACAATTACAAAGCCTTGGAAAAATACGGCCGTGATCTTACGGCTGCTGCCCGTCAAAATAAAATTGACCCGGTTATCGGCCGTGATGATGAAATCCGTCGGACTGTAGAAATTCTGTCCCGCCGCCGCAAAAACAACCCGGTTTTGATTGGGGAACCTGGCGTCGGCAAAACGGCAATCGTTGAAGGCTTGGCCCGTCGTATTGTTGCCGGCGATGTACCGGAATCATTAAAAAACAAAACCCTCTATTCGTTGGATATGGGTTCGTTAATTGCCGGTGCGAAATACCGTGGTGAATTTGAAGAACGACTCAAATCTGTTTTGAACGAAATTGCCAAATCAGACGGTCAGATTCTCCTTTTCATCGATGAAATACACACCGTCGTCGGTGCCGGCGCTTCTGAAGGTTCCATGGATGCCGGGAATATTTTAAAACCGATGCTGGCCCGCGGTGAACTCCGCTGCATCGGGGCAACGACCTTAAACGAATATCAAAAATACATTGAAAAAGATGCCGCTTTGGAACGTCGTTTTCAGCCAGTCATGGTCAACCAGCCGTCTGTTGAAGATACCATTACCATCCTCCGCGGCTTGAAAGAACGGTACGAAGTCCATCATGGCGTCCGCATCCGTGATAAAGCCTTAGTCGCTGCAGCGGTTCTTTCTGACCGTTATATTTCTGACCGTTTCCTGCCGGATAAAGCCATCGACTTAGTTGATGAAGCTGCCGCAAAACTACGGACAGAAATCGAATCGATGCCAACTCCGATTGACGAACTGCGCCATAAAATCATGCAGCTCGAAATCGAAGAACAATCCCTCAATAAAGAAACAGACGACGCTTCCAAAGAACGTCTGGCCAAAATTACGGAAACCAAAAATGAATTAAAAGAAAAAGAAAGCACCTTGAAAGCACAATGGGATGAAGAAAAACAATCCATTCTCCGCACCCAAGCAATCAAAAAAGAAATCGACTCGGTAAAAAGCCAGATGGAACAGGCCGAACACAACTATGAGCTGGCCAAAGCTTCTGAATTGAAATACGGCAAACTGCCGGAACTGCAGCAGAAATTGAAAGACCAAGAAGCCTATCTGGCAGAACATCAAGATTCTCAGCTCTTAAAAGAAGAAGTCGGCGAAGAAGACATTGCACAAGTTGTCAGCCGCTGGACTGGTATCCCTGTTACCAAGATGATGACAGGCGAACGGGAAAAACTGCTCCACCTCGACGAAACACTGCATCAGCGTGTTGTCGGCCAAGACAAAGCAGTCCAAGTCGTCAGCGATGCCATTATCCGTGCCCGTGCCGGCATTAAAGACCCGAATCGTCCGATTGGTTCGTTCATCTTCCTCGGCCCAACCGGTGTCGGCAAAACAGAACTTGCCAAAACACTGGCTGAGTCCCTCTTTGATGATGAACGCAATATTATTCGTATCGATATGTCTGAATACATGGAAAAACATACAGTATCCCGCTTAATCGGGGCTCCTCCGGGATACGTTGGCTACGATGAAGGCGGCCAGCTGACAGAAGCCGTTCGCCGTCGTCCATACAGCGTTATCTTGTTGGATGAAATCGAAAAAGCTCATCCGGATATCTTCAATGTCCTTCTTCAGATTCTTGACGACGGCCGTTTGACCGATGGTAAAGGCCGTGTTGTCAACTTCAAGAATACCATTATCATCATGACTAGTAACTTGGGTTCTCACGAAATTTTGGAATCCAAAGATTATGATGAAGCGAATAAAAAAGTGCGTGATTTGCTCAAACAATACTTCCGTCCGGAATTTCTCAACCGTGTCGATGATATTGTCGTCTTCAAAGCACTCCAAAAAGAACAAGTCAAAGATATTGCTTCTATTCTTTTGGAACGTCTTGGCAAACGCTTGGAAAAACAAGTCAAAATCCATCTCACATGGACAGACAATGCACTTCAGGCTTTGGCCGACCAAGGCTTCAACCCACAGTTTGGTGCCCGTCCGCTCCGCCGCTTGATTACCCATACGGTAGAAACAGCCCTGAGCCGCGACATTATTGCCGGTACGGTTCGTGAAGGCGATACGGTGTCCATCGACTTTGACGGCAACGAATTTACCTTTACGCCAATGCGTCCGCATGAAGCATAATCGTTGTGATTCTCTCAGAATGATGCATGATGCTTGTCATCATGCACCATTCTTTTTTTTGTTTTGCATTTGAGTTTTAGAATATAAAAAGGTTTATGCCAGTAATACTGCAAGCAAAAGGGGCTTGCCGCTTCATGCGACAGCCCCGATTTTTTTGTAAAAAAGAGGTACGAAACCGCTTGCCGATAGCTTCGTACCTCCTACCAGGACAGTACTAAAATGAAATTTTTTAGTTCATTTTGTCACTGTCCTTTTATGCCGTTTTAAGTATATAGTTTGCAGCATTACGATTTATTTTCTTCAAACTTCAAACTAACCCCTTTTAAAGGGAGAGCATAGGACATAACAGCAAAAAGCGTTATGTCACATTCCCCTCATCTTTCCTTTTAAATGCGCCGTAAATTCTTTAACGATAAGTCCAAAATCGGTGCCGAATGCGTCAAGGCGCCGCTGGAAATATAATCGATGCCGATATCTGCCAACCCGGCAATATTGTCTGCCGTAACATTACCGGAGCATTCCGTTGCTGCCCGCCCGTCAATCAATTCTACAGCTTGTTTCATCATGTCATGGGACATGTTGTCCAACATAATAATATCGGCTCCTGCTTCTACTGCTTCCTGCACCATATCCAGGTTTTCTGTTTCTACTTCGATTTTGCGTACAAAAGGAGCATAAGCCTTAGCCAGTTCAATAGCTTTTTTGACTGAGCCGGCAGCGTTGATGTGATTGTCTTTGAGCAAAATCCCGTCAGATAAATTATAGCGGTGATTTTTGCCGCCGCCTACAGTAACTGCATATTTTTCAAAGACGCGCATATTGGGCGTTGTCTTGCGCGTATCCAGCAGCGTAATCTGCGTTCCTGCCAACAAATCTGCTACATGACGGGTATAGGTAGCAATACCGCTCATACGCTGCAAATAGTTGAGAGCCACCCGTTCGCCCGACAAAAGAACGCGAATATTGCCGATAACTTTAGCTGCGACTTGTCCATTTGTAACAGCATCCCCATCTTTTACGAAAAATTCAAACCAAACTTTTTCGTCCAAAAGCGTAAATGTGCGGGCAAACACATCCAATCCGGCAATAATGCCGTCCTGCTTGCAAATCAATTCGACTTCACCCTGGCAGTCTTCGGGCATAATCGCATTGGTAGATACGTCTTCACTGGTAATATCTTCCCGCAATGCCATGCGGATAAGCGGTTCTGCCTGCAATTTCATTGTTATGCTGTTCATTCTGCTCGTTTCTCCCTTTCCATTTCCTGTACTATGGCGGTCTTGTACTGCTGTGCCAATTGGCCGGCCTTTTCCTTGATATCCGCTGCTGTTTTAGCGGCCGCCGCATCAAAAACATCAGTATGTACAGCAGTATAGCCCTTTGCATAAGCTTCGTCAATATGCAGAGCTGCCCGTTTGCCAAAGACTAAACTTTCCAGGAGAGAATTGCTTGCCAGTCGATTTTTGCCATGAACGCCGTTGCAGCTCGTTTCGCCTACAGCATATAAATGATCCATTGTCGTTTTGCTGTTGGCATCTACATGAATGCCGCCCATAAAATAGTGCTGCGCCGGCGTAACGGGAACCCAGTCTTTCGTTGCGTCAATGCCGTCTTCCAAACAGCGTTCGTAAATATGCGGAAAATGGTTTTTTATAGTTTCCGCGCCCAACACCGTCATATCCAGCCAAACATAGGGCCTATTATCCTTTTTCATTTGCTTGCGTATTTCTGCCGTCATCAAGTCACGCGGCAGTACTTCATTAGCAAAACGCTGTCCGTCTTTGCCGCGCAGTTTGGCACCTTCGCCGCGAACCGATTCAGAAATAAGAAAGCTGCGTCCCGGCTTTGGGGAATACAGTGAGGTAGGATGGATTTGAACGTAATCGATATGTTCCAGCTGTACACCGTGTTTCATAGCAATCGCCAAGGCATCCCCTGTTAAATGCGGAAAATTGGTTGAATGGTCGTACAAACCGCCAATCCCTCCGCTGGCCAAAATAGTCTGCCCAGCTTCAATCGCTAACAGGCGGCCCTGCGTATCTTGTGCCAACACGCCCAGGCAGCGGTTATCGACTGCAATAATATCCAGCATCGTCGTAAAATCAAGAATCGTCACATTAGGCAGTTTTCTTACAGCAGCCAACAATTTGCTTGTAATTTCTTTGCCTGTAATGTCCTCATGAAACAGGATTCTGGCCCGGGAATGACAGCCTTCACGCGTGTAGTCAAGTTTACCGTCCGGCGTGCGGGCAAATTCCACGCCGTAAGCAATCAGTTCGCGGATTACCTCTTGGGAAGAACGAATCATAATATCAACGGATTCTCTGCGGTTTTCATAATGTCCAGCCTTCAGCGTATCTTCCATAAAGCTGTCATAATCGTCAGCATCACGAAGTACACAAATGCCGCCCTGTGCCAAAAAGGAGTCGCTGTTTTCTACTTCATCTTTGGTAATCATCAGAATTTTTTTATCCCGCGGCAGATGCAGTGCTGCAAACAGACCACTGGCTCCTGTACCAACAATAACAATATCTGTTTTTTTCTTATTCATAG
>CAVKOP010000095.1:0-2557 GCA_963657835.1 Lachnospiraceae bacterium | reverse complement strand
CCTCTCTTATTGGGCCAATTTCAACATGTTGTCCAATGCACGTACAGCCTGGCGGCTAAGTTCCGCATCGACATGTACTTCATTGGTTTCGTCGCGAAGGCAGTTTCGTACTTTTTCCAGCGTTACTTTTTTCATGTTGATACAGTATTGGTCTTCCATAGCCGGATAAAATACTTTTTCTGGATTTCGTGTCTGCAGCTCATATAATACACCGTTTTCCGTACCAATAATAAATTCTTTAGCTGGTGAAGCGGACGCATATTGAATAATGCCTGACGTACTGCCTATATAATCAGCCAAGGCCAATACCTCTTTGGGGCATTCCGGATGTGCTAAAAACAAAGCCTGCGGGTGCTTTTTCTTTGCCGCTTGAACAACATCCGTACGAATCGAATCATGACGCGGACAAAATCCATCATTAAGAATAAACTGTTTTTCCGGCACCTGGGTTGATACATAGTGTCCTAAATTCTTATCCGGCGTAAAGAAAATGGTTTTATTCGGCAGTTTCTTGACAATTCGTACTGCATTGGACGACGTGACGCAGACATCGGAAGCCGCTTTTAATTCTGTCGTCGAATTGATATAACAGACAACAGCCACGTCATCATATTGTTGGCGAACTTCTTCTATGGTCTTCACCGAAGCCATATGAGCCATAGGACAATCTGCTGTACGGTCCGGCATGAGAACTTTTTTATCCGGATTCAACATTTTGGCGCTTTCTCCCATAAAACGCACGCCGGCAAACACAATAATCTTTGCATCCGTTTCTACCGCTTTTTTGCTGAGAGCAAAGGAATCGCCAATATAATCCGCTATTTCCTGCACTTCATCCGGTACATAATAATGGGCTAAAATGACGGCCTGCTTTTCTTTTTTTAGTCTAAGAATTTCATCTTCTATGTATTCCATTCGTGTCTTTCCTCCCCGTTTCGTACAGCCGCTGGTACTTTGATTGAATATCATCCAGTACGTACTGCAATTACTGTGTATTATAGCTCAGGCGTCTTCTTTTGACAAGACTATTGTCATGACAATAAGTGGCATTTTACTGCCACCTGCCTGAATATACTATTTTATTTGGCATAGACGTATGATTTTTTGATATGTTCATCCTTTGGCAATACGTATTTTTCCTGCAAGTACCGCGTGTTTATGCCTTTTATATGGGTATAGAAAAAAAATATATATATGATGCACCTATTTCCTTTTGTAAAATCTCGTTTACAAGACACGGAAAACAGTATATAATGAACTGTACTAAAATAATGGGTGGAAATCATGAACAATACATTAGGAAAGCATTTACTAATCGACTTTTACAACTGCAAAACAACATTTACACAACCGGAAGAATTACAGCCTTTAGTGAAACGAGCTTTTGAACTCGTCGGCGCGCCATTAGACGGTATCACTTTTTACCACGTCGATGACGAATTGACTTGTATTGCCGTTTCCAGCAATTCCCATATCTGTATTCATGCCTATCCGTTACTGGCATATGTAGCAGCTGATATTTATAGTTTTAATATTGATTTAAAGGCCAGTCAAATTATGAGCGCCTTAAAAGTCAATCTGCGGTCTGACCGCGTTAAAGCTACTAGTATTCGCCGCGGTGATTTTGGTTCTATCCGCGATATGCGTCCGAAACGCAAATCCAAAATCACAACGGTCCGCCGCATGAAAAACACCGGTGCCCGCATCAAACGGACAAGCACGCATATGTTTCATATTCTGCGTCACCCGCAGCAAACGCGCCGGGCACGCCATGCGACTAAGAAGTAAAGAAATAATCACATTGATTGGGAAAGGTTTTGTTTGTCATGTATATGGTGTCATTGAAGCAGGCTGCCGGTATCGGTATGGAGGAAATGAACTCCCTCGATACCATCACGGCTGAACTTCTCAAATTCTTACAATTAAAGAATCAGCGTCTCTATATGCATTCTCTGCAGGTAGCCAACTACAGCGTCAGTATTGCTGTCAAGCTGGGGCTGCCGCGCAGTGAAATAGAACAAATCAAGCACGCTGCCTTACTCCATGACATTGGGCTGCTTTTTGTTTCCAACACGCTGCTTGCCAAAATGCCGTATTTAAACCGCTCGGAAAGGGCACAGTATCGTCGGCACGCTGCGGCCGGCGGCAATATGCTGGAAAACATTCCCTGCTGCCAGGACATTGTCCCATACATCCGCTATCACCATGAACGCTGGGACGGCACGGGATTTCCCAAACATCTGCGGGGTGCCAATATACCATTTGGAGCGCGGATTATTGCAGTCGCTGATTATTATGACACGATTATTAATCCCTCTACCGAATTTTGGGCCAAAACGAAACAACAGGCAATTCGTGAATTATTCAGTGCTTCCGGTCTTTTATTTGACCCGGAAGTTGTCAAAGCATTTATTGAAACATTAGGTCACTAATCATGTATCTTATAGGGCGCCGCTAGCAATGACCAGACCGGTCACGCTGGCGGCGCCTTTTTCTTTTAGCACCTTGGCACAGGCATCCATCGTCATTCCTGTCGTATAAATGTCATCTACCAATA
>CAVKOP010000094.1:0-7409 GCA_963657835.1 Lachnospiraceae bacterium | reverse complement strand
CCAGCTCCAAGGCGATACAAACCAAACTGCCAATAAAGGCAGCCAATACCTTGATGTCTTCCGTAATCGATTCATCTCCGGATACCAGCAAAATGCCGCCTAAAACCAAAGCCGTAACAATGCCTACGCCCATGCCGGCCGTCTTAATTTCCAAAAAGACGGCTGCTAAAATAAAGGCAATAAAAATCATGCGGACATATTCATTTTGCAAGATACCCACGATCATATCTTTCCAATTTCGTTCTTCGTACTGCACACCGGCATCTCCCATGCTGAAAAAACGCAGGGCATCTTCCGGCGAATCGGCCGTTCCTTCCGATACATTTAATTCTTTTGCCTGTTTATCTGTCAACGACAATATCTTGCCAGGTTCTGCATAGTCAGGGAACCCGTCGGTTTTATCGACCATGGCTTCTGCGACGCTGGGATTATGCCCCATCGCACTGGCCGTGGCACTAAACTCCGATTTGAGAGCCGCAATATTTTTTTCTGTATTGGGAATCGGCTCTGCGGCTCCTATACTGCTGCCCGGTGCCATGATAATATGACGGCACGAGAACGCAATCAATGCCCCGGCAGACCAAGCCCGCGACGTCACATAGGCAATCGTCGGCAGTGACGTCCGCTGCAGTGTATCGCGTATCTTTAAAGCGCTGGTTACGCGGCCCCCCTGCGTATTGATGATGACCATGACAGCTTTGTCATTATTTTCTTCAGCCTGGGCAATGCCCCGCTGTACCAAAGCCGCCTGACTGCCGTCAATTTCACCGCTAATCACGATAGCGCGTACAGCATCTGCTGCCATGGCTTGTGGCACTACAGTGGCTGCAGCCATACAAAAAATACTAACGATACATATACACACACGCTGTATGAATGCCATAAGACCTCCTTGACAGTCTGCTTTTACTGTTCCGGCTGTTTCAGCCATTGAAAATATCCCGCCTGCTTTAGACGCTGCAGTTCTTCAGGAGACAGGGAATGAGCCGCCTGCTTTTCCAAATCTTCCAAGGGCTTATTTTCCATGCTGTGAATCCGCTCAACAACCGCTTTATATACCGTCGGCGGCTTGTTTTCTTTTATCCATTCCAGCATGTGATCGAGCCATTTGCGGCACGTCCAGGCCTCCTCACCATGATTGTGGCCGCGCAATATCCGAACTTGTTCCTGTTCCGGAATTTTGGCCAAAAACCAATTCCATTTTTCTTGTGCAATAAGATACTGATACATCTCATCTATAGCGCGAATGTGACGATCGTGAAGTTCAAGCGTATATCGCGACCAAAATAGACTGAGTGTCATATTGACTACCTCCAATATGTAAATAATAACATACTATCTTTATACAATTCCACATTATAACAAAAAATCCTTTTCATTTCAGCAAAAAAAGTCCCGATTCCACACATTACAGGTGTAAAATCGGGAGAAAAGAATAACCAGCTTCACTAGTATATCATTTCGGTTTGTACATGCAGTGCAGCCTTTGCCGTTGTATCTGTCGTCTGTGCACTATATGCCAGATATATCTTGGCCATACGGGCAATATCTTCTTCCGCTAGTCCCAAATCAGCAGTCCGCACATCAAGCTGCAGCTGTTTCTCTATATCTAACAGCCGGGTCGTGCAATCATTGGCAGTAAAACCACCTAAGGTGCGTGCTATTTTTCCATACCGAAATATATCCTGCTTGCAGGCCAAATCCAGCAACAGCGGATAGACTGCCGGAAGCACATCTTCATATGCCATATGAACCAAAGCCGCCGCTTTTTTCATGCCGCATAACAGTACATTGCCCGTGCCGTATCCGACCATACAGCTGATAATATTGCCAAGAACCAACTTTTCCCAATCCTGTTCGCTGGCTGTATCCGTATATACGGAAACCAAGTGGTTTTGCAGCAGCGATAAGCCGTACAGAGCCATCGCATCTGCCAAAGGCTGTGCCGTATGAGCCGTATAGGCATTTATTGTGCGGCAGAGGGACGCAAATCCGGCCAGGGCAATTTCTTTTTTGCGCATCGATTTCATGCATGCCGGATCGACCAAAACAGCCGCCGCATTCGCACTGGGACTGTATACCGCTTGTTCGTTTCCCGCATCATCTTTCCACATAACGACACCGTGAAACGCTTCTTCTACATCATAGGTCGCCGGAATGATGACCAGTGGAATGTGCTTTTTCCATTCTTTTTCTGCGGCGTATACAATTTGTTTGGCACTGACAATCGCATCATTGCCGCCAACGGCCACTACCATATCTCCTTGAATCTGCTGCAGCTGCGCCAAGCCGTTTTGAATCATGACCTGCTGCATTTTATTGTCACCGTGGGCAAACACCGTATACGTTATCTTAGTCTGGTCAAAACTATCGGTAATCGTTTCCCATGTATCTGCTATGCGTTTTGCCGTCGAATCCGTAACGAACAGTGCTTGTTTGCCATATGCTTTGACAAGCATGCCGGCTTTGCGGCATGTATGCGAGCCAAAAATCATATTGGACGGCATGAAAAAGGAAAAATTGAGAGGCCGTTCTGCATATGTCACGGCACCTTCGGACTGTACTTCTTTCAGCGCATCTGCCATAGCCTGGCCAAATGCCAAATCGCGGGCTGTTTCCGTTTGCGGTTCCAAAGCAACATCTACATGCGTAGCAAATTTTTCTCCGTACCGTGCTTTGCAGAACACGCCAAATCCCAGGCCCAATACAGACCATCCCAGGACCATCGCCCATTCCTGCGGTACCAACGCGGCACCGGAACCAGGAATGATATACATCGCAACCATAAAACCGGACATCAAAACAGCCATCGTGCCTACCAGTTTATAATGTCCTACGCGATAGGGACGAGGCATATCCGGAGCTTTGGAACGAAGAATAATAAAGGAAACAGCTACCATGCAGTACGCGGCACAGCAGCCAAAGTTGCCGGCATCTACGACCCAAACAAGCATTTTCTTACCAAAAAACGGCGCTATAACGGAAAGCAGGCCAATGAGCAGCAACGCATTGACAGGACTTTTATATTTTTTGTGTAGTTTAGCAAATACATGAGGAATCATATACGATTCAGCCATCGAATACATCGCACGGCTGCCGCCTATTAAAAATGAATTCCAACTCGTAATAATCCCGCACAGCCCGCCAATGATAAGGACTTTTGCCATGATGGTACTGCCAAACGCTGTAGCCATGGCATCTGCCGTAACCAAGCCGCCGACTCCTTTCATGGCATTGGCAATCGCCGTGTTGTTCATCACATAGCCGACACCAAAAATAATAAGTGCATAAAACGCAACCGCTAATATAATGGATAAAATAAGAATCCGGCCGATTTTTTTCAATGATACGGAAATTTCTTCAGCAGCCTGAGGGATAACATCAAAGCCGATAAAGAAGAACGGCGTCATGACAGCAACAGCCAGCGTCCCCTTCAACATATCCGTTGTCGTAGCTCCCATAAAAAGTTGATTGTCCAGATTATCCGCCTGGCCGGAAAAAATAGAAGCAGCAATCAAAAGGATGCCTACGCCGCCGATAATAACGGTTAAAATCGTCTGCAGAATGGCAGCGGTCTTGGTCCCAATAATATTGATATACGTAATAAAAGCAGCAACTAACACGGCCATGGCCAGCCACGAAGCATAAATATCAAATCCTTCTACACTGTATAAGTAGCCCTGCAAAAAGTCCGGATAAATATAAGTTACAATCGTCGGCAGTGCGCAGGCTTCAAAACATACAACGCTGACATATCCCAATACAATAGCCCACGTACAAACAAACGACCCAATCGGCCCCATAGCTTTAAAGCTAAAAACATGTTCGCCGCCGCACTGCGGCATTGCCGATGTCAATTCTGCATACGTAAGCCCTACAAAAAATACCATCACGCCGCCAATGACAAAGCCGAGCATAGCTCCTACAACGCCGCCCTGCATAATCCAGTCACCAGTAGACACAACCCAGCCCCAGCCAATCATGGCACCAAAGGCAATAACCAGTATATCCCATGCACTGAGGACTTTATCAAAATCAGATGCTTTGGTTGCAGCCATATGAATTCCCCCTCATTCGTTGTACTTACACCTCTTCAAACCGCATTTCGACAAAGGCTTGAATAAATTTAGCCGTCCGTTCCCATCCCAGTATGCTGCTGTCTACCAGCAAATGCCGGTTGTGTCGGTCGCCGCGATAGGTTCCTGTAATATATTTATACCGCCGATGAAGCATGCTGTCATAGTCATGAATTAATTCAGCAGCTCGCTTTTTCGTTACGTGCATCTTATCAACGATTGCCTGTATTCGTTTTTCTTCCGGTGCATAAATAAATACATTAATAACATTCGGTTCGTCTTTCAAAATATAATCACTGCAGCGGCCAATAATGACGCAGGAATGACGTGCCATTTTATGAATGACCTCGAACTGCGTATAAATAACTTTATTGGATAAATTCGCATAACGCGTCCCCAACGACGTATTGATGCCGAAAGGAACAAAGTTTTTATTATCGGCCTGTTCTACCAGTGCTTTATCTACGCCGATTTTTTCGACGACCTTATCGACTAAATCCCGGTCATAATATTCAATCCCCATGGATGCTGCCAGCATTTTGCCAATTTCCGGCCCGCCGCTGCCAAACTCGCATCCTACAGTCACCACAAAATGTCTCATCCAATCTCCCCCTAAAAAAGATGAATGCCTTCTATCCCCTCCATAGAAGGCATTCCCACTTTATTATTTAGTCAATTCTTCGACAGCTTCTTTCAAAATAGCAATCGCTTTGTCTACATGTTCTTTCTGTAAAATCAGCGGCGGAACCAAACGAATAATGTTGGAACCAATCGCCGTCGTCAGCATATGTTTTTCCAAACATTTGTGTTTGATATCCACACTGTTTACTCCGTCAAATTCAAGCCCTATCATCAATCCCTGTCCGCGGGCTTCTTTTAGATGCGGAATTTCTTTTCTTGCCTGTTCCAAGAAATAGGCCCCCATCTTCTTGGCGTTGCCGGCCAAATCCTTGTCCAACAGTTCTGTTACTTCGGCCAATGCGGCTGCACACGATACAGGATGTCCGCCAAATGTGCTGCCGTGAGAGCCCATCGTAAACGCTTTGGCAACCTTGTCTGTTGCACAAATGGCTGCAATCGGCATACCGCCGCCCATTGCTTTAGCCATGGAAACAATATCCGGCTTGATGCCGTAATTCATGTAAGACATCACAGCTCCGGTACGGCACCAGCCCGTCTGTACTTCGTCCAGCAGCAGCAAAATGCCTTTTTCATCGCACAATTTCCGCAGGCCCGTCAAAAATTCTTTGGTTGCCGGATGAATACCGCCTTCGCCCTGTACCGGTTCCACCATAATACCAATCGTGTTTTCCGTAATGGCTGCTTTAAATGCTTCCAAATTATTGAATTCCGCATACGTAAAGCCCGGTGTCATATCACCAAACCCAATCTGGCAGGCATTATCCGGCTGCCCTGTCGCACTCATGGAGCCAAACGTGCGTCCATGAAACGACATCTTAGCTGTAATAATGTTGTATTTATGCGGGCCATATGTTTCTACCCCGTATTTACGAGCCATTTTAATCATGGCTTCGTTAGCTTCTGTCCCAGAATTTTGGTAAAAGATTTTATCCATACCGATAGTCGTGCAAATTTTTTCAGCCAGCAATGCCTGCGGAATAGTATACGGATAGTTGAAAGTCTGCATAATATCCATAGCCTGGTCGATAACGGCCATAACGACTTTATCATTGCAGCTGCCTGCACTGTTGACAGCAATGCCGGCATAGAAATCCAGATACGGTGTCCCCTTTTCATCGTATACATACATTCCTTTTGCCCGTTCTGCCAAAAAGTCGTACCGTTCGTACGTTTCAATCATGTACTTCTTTACCTTTGCTTTAATGTCTTCTGCTGTCAAACCTGTTTCCGTCAATCGCATTGTCAATTCCCCCTATATCCAAATACTATGCAGCAACCACACAAAATAAAATAGAGGCAACGATGTCTAAGATATATCTCAGCACCATTGCCTCTGTGTATATTGTTTTGTGTTCGTTAACTGTAATTATAATATCACTTTATATTTATCATGTCAATGCAATATTTTTATTATTTTTTAATGTTTAGACCGTATTAATAACAGTATATTACAGTTCGCATTTCACTACACACTTCCGACATCATGTCAACCTTCTTTTCATGCTGCTGCCGTACAGCCTTTGTAATTTGCAGCCGATACGCTGCATATTTTGACGTACAGCAAAAAGCCCCTCTCTTCGTATACCAGCCGCATGAGACTTGACTTCAAGCATACTCCAAGTAGTATGATATCATGTAGAGTAAACTATTTCAGGAGGATACAACGATGAATAAAAAAACGCTCGTCAAATGGCTGTGCCCTATAGCACTCCTTGCCTGCGCTGCTGTATACATGTGGGTTCCCGGTGCCAAAACGGTCACGCAGCAAAGTGTGAAAGCGACCAAAGCCGTAGCTGCCCATTATGCTCCCACCAACACCGTGGACGCAGCCAACATCCGTCAAGTCATTACCCAAGACAGTACCACATCCCGTACCATCATGTGGCAATCTCAATTTTCTGAAGACAAAGCAGTCGTCGAATACCGCCGCAAAGACAGCGAAGATATATGGGCCGTGCCGGCAGATAATGAAGAATTTACCGATGACGATACAACGACATACATTCATACGGCTGTACTGACCGATTTAACGCCGGGAACAATCTATGAATATCGCGTCGGCTATGAGAAAAAACGCAGCGACTGGATGCCGCTGCAGACAGCACAGGGAAATACGTTTAAAGCATTAATTTTCCCCGATTCACAGTCCAGCGACTACAGTGCCTGGGCCGCTACCAAAGATCCGGCCTGGCAGGCCAACCCGGATGCCCAGTTTTTTATCAACATGGGCGACTTAGTCGACAATGGCCAGGACCATTACCAATGGAATGCCTGGTTTGACGTCGTCGCGGATATGGCAAGTCAAATTCCTGTCGCGCCAATTATGGGCAATCATGAAACCTACAACAGAGATTGGAAAATCCGCATGCCTGTTGCGTATCTCCATTTATTTTCCCTGCCTAAACTAGAAAATCCAGACTATCAAAATCAATTCTATTCCTTTGATTACGGCGACGTACATTTTATCGTTTTGAACACGCAGATTACAGAAATGGCGCAGTTCCAGCCGCAGCTGCTGGCAGATGAAATGGAATGGTTCCGCAACGACATCGGCAGCACGAACAAAAAATGGAAAGTCGTCTTAATGCATAAAGACCCCCTGCAGTACGGATTTGCCAATCGGCCGGAACCTAGAGAAGAAGGATTTTCTCCCGAAGGAAAAGACTGGATGCCTCTTTTTGATGAATACGG
>CAVKOP010000093.1:0-7436 GCA_963657835.1 Lachnospiraceae bacterium | reverse complement strand
GGAAATGCGTGAACGTGTGGAAAAGCTGGTAGGTGCCAGAGCAGAAAGCATGTGGCTGAGTACGTTTCATTCGTTTTGTGCCAAGCTGCTTCGGTTTGAAATCGACGGCAAGTTTGGCTATACGCGTAATTTTACGATTTATGACGCGACCGATCAGATGACATTGGTCAAAGACTGTTTGAAACAAATGAACCTGGATGACAAGCAGTTTCCGCCGCGGTCCGTGCTGGGGACGATTTCAGCGGCTAAAAACGCCTTGATGGATGCCCATGAATTTGCTGGCCGGACGAGTGATTTTTATGAAGAAAAAGTAGCCGAAGCCTACACGCTGTATGAAAAAAAGCTGCTTGAAAACAATGCCATGGATTTCGATGATTTACTGCGGCTGGCCGTGCGGCTGCTGCAAGAATACGAAGACGTGCGGGAAAAATATCAGGAACGGTTTCAGTATATCCTCGTGGATGAATATCAGGATACAAACCATGCCCAGTATACCCTGACCAAGCTGTTGGCAGCTAAATGGCGCAACATCTGCGTTGTCGGTGATGCAGACCAGAGCATTTACGCTTGGCGCGGTGCAGATATTCGCAATATTATGGATTTTACCCGCGATTATCCCGACGCGGCGGCAATTAAGCTGGAACAAAATTATCGTTCGACTAAGACGATTCTTCATGCAGCCAATGCGGTCATCGACAACAACGAAAGCCGTCCCAAGAAAAAGTTGTGGACGGAAAACCCGACGGGAAATAAGATTATCCATTACCACGCGCAGACAGAACATGATGAAGCCGATTATGTAGCCGGCGTGATTTATAACCGTCATGAAATCGGCAAAGAACCATACGGCAATATGGCGATTTTGTTCCGCACTAACTCCCAATCCCGTGTATTGGAAGAAAAGCTGATGCGCTACGCCATTCCGTATACGATGGTAGGCGGCACAAAGTTTTATGACCGTAAAGAAATCAAAGATGTGATTGCCTATTTGCGGCTGCTGTATAATCCGGAAGACAGTCTGAGCCTAACGCGTATTATTAATGTGCCCAAACGAAATATTGGCGCAACGACACTGGAACACTTGGCAGACTATGCAGAAGAAAAAGGCATTTCTCTTTTTGAAGCCTTGTCTTCGACGGAAGAACTGCCGGTGACGAAGCGGGCCAAAGCCGCCTTGGAAGATTTTTCCGTGACGATTTTTGAGCTGCTCAACCATGTTGATGAATGGAATGTACAGCAAATGATGGAAGAAGTCATTAAGCAGACCGGCTACGGCGCTATGCTGGACAAGGACGCAGAACACGATCCGCAGGGGGAAAGCCGCAAGGAAAACGTAGGTGAATTTTTATCTGTTGCCAAAGATTATGTCGATTCCAATCCGGACGGCACGCTGCAGGACTTTTTGGAAAATGTAGCACTGGTTAGCGATGTCGATGAGTTTGAAAGCAGTGAATCCAAAGTTACGCTGATGACGCTGCATGCTGCCAAAGGGCTGGAATTTCCCGTTGTCTTTCTCGTAGGTCTCGATGAAGGATTGTTCCCGCACAGCCGGACCCTCATGGATTCGTCTCAGATAGAAGAAGAACGGCGGCTGGCATATGTCGGCATTACCCGTGCAGAACAGCAGCTGTATGTGACTAATGCGTCAACACGTACAATGTACGGCCATGTAGCGGCGTATATGCCAAGCCGGTTTTTGGCTGAAATCCCGGAAACGTTGATGGAAGAATACCATCGCAAGGCAGCCATGCCGCAGCAGCGGACGGCGTCTGTACCGGCGCAGCAGCGGCTGTCTATTTTGTCCAAGCCTGTTGCGTCCAGCTTGCCTAAAAAACATGCTGTTGATACGACGTTTGCCAAAGGCGACAAAGTCCGTCACAAGATTTGGGGCATTGGCACGGTGCTGGAAGTCATCGGTGAAGGGCAGAACATGCAGATGAAGATTCAGTTTCCGACCAAGGGCGTCCGGCAGGTCGTCGTCAAGTATGCGCCGTTGGAAAAAGCGTAACCGTACGGCATACTATACCCAAAAAGGTCCCTGCCAAACGTAGGAACCGTTTTGGCTGTACGGAGAAGATATTCATGCAGAGCAGGAGGATAGCGATGGATGCGGAAGTGGAGTCTTTAAAAAATGCGACCATAAAGGAAAAATTGGAATTGATGCTGGATATAGGGCAGCTGATGATGGAAAGCGGCAGTGATTCCAAGAGTATTGTTAGAGATATGCTGCGTGCAGCGGCCTATTTGGGACTGCATTGGAAACATATTAATTTTCACATGACGTATACGACGATTATGGTAAATTATGACAATGAAAACGAAGCGTATACGGTGTACCGCAAATGCCGCCGGCACGGCATTAATATGTCTACGATTATCGATGTAAGCCGCGTATCCTGGCGGGCGATTGAAAAGAAATACGTCATTCAGGCATTTAAGGCTGAATTGGACAGAATCCGACTGGAAGGACAAATACGGCATTATTCTCCGCTGGTGACCTCGATTGCAGCCGGTTTTGCCTGCGGCGGCTTCTGCAAGCTGTTTGGCTGTGACTGGGTTGCGTTCTTTTATACGGCGTTGGCTGCGTGCTGCGGTTTCTGGGGACGGCGCTGGTGTAATTTGCTGGGCGTTAATTCCTATGTCAGTACGGCTGTCGCTGCGTGCGTTGCGACGATTGTAGCGTATTTTACCAGCTTTCTGCCGGGCTCGGCTACGCCCTGGTTTCCGATGATTGCCTGTATGCTTTTCTTGGTGCCGGGGATTCCGCTTATCAATTCCTTTGATGATTTGATGAACAACTATGCGCTTTCCGGCGCGACACGGGCGATTCACACGCTTTTAATTGTCTTTGCCATGACATTTGGCATTGTCTGTGCTATCAGTATTTGTGAAGTGCCTCACTACGCGGCATACAGCATCGTGCCAAGCGGCTTGGATGGCTCGCAGGCGATTGCGGCAGCCGTTGCGGCTATGGGATTCTCTGTTATTTTCAACATACCGCCCAAACTGCTGCCTGTCGTAGCTGTCGGCGCTATTATCGCTGTCGGGACGCGGAATATTTTGTCGTTGGGATTTGGCATGTCGCAGGCTTGGGCCTCCTTTATGGGAGCGGCCGTGATGGGGATTATTGGCTATAAGTTTGCCCATTGGATTCATGTGCCTCATATGGTAGTCACGATACCGTCTGTTATTCCTATGATTCCCGGTGTTTTGATGTATCGGCTGCTTATTGGGCTGTTTGATATTACGGAACTGAATCCGCAGGAATTTTTGGGAGCCATGCAGGCCGGTGTCAAATCGTTTTTGATTATTTTTGCCATTGCCGTCGGCGCGACGATTCCGGAAATGCTGGCCCATCAGTTTATTGAACGGAGCAAACATCGTCGCTTGCAGCGAATGCTGGCTGCTTCCCGCGGAAGCCATGAAAGCATGTTTGAAACAGAAACAGATATAGATCAGGCTAGTAATTTGAAATAGAACGTGTGATAGGGAGGTTTCTTATGGATGACACGACAATGAAGACGCGGCTTTTGGAGCTGCGCAAAACACTGGATGAGTTGAGCTATCAATATTATACGCTGGATAAACCGACTGTCACCGATTATGAATACGATATGATGTACCGGGAATTGGAAACGATAGAAAAAGCCCATCCGGAATGGATTACACCGGATTCGCCGACGCAGCGCGTAGGTTCCAAGATATCCGGCGGCTTTGCCAAATATACCCATGACAGGCCGATGCTCAGCTTGGGTGATGTCTTTAACGATGCCGAGCTGATGGAGTTTGACCAGCGCGTCCGCCATGAGTTGGATGGAGAAGACGTAACCTACGTAGTAGAGTTGAAAATTGACGGCTTGGCTGTCAATTTGATTTACGAACATGGACAGTTTATTCGCGGCGTTACTCGCGGTGACGGCCGTGTCGGTGAAGATATTACCAACAATGTGCGCACGATTCGCACGATTCCACTGCATATTGATAACGATTCGCCACACATCGAAATCCGCGGCGAAGTGTATATGCCGGTCGATTCGTTTGCCCAGCTCAATGCACAGCGACGCGACGATGAACTGGAACCCTTTGCCAATCCCCGCAATGCGGCAGCAGGTTCTCTGCGTCAGTTGGATCCGAGGATTACGGCACAGCGCAAACTGGCGTTTTTTGCTTATGCCTTGGGTGGCACGGTCGGCATCGAAATTCACAGTCAGGAAGAACTGCTGGCTGATTTAAAAGCCTTTCATTTTCAAGTCAATCCGGAATACCGTACGTTTACGACGATGGCTGAAGTCATTCAGTTTATTCACAGCTGGGATGAACGGCGGGATACGTTGCCGTATGCGACAGACGGCATGGTCGTCAAAGTCAATTCCTTTGCCCAGCAGGCTCGTTTGGGAAATACGGTAAAAATTCCCCGCTGGGCGATTGCTTATAAATTCCCGCCGGAACAGGCCAAAACCAAAGTAAAAGGGATTTCCATTACCCTGGGACGGACGGGCGTACTGACGCCGGCAGCCGACCTGCAGCCTGTACGGTTGGCAGGCACGACAGTTAAACGGGCGACGCTGCACAATGAAGATTATATTAAAGAAAAAGATATTCGTATTGGCGATACGGTTATTATCCAAAAAGCCGGTGAAATTATTCCGGAAGTCGTTCGTCCGGTCCTTGAAGCGAGAACAGGTGCTGAAACGGTGTTTGCCATGCCCAAGACGTGTCCTTGCTGCGGCGGTCCTGTCGTGCGGCAAGAAGGGGAAGCGGCGACCCGCTGCATCAATCCCAACTGCCCGGCAGTCATTGGCGAAAAGATTGCCCATTTTGTGTCTCGTGACGCGATGAACATCGACGGCTTGGGAGATGCGATTGTACAGCAGCTGCTGCAGCAGCATTTGATTCATGATGTATCTGATATATACGGGCTAACAAAAGACGAATTAGTGGATTTGGAAGGGTTCGGCGAAAAGTCGGCAGATAATCTGCTGAAAGCCATCGAAGACAGCAAGCATGTCGGCTTGGCCCGTGTCTTGTTTGCCTTGGGAATTCGTTTTGTCGGCGCCAAGGCCGGCCGGCTTTTGGCAGAATCCTTTGGCTCTATGGATGCCATTATGAAGGCCTCTATAGACGAGCTGACGGCTATTGGCGAAATTGGCCCGCGTATTGCCGAAAGCATTGCTGCCTATGCGGGTAATCCGGATAATCAGGCATTGATACAGAAGCTGCAGTCTTACGGCATTGACATGACGGCAGAAAAACGGCAGCTGATTAGTACTGCTTTTGACGGCGAAATCGTTGTTTTGACTGGCAAACTGCAGACCATGACGCGCAAAGAAGCACAGCAGGCTGTCGAAGATCGGGGCGGCAAATGTACGTCGTCTGTTACGAAAAAGACGACACTGGTCGTAGCAGGGGCCGAACCGGGCAGCAAATACGAAAAAGCGCAAAAGTTGGGAACGCATATTATTTCAGAAGAAGAATTTCGCGATTGGCTGGAACGGGATTAGGCGTCGGTATGATGCTGATATGATAAAGCAGCCTTGCTTTTACGCGTACCCTTTGTTACAATAGATAAGTACGCAAGTAAGGAGGGTTTGGTGTGAATACATTTTTGCATGAAGTTTTTGAATGGGTTTATTCTATTATCATAGCCTTAGCGATTGCCATGGTAATTCATATATTTTTCTTTCAGCCTACACGTGTATCCGGCGAATCGATGGTGCCTACCCTGCACAATGGAGAATATTTGATTGTATCCAAATGGAATCATGTTCTGCGTGAAGTGCCCAACTATGGCGACATTGTCATTATTGACAGCCGTACACAGTACCACCGGACGTGGAAAGATGACGTCGTAGAACCGATGAACAACTACTTGGCATTTTTCAACCACGATTTACAGACGAAAAATGTCTGGGTCAAACGCGTTATCGGCCGGCCGGGAGATACCCTGGCATTCCATGACGGTAAGGTATGGCGCAACGGCGAAGCCTTGGATGAACCCTATATCAATGAAACGATGGAATACAGCCGCAAGGATGAAATCAAAATACCGGAGGGGTATGTATTCTGCATGGGAGATAACCGCAATCACAGCAGTGACAGCCGTTTCATTGGGCCGGTTCCTGTGGACCACGTACTGGGGCATGTTATTTGGTAACAGAATAGAGATAAAGGACAGTTCGCAATCCATCCTGTCGATAAACAAAACTAGGAAGCTGTACCATACGTACACAACGGGTTTGTTTCGGCAAGCCCGTTTTTTTTTTGACCAAGAAGGGAGGTGGCGCTGATGTATAATTTCCTGGCTACTACCAAACGAATGACTATAGCAAGTATGGTTATTGCGTTATATATTGTTGTATTATATGTAACCCAAGGCGTATCCTTTGGGGCCTATCAGATTCGTATTGCGACAGCGTTATATGCATTGGCGTATTTGTACCCCTTCCTAGTTGTGCCGCTGGGGATTGCCAATCTTATTGCCAATTTTTTGTTTGGCGGCTTGGGGCCGCTGGATATGTTGGGCGGCTGTGCCGTCGGCATGCTGACGACCTGGCTGATTGTACAGATTAAACAGCATCACGGCAACGTCTGGCTGACAGTACTGCCGATTTGGTGGGTTCCTTCGCTGGTTGTCAGCTTGTGGCTTTCGTATCTGCTGCAGCTGCCATACGGCATGCTCGTCGTCAATCTGTCCATCGGACAGCTGCCGTCTGCCATTTGCGGCGTATTTTTGATTCATGCGTTGGCAAACGTATATATTTTTCATCAGGAGGGCATATGAGCCGTTCAAAAGAAGAATTGCAAGGCGTAACGCTCCTTGGCAATCAACATACTGCATACAGTCAGGACTACAATCCTGAACTTTTGGAAACGTTTATTAACAAGCACCCGGACCGAGACTATTTCGTCAAATTTAATTGTCCCGAATTTACCAGCCTGTGTCCGATGACTGGACAGCCGGATTATGCGACGATTTATATTTCGTATGTGCCGGATAGGCGGATGGTAGAAAGCAAATCACTCAAGCTGTATCTGTTCAGCTTCCGCAATCACGGCGATTTCCATGAAGACTGCGTCAACATCATTATGGATGATTTGATTGCCCTCATGGAGCCCAAATACATTGAAGTATGGGGCAAATTCCTGCCGCGCGGCGGCATCAGCATTGACCCGTACTGCAATTACGGTAAAAAAGGAACGCCATGGGAACAAGTCGCTTGGCAGCGGCTGTCCCAACATGATTTGTATCCCGAAAAGGTCGATAATCGATAGCTAAAGCATGAAGACAAAAAAAAACTCTCTGTGCAGCCCGCAAAAGGGCTGACGGAGAGTTTTTCTTTTTATTATATGCTTGTGTATTCAGTTTATTTTATTCGATAGCGTTGACGAGTGCGGCAAATTCTTCATGATGTGCCGGATACCATGCCGTAAACGGC
>CAVKOP010000092.1:0-7443 GCA_963657835.1 Lachnospiraceae bacterium | reverse complement strand
GCTTTAGGCACTGCACTCGTGCCGGCCGTGCCAACATCAGCCGTTGCTGCCGTTTTTTCTACTTCTACAGGTTTTAAATCCGCCATATCCGACTGCAGCACGTCTGTTTCATGGGCCAAATCGGTAGGAACTGGTGCATCCTGTACCGTGTCATCTGTTTCGTCCTGTTCAGCATAGTCGTCTTCATATTCAAGGTCTGCTTCATAGTCATCCGCTGCTTCGTCTGTATAGACAGGGGTAAAAGGCACTTTGTTTTCCGTTTCCGCTGATTCCGCTTCGCGGTCTTCTTCCGGTGCAGAGACTGCCGCAGCCTGTTCCTGCAGCAGGGCATTTCGTTCTTCCTCTTTTTCTTCTTCTTTTTGGAAATCAAAAATATGAGGCTTTTGCCAGCTGCGAATAGCTGTCGATGCATCCTGAAGACTTTCTACGGCCTTGTCTGACATCTTAGATACTTCTTCTGTCGCTTTGTTGGAAACAATAGCTACAGGCTCAGCAATGGACCATTTTTTCCACAAAAGCGCCGTGACGACAGCTGCAACCACAATAAACAAAACAGCTCCAATCTGTCCCAACAGTCCGCGCAGCGCCGACGCCAGCACAGCACCGGCTATGCCGCCGCCAACACGCAGACTGGCAGGCATAAATTCTGCCCCGTCGGGAACAATCACGAGATGTATCAACGTCAAAAAGAGTTCATACGCCCAGGCGCCCCATGCCCAGACAGCCGTCAACGGCCAGGCCTTGCGCAGCATAATGTATTTGAGTCCTGCAATAATCAAGGCCAAAGGCACGACGATGCGGCCGAAGCCAAATCCGTATGCCAAAATGCCGTCCAACGCATACCCCATGCTGCCTGTATCAATGCCAATAATGCCAATCGTTGCAAAAATACCAAAAAAGATAAGAATAAGACCGACGATTTCAAATTTAAGCAGCGGAGCACTTTTCTTTTGCGCTTTCATCTTTCTGCGCGTTTCCGAAGCCCGTGTGCTCCGACGAGTTTTTCGTTGTGTCAATCCGTTCACCTTCTATTATATTATGTGTCATTGCGCCGCTGATGCCAGCGTGCCGCCAGTTCCTTTTCTTTTCCGTGGCTCGTTTCATGATAATATTTTTTGTCTTTCAACTGGTCCGGCAAATACTGCTGGGCGATCCAGCCATTGGGGAAATTGTGGGGATACTGATACCCTTGTCCATGTCCCAGTGAAGCGGCGCCGCTGTAATGGCTGTCCCGCAGATACGCCGGTATATCGCCGCAGCCGCCGTGCCGCACATCGGCTATGGCCGCATCCACAGCCATATACGCACTATTGCTTTTGGGGGCACATGCTACGTAAATGACAGCTTCTGACAAGATAATGCGGCCTTCCGGCCAGCCGACAAACTGCACAGCCTGGGCCGCTGCGTTGGCAATAACCAGAGCCTGCGGATCTGCCAGGCCTACATCCTCAGCCGCACAGATAACCAAACGGCGGGCAATAAAAGACGGTTGTTCTCCCGCTTCTATCATGCGCGCCATGTAGTGAAGCGCCGCATCCGGATCGGAGCCGCGCATGCTTTTGATAAAAGCAGAAATCGTATCATAATGGGCGTCTCCTTTTTTATCGTACGTATATACCTTATGTCCGGCTGTTTTTTCTATATCAGCATGCGTAATTTCACTGCCTGCTGGAACGAGCACGGCCGTCTGTTCCAGCAAATTAAGCCCGGCACGGGCATCTCGATCTGCCAAGCGGGCTATCGTATGCAAAATTTCCGAAGACGCTGTTATATGAAGGCGCCCCAATCCCTTTTCTGTATCCTGCAGCGCCCTTGTCAACACACAAACGATGGCATCTTCAGAAAGAGGTGCCAGCTGTACCACCCGCAGCCGTGACAAAAGCGGCCTGTTCACTTCAAAATACGGATTTTCTGTCGTCGCCCCAATCAGTATAACTGTCCCATCTTCTACATATGGCAGGAGCACATCTTGCTGCCCTTTATTAAACCGGTGAATTTCGTCGATAAACAATATCGTTCGCCGCTGATACATATGAATCCGGTCTTTCGCTTCCTGAATTACGCTGCGCAGTTCTGCCGTACCGGCCGTTACGGCATTGAGACGAATAAAAGAGCTTTTGGTTTCCTGGGCAATGACATGTGCCAATGTCGTCTTGCCAACGCCAGACGGACCATACAGCAGCAAAGACGGAATCGTGTCCCGTTCAATCATGGCACGCAAAAAAGTTCCCGGCCCTATTATGTTTTCCTGTCCATATATTTCATCAATCGTTTCCGGCCGCATCCGTACCGCTAATGGTTCATACGACTGGCGCTGCGCTTCACCGGCAAACGAAAAAAGGTCGTCTCCGTTCATTTGTTTGCTCCCCAATCAAAATAGAACGCCGCCAAGAAATCTTAGCGGCGATTACATCTCTTATCCTACAAGTAAAAGAAGCCCCACCATGCCGCTTATAAACCGAGTTTTGAGCCTGCCTAAGCAGGTGGGTGTCCTCCTGCAAGGATCGACAGTCCAGTAAAGGCATTGTCTTGCGGTGCAGAGCCCAGACTCCCAATGTAAAAAGTGTTGGTTCAAAACATCGAGACCATTTACGTACACAGTAGGGTTTTCTCTTGCTCATAGTATAATAAAAACTATGTAAAAAATCAAGTCTTGACAAAAAAGCAGATTATGCCTTCTTTACGACATCTTTCACAACAGCTGCGACATGGTCTGCCGTAAAGCCGAATTTCTTGAAGAGAACGCCAGCCGGTGCCGAAGCGCCAAATCCAGTCATAGCAATCGTTTGTCCGTCAAGGCCGACATATTTGCCCCAGCCAAAGTCAGCGCCTGCTTCTACAGCTACGCGAGCCCGTACAGCTTTCGGCAGTACGCTTTCTTTATACGCGTCACTTTGTTTGTCAAAGAGATCCATGCAGGGCATGCTGACAACACGAACATCAATGCCTTCTTTAGCCAATGCTTCTTTGGCATTGACGCCCAATTCTACTTCCGAGCCGCTGGCAATAATAATGGCATCCGGTACTGCCTTGGCAGAATCAGCCAATACATAGCCGCCTTTGAGGGCTTCCTTGCTGCTGCCGGAAAGCTGCGGCAGATTTTGACGTGTCAAAACAAGCGCTGTCGGCGTCTGTTTGCTCGTTGCTGCCAAATACCAGCCAGCTGCCGTTTCCGTAGCGTCAGCCGGACGGAATACATTGACATTCGGCATAGCGCGCAGCATAGCCAGCTGTTCAATCGGTTCATGTGTCGGGCCGTCTTCCCCAACGCCGATGCTGTCATGAGTCAATACATAGGTCGTCGGCAGTTTCATCAAAGCAGCCAAGCGAATCATCGGTTTCATATAGTCGCTGAAGACAAAGAACGTGCCGGCATACGGGCGCAGGCCGCCGTGAAGTGCCAAGCCGTTGGTAATACCGCCCATAGCCAGTTCACGAACGCCAAAATGGAGATTGCGGCCGCTGTAATTGCCTTTCTTGAAATCGCCTTCGCCATCCATATATGTCTTGTTGGACGGTGCCAAGTCCGCACTGCCGCCAATCAGCTGCGGCATAATGGATTTTAAACGGTTAATCATGATACCGGACAAACTGCGCGTAGCCTGCGGTTTATCTTCATAAGCCCAAAACTCTTCATTATCCAGCAATGCCTGTGCATCTACATCACGATGGAATGCATCCCATTGGGCTTTCATTTCCGGGTACTTGGCAGCGTATTCAGCAAAGAGAGCCTGCCATTTGGCTTCTGCTTCTTCGCCTTTTTTACCCAATTCTTCATAATGCTTGTATACTTCATCAGGAACATAGAACGGTTCCGTGCTCGGCCAGCCGAGATTTTCCTTCATGGCAATAATATTTTCTTCGCCAAGAGGGGACCCATGGGCAGACGCTTTGCCCTGTTTAGCCGGGCAGCCATAGCCAATCTGCGTATGAACCGTAATAAAGGACGGGTGTTCTTTATCGGCTTTGGCTTCTTCAATCGCTTTGCCGATAGCGGCCATATCATTGCCGTCAGCTACTTCCAACAGCTGGAAGCCAAAGGCTTTCATCCGTTCCTGTACATTTTCCGTAAAGGCAATATCCGTACCGCCTTCGATGGAAATATTATTGCTGTCATAGAAAATAATCAATTTATCCAAGCCCAATGTGCCTGCCAGGGAAAAGGTTTCTGAAGAAATACCTTCCATCATGCAGCCGTCACCGCCGAGCGCATAGGTGTAATGGTCCACAACCGGATAGCCTGGTTTATTAAAAATGGAAGCCAGGTGGGCTTCTGCCATAGCCATGCCGACAGCCATAGCCATGCCGGCCCCCAACGGTCCTGTCGTAGCTTCTACGCCGACAGTATGGCCGTATTCCGGATGGCCCGGTGTCAGGGAATCATCCTGGCGGAATTGTTTGATATCATCTAATGTCAAGCCATAGCCAAATAAATGCAGCAGAGAATACAGCAGCATGGAACCATGGCCGGCAGAAAGAATAAACCGGTCCCGGTTAGCCCATTTAGGATCTTTGGCATTGTGGTTCATATGGTTTGCCCAAAGTTCATAAGCAATCGGTGCTGCACCCAAAGGCAGTCCCGGATGGCCGGAATTCGCTTTTTGAATCGCATCCGCAGAAAGTACGCGGATGGCGTTTACACAGGTCGTATCAATTGTACTCATTGTTTTTATCGCTCCTTTGTGAAAGCTACGAATAGTTTATCGTGTCTATTACTATTATGTATAATATTCCCTGGGTTTGTCAATGCTCAACCTATAACCTGTCCCACTATTCTCATCTTATTTTCTGTCGGCACGGGGTCTGTACGGCTGGTTTGCCGCTGCCGCTTTTGTCATCGCGTCTGCTGTATTACGCATATTTTACACGTTCTATACGCTTCCCCATCTTTGCTTTCTACAGGCAATACAGTATAATACAGGTATACCCATTCACTATGTATATAGGAAAGGACTGTACCTATGAAAAAAAAGTATTTCTTCTTTGATATTGACCGCACGCTCGGTTTGGATATTACCAGTATTATTCCGGCAGATACATTGTATTGTCTGCGTCAGCTGCAGCGCCGCGGCCACTTTATTTCAATTGCTTCCGGCCGGCTGCAGTGCGACGCCCAGCATTTTGCAGACCGATACGGCGTACCGGCTGTCGTATCGGACGGCGGCAATAGTTTTTCTCTAGACGGCAACGTCATTGAAATGCAAGGTCTGCCTTTGGAAAACTGCAAAGCCCTGCTTCATGAGTTGGATGCACGCCATCTTCCCTGGGCCGTCGTCACGGACAATACGATTTACCGCTACACGCCGTACGATACATTCCCTCACGCCGACCCCAAAAACTACATGGAAACGGTTGTCCGGCCCGTTGATATCGACGCCTTAACGGCAGTCTACAAAATTACGTACGCTCGCCCGGACGATGAAAAAGACGAACCGGACCGGCATCATCTGCCTCACTTGACCTATTTAGACCATACCTACCTCGTCGAACCTACGGACAAAAGCCGCGGCATCCTGCGCATGCTGGACTACATCGGCGGCAATCCGGAAGACGCCGTTGTTTTTGGCGACGGGCTGAATGACATTTCCATGTTCCGCAAGCCGTTTTTTTCCATTGCCATGGGCAATGCCAAACCAGAACTCAAAGCCCGGGCCGATTATATCACGGATGATAATGACAAAGGCGGCATTCTTCATGCCTGCATGAAATTTGGCTGGATATAGCAGCCGCATACTCTCAAGTTTATCGATTTTTATTTCATCACCAAAAAGGGCTTTCGCACAAAGCGAAAATGATGTGACCCCTAAAAAGTTAGACTTTAGTAACGAGATAGCAAACGTTATCTCGTTACTTTTTTTTTACGCTGCATATCAAATTTAAAACTTTTAAAGAAAGGGAAGAGTGCATGATGGCGAAAAACTTCATACACCCTTCCCTTTTAGTCTGTTCAAAACGTCCATGTGCTGCGCACGGTTTCGATATGTCGCATCAATGCTTCGGCTGTTTTAAAATCACCATTAGCATATTCCAATACCCACACGGCTTCCGGCGCATAAGTCTTGATGGTCGGCAGCAAGTGCCGCCAATCTATCGTGCTCATGCCTATCGGCAAATGTTGATCACCTTCCCCGTCATTGTCATGCAGGTGAAATGCAGCGATACGCGGACCCAGCGTACGGACCAAACGGCACAAGTCCCAGCCGTTGACATGGCCGTGTCCTACATCAATCAAAGCTTTTGCTGTTGGAAATTCCGCCAACAATGCGATATATTCTTCTTCATTAAACAGATTATATTGCTTGAGACCTACGTTTTCAATAACCATCGCAGCCCCCTGCAGGCGCTGTGCCAGTCGTTCTATATAATGCAGTCTTTTTTTGACTAATTCCTGCGTCTCTTTTCGCTGCCCGTGCCACTGTTCATTCGTATGCACGACAACGAACGCCGCTCCCCTTTTTCTGGCATAAGCAAAGGTTTCTTCATATCGTTCCAAATACGCCGTATCGTTTGTATCTGCCAAATTAACCGTCACGCAGGGCCCGTGAATAGAAAAGGGACGGCCGGCAGTCTGCAGTCGATCCAACACTCGGTCCCAATAGGCATTGCCGCCAAATTCATAAAAAATTTCAAGTCCATACGCATCGGGAATAGTTTCCAACTCCGCTTTATTAAACGCCGGAAACAGTAAATCACTGATTTCAATGAGCGGCATGAGCGATTCCTCCTTTTTCGCGAACATACAAATTTTCTCCTGTTTCGTCACTAAAGAAGCGGACATCGTCCCAAACAAACGATAAGCCGACCGTTTCTCCTACTTGTACATCATAGTGTTCGCCGCTGGTCTGCACAAAGACGTGGGAGCCATTGGGCAGATGCAGGAAGATAGTCTGCAGATTACCTGTGTTTTCTGTATACTGACACTGGCCTTTGAGGATAGCATCGGCATCGGACACTAGATGAATATTTTCCGGACGAATGCCAACAATCACACTGCCGCTGCCTAAAAACCGTTCCAGGCCATTGGGAAGCGTAATAGGCATGCCGTCAATAACCAAACGGGGGCCATCTACTTTGGCATCCAGCAAATTCATAGCCGGAGAGCCGATAAAAGACGCCACAAATGTATTGGCCGGATTATCATAAATTTCCTGCGGAGCAGCAATCTGCTGCAGGCTGCCGTCATGAAGAACGGCTATACGCTGTCCTACGGTCATCGCCTCTACTTGGTCATGGGTAACATAAATCATCGTCGAGTGATTAACATCATGAATTTTGACTAATTCCTGTCGTGCCCGCTGCCGAAGCTGCGCATCGAGGTTGGACAATGGTTCATCAAGAAGAAAATACGGAGACTGTTTGACAATAGCACGACACAACGCAACACGCTGTTTTTGCCCGCCTGATAACGACCGAACCGGACGCAGGCTGTATTCTTCCAAATGG
>CAVKOP010000091.1:0-7489 GCA_963657835.1 Lachnospiraceae bacterium | reverse complement strand
CAGCAGCACTGCGCGGCGTAACCGTACAGGCACCAGTCAAAACAGGTGATGTGATTGCTGCTAATATTTTAGGTCTCGGCGTAGATATTGTAGCTAGCCGCGATATGGATAAAATCTAACGATTTACATTTTTATATGAATGGAGCTGTGCATGAAGAGTCTCATCTCTTTAGGTGCAGCTCCTTTTAGCATGCTGTTTGTCGTAACAATCTAATTTTTTTACGTTCATATTTTACAAGAATGTCGTGTTTTCCGCTGCAGGGAAACGGCTTGACGAACGAAAAAATGTCCAAGAAACTATAAAAGGAGTTTGTCGTTTTGCTGCTGACAAGCTCCTGACAACGAGAAACGCAGCTTCCTCTTAGCGAGTGAAGCTGCGTTTCCTGCGTTACATGAGTGATATTGATGATAGGAATTTTATATTATCATCAGCAGGCTGAGGGGACAGCATTGCTGACTGATAATAACAGATTACTGCTGGCTGATAAAGCCCGGTGTGGTAAGATACCGGTCGCCGCTGTCCGGTAAAAAGGCGACAATTGTTTTGCCGGCATTTTCCGGACGGTTAGCCAGCTGTGTAGCAGCATAGAGTGCTGCGCCGCCGGAGATACCAATGAGGAAGCCTTCCTGTTTGGTAAATTCCTGGGCTGTTTCATATGCCTGATCGGTTGTGACGGTAAATACTTCGTCATAGATTTTAGTATCTAATGTATCAGGAACAAAGTTGGCGCCAATGCCCTGCAGTTTGTGCGGGCCTGCATGACCTTCGGAAAGAAGCGGGGAGTCAGCCGGTTCGATAGCTACGATTTTAACGGATGGTTTCTTGGATTTCAAATACTGGCCGACGCCGGAAAGCGTGCCGCCTGTGCCGACACCAGCGAGGAAAATATCAACAGCGCCGTCTGTATCGTTGTAGATTTCCGGGCCTGTTGTTTCTTTATGTACCAACGGATTGACCGGGTTGGTAAACTGGCCGGGAATAAACGAATTCGGAATTTCTTTAGCCAATTCGTTTGCTTTGTCAACAGCGCCTTTCATGCCTGTTTTACCAGGAGTAAGAACGATTTCAGCACCGTAAGCAGAAATAAGATTGCGGCGTTCAATGGACATGGTTTCCGGCATCGTGAAGATAGCCCGGTAGCCTTTTGCAGCTGCAACGGCGGCCAAGCCAATGCCCGTATTGCCGCTGGTCGGTTCAATAATGACAGAACCTTTCTTGAGAATACCTTTCTTTTCTGCATCTTCAATCATAGCCTTTGCAATACGGTCTTTGGCAGAACCGGCAGGATTGAATGCATCCAATTTGACTAATAATTTTGCCTGTACCTTTGCGGCTGTATTATAACGAACAGGTTCTAATAACGGTGTATTGCCAATTAACTGTAACATGCTTGTGTAAATTTTGCTCATAATATATCGCTCCTTCGCGTAAATAAATGTGTGTGAAATGAAAATAAAAACATAATTTTGATGAACTTGCAGTGAAAATCAGGTCAACATCGAAAGGGGACCTGATGTGAAAACACGTCTTTTTTCATATATAAATTCCCCCAATGATAACTAAAAAAGATACTAAAATAGTATTGTTTATATGTACATCTATAGATGAATTTTTCAACTATCTATAGAAAACAAGCTGTATTGTACACTATGGTTAGCGTCTAGTTGTAGAAACATGCTGCAGATGCATGTTTCGCGATACATTCATTTCATCCATTTGATGCTGCAGCAAGGCGACTTGGCGCTGCAGAGCAACAATCTGATCTTCAATCGGGTCGGGCAGACGATTGTGGTTCAAGTCTACGTCTTCCTCGTTGTGGTGTGCTTTCAGACGCTTGCCTTTTTGCACCACGACGCGGCCGGGGATGCCGACTACGGTCGAGTAGGGCGGTACTTCTTTCAATACGACAGAACCGGCGCCGATTTTGGCTCCCTCGCCGACGGTAAAGGAACCTAAGACTTTAGCTCCGCAGGCAACAACGACGTAATCGCCGATTGTTGGATGCCGTTTGCCCTTTTCTTTGCCGGTGCCTCCCAGCGTAACGCCTTGATACAAGGATACGTTGTTGCCGATGATGGTTGTTTCGCCAATGACGATGCCCATGCCATGGTCGATGAACAATCCTTCTCCGATTTGCGCGCCCGGATGAATTTCAATTCCTGTAAAGAAACGGGAAATCGTAGAGATAAGACGAGCCGTGACAAACCAATGGTGTTTGTAAAAGAAATGGGATAAGCGGTGAGCCCAGATGGCATGCAGTCCTGAGTAACACAAGAGGACTTCGGCTGTATTTTTGGCAGCTGGGTCTCTGTCCTTGATGACGCGTATATCGTTGCGAAGTGAATTAAACATGACGGCTGGGTCCTCCTAAACAATCTGCTCCTCATACAATGTATACAAAAAGACCACCGCTCTTGTCAGAGACGGTGGCCCGTGGTTCCACTCTGATTGTATTGCGCCCGAAGCACAATACCTCATCATACCTATAACGGCGGCGTACCGGGACAGCCTACTTTATTTCAACTATCCAGCTCCCAAAGGCATTCCATCATATTCAGCGGCGGTGCGGGCTTTCAGCCGATGGCCTGCACTCTCTGTATAGGCTTCTGTATGTGTACTTGTTTTGGTCATTGCTTTTGTCGTTGAACACATGATAACTCTTTTGGTATAGTTTTGTCAATAGAAAAAACGAAGAAATTTGACAGATTTCTTCTATATATACTTATATGTATATCGTGAATTTAAAACGCATAAAAATTCATTACACGCAGAAGACATCTAATCAATGAAAACGAGGAAAATGATAAGATAAATCATTAAAAAGAACCGGCAAAGCTCTATCTTTCCATCTCTTTTCATCATATTAAATAAAATTAAATGTAATGATAAAAAGGAATGCTTAACGATAACAATTTGTAAAATGCTAGGAAAATAGCCAATCGTGATAAATTTTATATTAACTTTACTCATAGTAAAATGTCAATACATGAATTATGGAAAAATACTATATATGCGTATTCCGTATAGTAATATACAAATGCTTTCATAAATGATATTACATATTTACTAAAGACATCTTGTATAAATTATCTGAGTTGGTATACTAATTTTAGTACTTTAAATAGTATCGCAAGGATTCATAAAATTTTTTTTAACTTACATGTAAAGAGGTGTGAAAATGGAAAAAGCAGAATTGTACGAAACGTTCCAAAAGGGATTAACCAGTGTAGCAGGTGAATGTTACCTGGCTAAAAAAGCAGACTTAGGTGCTGCTCTCGTCAAAGTTTTCCAGGAAAAGGACACACAAGATGTCGCGATTGTCGAAACAGCGCTTCTTAAAGAAGCCGGTGTTGTCGATGCCTTAAAAGGAGCTGGCATCAAGGTGGATACGGATCACATCCGCAAAAATGCGCCTGATGATAAAGGCGGCGTCACGGAAGCTGATTATGGTATTGCCAATCTGGGCTCGTTAGTTCAGATGAAAGACAATATCGACAACCGTATCGTTGAAACAGTAGCTGATGTGTATGTCGGCATTGTCAAATTATCACAGATTGTAGATAATTTTGATACGATGATTGACATCATGGCTGATACCAAACCGTTCCCGAAATTTGCCGGCATTATTACTGGCCCGAGCCGTACTGCCGATATTGAATGTGTTGGCACGGTAGGTGTTCATGGTCCTCGTCAGTATTCGGTAATTGTTGTTGAAGATGAGTAAGGGAGGGAATAGCACATGTCCAATGAATTACTAAAGCAGGAAATTGAACGTGCCATGGATAATGCGCCGCTGCAAAAAGCGTTGAAAAACTTTACGACAGCATATCCGGGAAATCGTGAAAAAGTATATAAAGGATATGACTTCGAAGCACTGCGTGAAAAGGTGCATGAAGTAAAAACATATGCGCGTGAACATTTGGATGAAGTCATGGCAGAATTCATCAAAAATGCAGAAGCAAACGGAGCTCATGTATTTGTTGCGCATTCACCGGAAGAAGCAATGGATTATGCATTGAAACTGGCTAAAGACAATAATGTAAAATTGGCCGTTAAATCCAAATCCATGGCATCTGAAGAAATGCATTTTAACCAGAATTTTGAAAAGAACGGCATTACAGCACAGGAAACGGACTTGGGCGAATTTATCAACTCGATTGCTGGAGATACGCCGTCCCATATGGTTATGCCGGCTATTCATTATTCTAAAGAAGATGTTGCCGATCTCTTTACTTCGTATACGAAAGAAAAAGAAGAACCGATCATCTCCAAAGAAGTTAAAACATCCCGCCGCGTTATGCGTCCGAAATTCCTGGCTGCTGAAATGGGCGTTTCCGGTGCTAACGTAGCTGTTGCTGAAACAGGTACTGTCATTACGATGACAAACGAAGGCAACGGCCGTATGGTTGGTACATTGCCAAAGATGCATTTGTACATCTTCGGAATTGAAAAATTTGTTGCTAAGATGAGCGATATCCGTTACATTTTCAAAGTACTTCCCCGTAACGGCACAGCACAGAATATTACGACGTACTTATCGTTCTATACAGGTGCATCCAACGTAGTCAGCGATCCGGAAAATGATACGAAAGAACAAAAAGATTTCCATATTATCATTTTGGATACACCGGAACGCCGCAAGATTATGGAAAGCGAAGATTATAAAGACATTTTCTGCTGCATCCGCTGCGCAGCCTGCCTGAATGTATGTCCTGCATTCCGGTTAGTAGGCGGCCATGTATACGGCGGCAGTATTTATACCGGCGGTATTGGTACACTGCTGACATCGTTCCTCAACAGCCGTGAACGCGGTAAAGATATTCAGAATATCTGTCTCCAGTGCGGTACCTGCAACACTGTCTGCGGCGGCAAACTGCCGATTTCCAACATGATTTTGAAACTGCGTACTAAATATGCACAGGAAGACGGCTTGAATCCGGTTCATAAATTCTGCTTGGATACAGTAGCAGACCGTCATTTATTCCATTCCATGCTCCGTATTGCATCGGTAGCACAAGGCATGATTACTAAAGGACAACCGATGATTCGTCATCTGCCGATGTTCTTGTCTGGTCTGACAGCCGGCCGCAGTCTCCCAAGCGTAGCTCCGCAGCCGTTCCGTGATGTACTGCCGACGATTAAACAGAACGTGCCGAATCCGAAAGGAAAGATTGCTATCTTTACAGGCTGTCTGCTTGATTTTGTCTATGTTGATATTGCAACCGCTGTTGTCAAAGCACTCAATATGGCCGGATATACGGTAGAAATGCCGCTTGGCCAGGCATGCTGCGGCGCACCGGCAACATACATGGGTGATGTAGACAATGCGAAAAAAGCTGCTATCATGAATATAGAAGCTATGCATGCAGAAGACTACGACTATGTTGTTTCCGCCTGCCCGACCTGTACACATGCTCTTCGTGATTATAAAGATATGTTCGAAGACGATCCGGAAATGTACAAAAAAGCTGAAGAATTATGCAATAAGACATTCGACTTCTCCAAACTGCTGTCGATGCTTGGCGGACTTCCGGATAATGGCGACGGCGTTCCTATGAAAGTTACGTATCATGATTCCTGCCATATGAAACGGTTTATGGGTGTTTACAAAGAACAGCGTGAACTGTTGGAAGGAACTAAGGGCGTTGAATTGATTGAAATGAACAACTGTGATAAATGCTGCGGCTTTGGCGGTTCTTACTCCGTTAAATTCCCAGAAATGTCTGCTCCGATTTTGGAAGAAAAAATCGATAATGTCGTTGCTTCCGGCGCAGATGTTGTCGCAGTGGACTGCCCGGGCTGTCTCTTACAGATTCGCGGCGGACTGGATGCACGCGGCTTAAACAATATCCAGGTTAAACATACAGCTCAAATTTTGGTAGAAAAAAGACCTAACCAGTAACTGCTATGTGGCCGGAAAGGTGCTTATGAATGATTAAACAGATGGTATTAGAAAACAGTGCTCGGAGATTTATGCCGAAGTATTTTGCCAAAGTCAGTGATGAGCAGCTCGTAAAAGTAAAGACATATATAGAGCAATTTACAGCGCATTCTTTTGGAGGCACCAAGACGGGTGCAGTACTGCGTGATGCGACTTCGTCACGAGGCAAAATGATACGGCCCCGTCTGCTGCTTATGGCAGCTGCATATGGCTCTGCAGAGTTGGAAAGAAACGAACGATTGTATCAATTAGCTGCTATCGTTGAAATGACCCATCTCGCTTCACTGATTCATGATGACGTCGTTGATGAAGCACCTTTCCGCCGCGGCAAGCCGTCCATTCAGAGCAAGTATGGCAAAAGCGCAGCTGTATATGCCGGTGATTTTCTTATGAGCCGCATCAGTTATTATTTGATGCAGGAAGGGCTTAACCGAGCAGGCATTGTGCTGACGAAGACCGTAGAAGAAATGTGCGCCGGTGAAATTGGGCAGGCCATGTGCCGATATCGTGAAGATGTGACGATACCAGAGTATCTGCAGAATATTCACGGTAAGACCGTTGCCTTGTTTATGGCGTGCTGCCGTATCGGAGCCATGGAAGGCGGCTGTAGTGAACGAGTGATTTCACTGTTGGAATCCTTTGGCGAATGCCTGGGGTACATGTTCCAAATGCGGGACGATTTGCTTGATTTTTCAGACAGCGTACTCATTGGAAAAAGTGCCCATCAGGATTTTAAAGAAGGGATTTACACCCTGCCGGTTTTGGTTGCGTTGCAGCAGCCTGGCGGCAGAGAGGCTTTGAAGCCTTTTATGCAGCGCAGTGCAGAAGGCACGCTCAGTGCAAAGGATATTCATCAAATGGAAGATATCGTAGAATCACTGGGCGGCATGGATGGAGCCTGGCAGCAGATTCATGCGTATCAGAGCAAAGCCGAATGGATTTTGCAGGAACTCTCTGATAATGACGTGTCAAGTCAGCTTTTGAAGCTGATTCGCAAGCTGGGGGCAGTCTAATGAAACCATTTCACAGGCTGACACCTAGGATGGCCCTGCATCTGGCAGCGCCGCCAACGTGGGCAGCATCTGTCTATCCGGCAGTCTTTGGAGAGCTGTACTGCCTGTATTACGGGTATCCGATGACCGCTGCGGCAGCAGTCCTGCTGGTATTGGCCTGCGTGTCTATGCAGTCAGCAGTGAATACATTGAACGATTATTTTGATTTCATAAAAGGTACAGACTGTGCCGATGACTATGTAGAAGTCAGCGATGCGGTATTGGTATATGAACATATCAATCCGAAGCATGTGCTGCTGCTTGGCTTGGCGTATATAGGCCTTGCCGGGCTGCTGGCTTTGCCGGTACTGCTCACTTCCGGGTGGGCCCCGCTGGTCATCGGAGGCATAGGCAGTCTTGTCGTATGGGCATATTCCGGCGGCGCTGTACCTATTTCGTATGTACCTATTGGCGAATTCGTTTCCGGATTTGTAATGGGCGGTTTGATTCCCATGGGGATTGTGGCAGCTGTGAGCAACCAATTTGATTTTGGTG
>CAVKOP010000090.1:0-7519 GCA_963657835.1 Lachnospiraceae bacterium | reverse complement strand
TCCCAAGGGGACAGAACATTTTATGAGCGATTTACACGGGGAATATGAAGCGTTTTACCATATTCTGAATAATTGTTCCGGTGTTATTCGTGAAAAAGTTGAAATGATTTTTGCTAATTCGATGACGGAAAAAGAACGGGATGACTTACTGACACTTATTTATTATCCTAAAGAAAAATTGGATATGCTTCAGCGGCAGCATGTCATTACTGATGAATGGGCACTGACGACATTAAATCATTTAATTCGTTTGGTAAAATTATTATCTTCTAAATATACCCGTTCTAAAGTGCGTAAAGCTATGCCGACGGTTTTCCGTTTTGTTATTGATGAATTACTGCATGCACAGCCCGATGAAGACAAAAATCGGCGGGTTTACCATATGAAAATTTTAGACACCATTTTAGAAACGGGAAGTACAAGGCAATTTATTTATGCGCTAGCCAGTTTAATTAAACGATTGGCTGTAGACCATCTGCATATTATTGGTGATATTTATGACCGCGGGCCGCATGCTGATAAAATTATGGATTATTTGATGCATCATCATTCCCTGGACATTCAATGGGGTAACCATGATGTACTGTGGATGGGAGCTGCTGCCGGCAGTCAGGCTTGCATTGCCAATGTATTGAGAAACAATATACGCTACCATAATTTAGAAATATTAGAAAGCGGATACGGCATTAGCTTACGGCCATTGGCATTGTTTGCTTTGCGTACGTATACGCAGGATGATGGCATTGAGCCGATGGTGAAAGCCATTAATGTTATTTTATCTAAGCTGGAAGGGCAGGTCATTATTCGCCATCCTGAATATAACATGGATGATCGGCTGTTATTCCATACGATTGATTGGCAAAACGGTACCATTACCATTCAGGGAAAAACCTATCCGCTGACGACGACAGATTTTCCGACAGTGAATCCCAAAGACCCGTATCAGCTGTCACCGGAAGAACACCGCATTATGTCACAGGTTACGTCGGAATTTTTGGAAAGCGAACGGCTTCACAAGCACATTCGCTTCTTTTACAGCCACGGCTCACTGTATCGGGGCTATAACAATAACCTTTTATTCCACGGGGGCGTGCCTTTGAATGAAGACGGTTCTTTTAAGGAAATCTTTTTTGACGGCAAACCGTATAAAGGAAAAGCTTTTATGGATATGGCTGACTTCATGGCTCGGCAGGCGTACAACAAGCGCGATACGAACAGTTTGGATTATATGTGGTATATGTGGTGCGGCCAGGACTCACCGGTATCAGGGCGTGTGGTTAAAACATTTGAACGAAGTTATATCAAAGACGAATCGACATGGAAAGAACCTCAAAATGCATATTATCGCCTCAACAGGGATAAAGATGAATGCATCAAAATTTTACATGAATTTGGCATTGATTCGCCGCAGGGACATATTATCAATGGGCATACGCCGGTCAAGGTGAAAAAAGGGGAAAGCCCGATTCGTGCAGAAGGCAAAGAAATTTGTATTGACGGCGGTTTTTGCAAGGCCTATCAAGGGTCTACAGGCATTGCCGGGTATACTTTGATTTTTAATTCTCACGGCATGCGGATCAAAGCGCACTACCCGTTTAAGGATGTCAATCAAGTACTGATGAATAATGCAGACATTGATTCTGAATCCACACAGGTTGAATTGGAACCGAAGCGCGTCATGATTGGTGATACGGATAATGGCAAGAAGATTTTGCAGATGATTGACGATTTGAACGCCTTGCTGCAGGCCTATCGGCAAGGCATTATTCTGGAACGCAACGGGATTGAATCTTAAGCAACCAGGATAGTGGAAAAACGGTATATATAAAAACGAAAAAGGACTTCTGATTTTGCAGGGTGTACCGCTTCCATACGTCAAATTCTAGAATTAACGTATGGAAAGCAGCACATTTTGTTAAATCGGAAGCCCTTCTTTTTAGGAAAAAGGTATCTATATATAAGTATAATTATGCTGTACATGGAGCTGTAAACTGCATATGCGTTTTGCGTATCTTCCTATGCCATATGAATGATTGCATTTTTAGTATGTACAGATACTAGGGAAAAGAACGGGGCACATGGTATAATTGAAAAAATAAAAAACAAATTGTAAGAAAGAAGGTTGATACAGTAGTGCGTAAAAAAGTATATAGAAATGTAAAAAGAAACACGCAGCACGTGACGGCTGCTTTTTTATGGTTTTTCCGTCAAGAATCGGCTGGCGGCATCCTGCTTCTTTTTTGTGCTGTTATTGCGATGCTGATTGCGAATTCTGCTCTTGGGGCGTCGTATGAACATATTTTACATGAACAAATCACGCTGGGATATGGCGCGTGGAGTTTGTCGATGTCATTACTTCATTGGATTAACGATGGCCTTATGGCTTTGTTTTTCTTTGTGGTTGGGATGGAAATAAAACGTGAATTTCTTTTTGGAGAATTAAAATCCCCCTCGGCAATGATACTGCCAATTGCTGCGGCAGTTGGCGGTATGATAGTACCGGCGTTGCTGTACAGTGTATGTAATATTGGCAGACCCTCTTTGCAGGGATGGGGCGTACCGATGGCGACAGATATCGCTTTTTCCTTGGGGGTATTAGCCTTCGCGGCTCCTAAAGCGCCGCGGCCTATCGTTGTATTTCTCACTGCGTTGGCTATTGTAGATGATTTAGGCGGCATTTTGGTCATTGCGTTATTTTATTCTAATGAACTGTATTGGCCTGCTTTGTTGGCAGGTGCCGTTCTTGTGGCTGTACTAGGAATAGCCAGCCGGTTGCGGCTGCAGACAGCGGCTGTATACCTGTTGGGGGGCTTAGGGCTGTGGTATGCTTTTTTACAAGGCGGCATTCATCCGACGATTGCCGGTGTACTGCTTGGCTTTGCCATACCGGCAGGCACGGCTAAAACCCATGCTTCCAGTTTATTAGCCCGTTGGGAACATCGATTGACACCTTGGTCTGCGTTTCTTGTAATGCCTGTGTTTGCCTTAGGGAATGCCGGCATAGCGTTGGATGCGGGCAGCTTGCAGGCCGTTGTTTCACCTGTTGGAACCGGTGTGCTGGCTGGATTGTTTGTGGGAAAACCCCTAGGTATTTTTGGCACGGTTTATGGATTGCTGCGGCTGCGTATTGCCAGCATGCCCAAAGGCGTTCGGCTCAACCATTTTCTGGGCGCCGGTATTTTGGGCGGTATCGGTTTTACTATGTCGCTGTTCATTGCGTCTTTGGCATTTGGTGACGCCCAAGAGCTGATGACGGCTAAGACGGCCGTGGTCATCGCGTCCTTATTATCCGGGCTGGCAGGTACGTTGGTTTTTAGGAAAATACGATAGACAGTTATCCTGCGAGAACATAAAAGGGAGATAAATCCACGCCCTTTTATTGACGTATATCTCTGCGATGAGTATAATTAATATAACTAATGATATAAAAATATAAACTTGCAAAGTAGAAAAAGGAGCGGGTTCGATGAATATTATTGATGAATTGTCTTGGCGCGGTGCCGTCAATCAGATGACCGATGAAGCAGGGTTGCGCAAACTTACAGAAGAAAAAAGCATTTCTTTGTACTGCGGCGTAGACCCGACAGGCGACAGCATGCATATTGGGCATTTGATTCCGTTTATGATGTTGAAGCGCTTTGCCTTGGCAGGACATCATCCGTATGTCGTTATCGGCGGCGGTACCGGTGTTATCGGTGACCCCAGCGGCCGCAAAACAGAACGGCAGCTGCAGACGATTGAAAAGATTCATGAAAATGCAGAAAAATTGAAAGCGCAGTTTATGCATTTGTTTGGTGAATCGTCTAACATTTCATTTGTCAACAACTACGATTGGCTGAGTAAAATTGACTTGCTTAATTTCCTTCGTGATTACGGCAAATTATTCAGTGTCAATACGATGCTGGCGAAAGAAGTCGTTGCCAGCCGCTTGGAAGCTGGGATTTCTTTTACTGAATTTTCCTACCAGATTTTACAGTCCATCGACTTTGAACAGTTGTTTATGCATCATGATGTACAGCTTCAAATCGGTGGTGCAGACCAGTGGGGGAATATTACAGCAGGTATTGATACGATTCATAAAATTCACGGCAGTGATGCCAAAGCTTATGGCCTGACCATTCCGCTGATGCTGAAATCAGACGGCACGAAGTTTGGCAAGACCGCCGGCGGTGCTGTTTGGCTCGATCCTGAAAAGACGTCTCCTTTTGAATTCTATCAGTTCTGGCTCAATCAGGATGATGCAGATGTCGTAAAATACTTAAAATATTTCACCTTCCTCGACCAAGAAGAAATCAACGCATTGGCTGAAGCGGTTAAGAATGAACCGGAAAAACGCTTGGCACAGCGCCGTTTAGCAGAAGAAGTTACGACATTTGTTCACAGCCCGGAAGCACTGAAAGAAGCACAAAATATTACAGAAGCTTTGTTCCACGGCAGCATTGCTGATTTGTCCGAACACGAACTGCTGCAGGCTTTTGGCAAAATGCCGACTGTAGATGTATCCAATGAAGATAAAGACGTTGTCAACTGGCTGGTAGATTCCACTATTTATAAGTCCAAGCGACAGGCTCGGGAAGACGTTACCAACGGTGCCGTCACGATTAACGGTGTAAAAGTTACGTCCCTGGATGAAATTGTAAAACCTCATAAAAATTCCAATGGCAAATTTGTCATTGTTCGTAAAGGGAAAAAGAAATATACACTGGCACGGGTACATCAATAATTAAAGGTGTAAAAAAACAAAAAATATCAAAATAAAATATTGACGGAAACAAAAACATATGCTATAATAACTCATTGCAAAATGTTCAATATGATATATTATGAGATACATGGAGGAAGCGTTTCCGGAAAGCAAAAAATTAAGCAAGGTTCAAGTACGAAATACAGAGCCTTGCTTTTTTGTCGCTTTTTGGGAATGCTTTTGCGACGCTATCATCATGGTTTACTTTTTATAAGGGGTGAAGAATCAGCATGTTCAAACCTGTACAAGTAGGGAAAAGGACTCGATACACGTATGCTAAGATTAACGAGGTCTTGAAAATGCCTCATTTGTTGGATTTGCAGAATAAGTCCTACGAATGGTTCCTGGAAAAAGGATTGAAAGATATATTCAAAGACATTTCTCCTATTGAAGACTCATCGGGTAATTTGTCTTTGTCCTTTGAAGATTTTAAATTAGGGGAACCTAAATATGACATCCGTGAATGTAAGGAACGGGACACGACGTACGCCGCGCCGCTCCGCGTCCAAATCCGCCTTGTCAATCATGAAACAGGGGAAATTAAGGACCAAGAAGTATTCATGGGTGATTTTCCGCTGATTACGGATACAGGTACGTTTATTATTAATGGGGCAGAACGCGTTATTGTCAGTCAGCTCGTTCGTTCTCCTGGCGTATATTACGGCCGCGAAATTGACCCAATGGGGATTCGCTTGTATAATTCTACGGTTATTCCAAACCGCGGGGCATGGATTGAATTAGAAACAGATGCCAATGATATTGTATATGCCCGTATTGACCGCAATCGTAAAATTCCTGTAACTGTCTTGATTCGCGCTCTTGGCTGGTCTTCTAATGCAGAAATCTTGGATTTATTCTTTGATGACAAGCGATTAAAAGCAACCTTTGAAAAAGATACGACTGAAAATCAAGATGAAGCTTTAGTTGAAATTTATAAAAAACTTCGTCCGGGTGAACCGCCGACAGTAGAAAGTGCCCGTAATTTATTTGAAGGCCTGTTCTTTGATCCGCGCCGGTATGATATGGCACGTGTCGGCCGTTATAAAGCAGGCAAAAAATTGGGCTGGGAACGCCGGCTCTTTGGCCTTACACTGCATGAACCGATTGTAAACGCAGAAACAGGTGAAGTTGTCGTCGATGCGCATACAGAAATCGGCGCAGCTGAAGTTGAAAAAATTAAAGAAAGCGGTGTATTTTCCGGCGAAGGACTTGTCGAAACGTTCGTAGAAAAACCAGACGGTTCTGTATATAAAATTATTTGCAACAACAGCAATTTGCCATATGATCACCGCACTATTACACGAGAAGATATTATTGCCCATATTGATTATCTGCTTAATTTGATGGATGGCTTTGGTACAATTGATGATATTGACCATTTAGGCAACCGTCGTCTGCGCTGCGTAGGCGAACTGCTGCAAAATCAATTCCGTATTGGTCTTACCCGTATGGAACGTGTCGTTCGTGAACGAATGACGATTCAGGATGCAGAAAGCATTACGCCGCAGGTCTTAATCAATATTCGTCCTGTTGTAGCAGCGATTAAAGAATTCTTTGGTTCCAGCCAGTTGTCGCAGTTTATGGACCAGACCAACCCGTTGGCTGAATTAACGCATAAACGTCGTCTGAGTGCATTGGGGCCCGGCGGCTTGTCTCGTGAACGCGCAGGGTTTGAAGTTCGAGACGTTCATCATTCTCACTATGGCCGTATGTGCCCTGTAGAAACGCCTGAAGGCCCGAACATTGGCTTGATTTCTTCACTGGCCTGCTTTGGTAAAGTAAATGAATTTGGCTTTATTGAAGCGCCGTACCGCCGTGTTGATAAAGAAACCCATGTCGTTACGGAAGACGTACATTATATTACAGCCGACGAAGAAGAACAGTACATTATTGCGCAGGCTAACGAACCGCTGACGGAAGACGGTCATTTTGTACATGAACGTGTTGCCTGCCGTCATGGTGAAGATACACGTGAATTCCGGGCAGACCGTGTTGATTTCATGGACGTATCGCCTAAGGAAGTTGTTTCCGTCGGCACGTCTATGATTCCGTTCTTGGAAAACGATGATGCGAACCGTGCTTTGATGGGGGCTAACATGCAGCGTCAGGCTGTACCGCTTCTCCGCACACAGGCGCCTCTCGTCGGCACTGGTATGGAATATAAAGCGGCATGCGACTCTGGTGTCTGCGTCTTGGCCAAACATTCCGGCACTGTTATTCGGGTAACGGGCGATGAAATTCAAGTCCGTACAGAATCCGGTTCTGTCGATACATATCGTTTGATTAAGTTTGTTCGTTCCAACCAGAGCACATGCATCAACCAACGCCCGCTGGTATATAAAAATGAACACGTAGCAGAAGGACAGGTTTTGGCTGACGGTATGGCTACAGATGGCGGCGAATTGGCACTTGGCTACAATATCCTCGTTGCGTATATGCCTTGGGAAGGGTATAACTACGAAGATGCTGTTCTGTTAAGTGAAGATTTGCCGAAAAATGATTTGTATACATCCATTCACATTGAAGAATATGAATGCGATGCTCGTGATACTAAATTAGGCTCGGAAGAAATTACACGTGAAATTCCAAACGTAAGTGAAGAAAGCACGAAAAACCTGGATGAAAGCGGCATTATTATGGTCGGTGCTGATGTATTCCCTGGTGATGTGCTTGTTGGTAAAGTTACACCGAAAGGCGAAACAGAACTGACTCCGGAAGAACGCCTTCTCCGCGCTATTTTTGGTGATAAAGAACGAGAAGTACGTGATACATCCC
>CAVKOP010000089.1:2004-7537 GCA_963657835.1 Lachnospiraceae bacterium | reverse complement strand
AATGGCTCGTATTCCTTTTTTGGTACATGTGTCAGATTCGTTTGTACAACAGAATCCAGAAATTGTTCAAACGATGGAATCTCATAAAGAATCCTATTGGACAAACGATTTAATATATGATTTTTTGATAGATATATTAGGAATTGAAGGGCTATCCCGTCAGGATGCATTAGATATTGCATCGCCAGCATATCATCAAGATAAAACTGCGCTAACAACACTGCATGGTGAAAAAAAGATAGAAGATTACGAGCATAAATTATGAGGTAGTAAGCAAAGACTCTTGCTATTAGCTGTATATAGCAAGGGTCTTTTTGCTAATTTTCAATAACGCATAGATAAAAATAGATAGACGGCATATCTTTTTCTGTGGTATGCTGTGTATAACGAAGTGTCAAATTGAAGGAGGAGAGTGAGGCTTATGAAGTTTTGGAAGATTCTAATAGGGGTCGCTGTGTTTGTATGCGTGAATATGGCGGCAATGGCGGACAACGCATATATCCACCCAGGATATGATTTACGCAATGTCAAGGAATTTAGAGTTACGCAGATTCAAAATGAAAATCGGAAGCCGTGGAAAAATTTTTATCAAAATAAAGATGCTGAAGATGAAGTCATGCAGGCATTATACCAGGTCAGTACGAAGAAAAAGAAGATTATACAGGATAACCGGAACGCTGCGGAACCTGTGCGGGATAACGTGACGGATACGGCTCCGACAGCTGTCGAACTTCGCATCACGATTAAGCTGTATGGATATGCAACAGGGAAAAGTGAAGGATACTATCGAGAATATACGGAAATGAAAAAGTTTGTTTATTATGATAAATATGGCAACAAACAGATAGGCTCTAAACCGGAAAAGAAGGTCAAATGGATTGCCGGGGGTACGTGGACAAAGTCGTATATGAAGATTAAGTATGATGCCTATGATATACATACAGGAGAATTAATCGGTTCTATCTTGGAAAATGAAGCCACAAGTGGATTTTCAAGTGCGTGGGAATCCGGGGATTTGCGGCGCAGTACAGAGCACGTTTTTAACCAACTATGTAAAAAGGCATAAAAATTAGGAACTAAGAGGTGAACCAAGATGCAGGTATGGAAAACGATAGGTATGACAATCTGCATGGTCTGCATGAGTGCTGCAGCATGGGCAGCAACACCGTATACAGACCCGGCATATGATTTGAGCCAGGTGACAGAAATACGAGTAACATCTATTGAAGATACAGTAGCGGAACCATGGGACAACTTTATGCATGCAGATGGAGCTGAAGATGACGTTATGCAGGCATTGTATACGGTAGGAGGCAAGAAAAAGAAGAAGATTCAGGATGACCGCACCGCACCGGCATATGTCTATGACCAGCAGAAGGATACTGTACCCAAAGTCGTGGAACTGCGTGTTGTTATACAATTATACGGTACGACGAAATCACGTGTTGAGGGACATTATGAAGAGTATACGGAATATGTGGACTATGAGTATTTTGATAAGGACGGACAAAAACAAACACTGCGCCGTCCGGAAAGACGGCAGCGCTGGGTTGCGCCGTATGATGCCTATGATTCGTATATGAAAATAAAATACGACATCTATGATATACATACAGGGCAATTCATCGCGTCTATTGTAGAAGACAGAAAACGCGGTGATACGAGTGTTGCAGGAAGCGGCATGCTCAAACGCGGTACCGATGAAATGCTCTCGAAGATTTTTAAGAGAAAATGAGTAACTATTTGACAATGAATCGTGTCATTTGGTATGATAAAGAACGAAATACAGAGGCGATGGAGTTCGCCTAAATTGCTTGTGCTGATGACTCCTATCTTAATTGTAAAGGATAGGAGTCTTTTTGTTGCTAAAGAAAGAAGGAGTTGGAATGGAAAAAGTACTAGCCGTAGCTATCGGCGGCGGTATAGGTGCGGCCCTTCGCTATGCAGTAACGCTTTGGGCTAATGCCCACGGCGGCATTACGTTTCCGTATGGAACGATGATTGTCAATCTGGCAGGCTCGTTTTGCATTGGCCTGCTGATGATGTTTTTTCAATCTCATGTGAACATGACGCCGGCTGTTAAATTATTTGCTGTTACAGGGATTCTTGGTGGATTTACGACGTTTTCCACCTTCAATATGGAATGGCTGACACTGCTGCGGGCCGGTGATGCAGCCTTGGCATTTGGCTACGGCGGCGGCACGATTGTCGGCGCGTTTTGCTGCTGCTGGCTGGGAGTAGTCATCGGGCAGCTTCTTTGGTAGAAATTAGGATGTATGTTTGTTTTATGCTATAATAAAGTGTAAAGCCGTGAGGAGGGATAGTATGCAGAGGCAGTGTATGCCGCGATTCTTTGCCATGACGGATGTTGAAAAAATAACACCGCTTCATCCAGAATATAAAGAACAAGTGCAGGCGTATTTTCATCGCTTGTTTCCTTGGCGGAAATGGCATATTGTGCCGGACAGCAAGGACAATCCGCTAACCGTTGATGTGGAAGTTTTATATCCGACGGCAGAAGAACCGTTTTATCTGCTGCATACTATGGGAATGAGTGCCGTTCCTATGCACTGCCCGGCAGGCGCATTGCCGCAGGGCAAAGACATGTACAGTGAACTATCCTTGATTCTCCCGGCAAGCTGGCCTTTTCGCCCCAATCAGCCTATCTCATTGACTGACCCGGCTGGCTGGCCCCTTTGGCTGCTTATGGAATTAGGCAGGTTTCCTCATATGCATCATCTTTGGATGGCCTATGGATTTGTCTTAGCCAATACGGAACAGCATACCCCGTTTTCTTCTCAGGCTCCTTTTTCTGGCGTGGCGATTGTTCAATTTGAAGGAGAATTGGGAGAAATCCCTATGCAGGACGGCCAAAACGTAGATTTGTTGATGCCGTTGTTATTATATAAAGAAGAAATGGCATTGTGTGATACCATCGGTGTCGATGCGGTCGTAGAAAAAATTGTAGAAGAAACCGGCGGTTCCTTTGCATTGGATGTTAGGAGACAAAACATTGCCAGCCGTGATTATAACGAGAATATTTTGTGAATAAGGAGCGTGTATGCCCGTTGATTACCAGTACTGCAATCGTAACGCCTAAGAGTGCAGCGGAAGCATATGCTGCATATAAAGACGCGGCCAGTGCCGTATTTTTGGCAGGGCGGCAGGGTGTAAAACATCAGAAAGAACACTATGAGGTAGCTGTTGATTTGTCACAAACAGGATTAAACAGCATAGAAGACAGAGGCGACGAAATCGTGATTGGCGCCATGGTGACCATGGCCGACTTAGCCGCGTCTCCGTTGATACAAGAACTGGCCGGCGGCGCCCTCTGCCGGTATCTGAAAGAAATACCGGCTTGTGAGGAAAAACGACGCAGCACGGTCGGTGCGTTAGTTGCTTCCAAACTGCCTTTTTCCGTCGTGCTGCCTATTTTATTGTCCCTGCATGTAGATGTTCTGCTGCAGGATAAAGGCCGCATGAATCTCAATGATTATCTGGGCTGCCCTCCCATGGGGGAAATGGTGGCGCAGCTGGCCATTGCCAAAGAACTCGTGTATACGGCGTATAGCGCGTACCGTCTGTCGGCAGCTGATGAGCCGTATTTGACAGGCGCTGTTTCATTATATGCCGATGATTCCTGGCGGATTGTCGTCGGCGGCCGGCCGGGTATGGCGGCCATCGCGGAAAGTGCGAGCGAAGAATTGACAGAAAAGGGCATGGCTGTCAAAGAAAATGTAGCACATTTGGCAAGTGAAGAACTGCATTTTGCCAACTATGGCACGTGTTCTGAAGCAGAACGCCGTGCCTTAACCATTGAAATGGTTCGCAAGCTGATTAAGGAAGCATGGAAAGGCCATAGTAAGCAATTACAGACGGTCATGAAAAAATAAATTGCTGTAAATAGGGAGGAACAAATATGTTTCAGGATAATCGGTGGCTTCGACTATTAAAGCCAGGCATTACGGCTATTGTCGGTGCCGGTGGTAAAACAACAGTATTGGAACGTTTAGGAAAATACGGTCATGAAGGGCATTTGCCGATTATGGTCAGCAGCACGGTGCCGATGGACAGCGCCCGTGTTGACAACGTAGAACCGTTTGATGTGATTTGTACAGAGGATGTAGAAAAGGGAGAACAATTTTGTGCAGAACGCATTGCCTCCGGCCATGTGCCGGCCTGGTTTCAAGGACTGGACAGCAACGACCGGTATATGGGTCTTTCGCCTAAAGTGATTGAAAAAATTAAAACACGGCATCCTGCCTGGTATATTCTGATTGAAGGTGATGAAGCAAAAAACAAATGGCTCAAAGCACCGCTTCCCGACGATGTGCCGCTGCCGGAAAATTGTGATACTGTCATCGGCGTTCTCAATCTGCAAATGCTGGGAAATGCGTTGACAAGTGAAAAAGTAGAAGGCATTGATACGGCATCTGTTATCATGGGACGCAAAGAAGGCGCCATTATTACGCCGGCTATGTTGGCAAAACTGCTCAAACATCCCCGCGGTTTATTCCGGGGCATGCCCTGCGAACGAGTTTTGTTCTGCACGGGGTATAATGCCGTACAGCATCGGATGACAGAAGCTTTATTGGATGATTTAGAAGATTTGGGATTGGTTGCCAGCGTATTGGCTGACGGATATCGGGAAACCTGCACCATTCGCCAATACGTGACATATGATACGAATAAGAGAAAGTAATAGTTAAGGAAGACGATGAAAGAAACAAGTAAAATAGTCATTGGATGCATTGCCGTTTGTCTGTTGGCCGTTGCCGGCGGAATCTGCTATCAGCGAAATCAACAGCACATGGCTCAGGCTGCAGGAAGTCCCATACCATCAATAATAGAACAAAAGCCGGATGTTGTGTTTGTCGGCGATGATTTTTCACTGCCGCCTGTTGATAATGATAAACCAGTGTATGATAAATATACTCTTGCCGAACGAAAAGCCAAGGGACTGCCGTTGACATACGGCAAAACGCGTGAATATTATTACGGAGATCATGTCGTATATTTGACGTTTGATGATGGCCCGAATAAAGCGAATACCGAAAAAATTCTTCAGATATTAAAGGAAGAAGATATTCATGCTACGTTTTTCCTGACAGGACAAAATGTCCGACTGTATCCTGACGTAGTCAAAGAGATTTATCAGTCGGGCAATGCCATCGGCGTCCATTCTTATACGCATGATTACAAGAAAATATATGCTTCGCCGCAGGCCTATATGGATGAGCTGCTGCAGACAGATACGCTTATTTATAATGCCATTGGCGTGCGGCCGGTTATTTCGCGTGCGCCCGGCGGTACGTCTGGCCACTTTACACCGGCGTTTTGGCAGGCTATTCAGGATGTCGGGTATATCGAAGTAGGTTGGAATGCACTGACAGGAGATGCGGACGGCACGGGAAAAACAGCAGAAAAAGAAATTGCCAACATCAAAAATCAAATGGCGCTGCGCCCGTATTTACATTCACATTTAGTTATATTAATGCATGATGCCTCCGGCCATGAAGCGACAGTCGAAGCC
>CAVKOP010000089.1:0-1993 GCA_963657835.1 Lachnospiraceae bacterium | reverse complement strand
GACGATTATCAAAATGCTGAAAGACCAGGGATATACATTCCGCGTCGTGACAACAGCGATTCCGCCGTCTTGGTAACGGATTGGCAGAAAAAGAAATTTATTCTTGACAAAGCGGGACTGTTCGGTATACAATGACGACATCAAATTTTTAAGATTACAAAAAGGGAGACCATCCAAATGAAAGCGATGTTACAGCATAAGAATACAACTGCATATGCCTTTACATACTTTAGCTGGAGCTGCTTTATGAGCGCCGGCTATTTGGCATACTATCAATTCTATCGTAACATGCACATGAGAAGACAAGGATATACGGCAGCATAAAGTATGGATTCGCTGCTTCATTGGATAGACTCGGCAGGCTCATGTGAGCCTGCTTTTTTTGTAGAGAAATGGAGGACATTATGCTTAATCAAATTTCATTATTCACTGAAAACAAACAAGGCGCATTGCGCCGTATGACCCACATATTGGCAGAAGCCAATGTCAATTTGTACACAATGCTGGCCAACGACAGTGCGGAATTCGGCATTATCCGCCTGATTGTTACGGACCCGCAAAAAGCGTTGAAAGCACTGCAGGATGCAGGATATCAGTGCCGTATGGACAAAGTATTGGCGATTGATATGGCAGATACGCCGGGGAGCTTGGATAAAATCCTGGAAAACCTGGAAGATGCCAATGTGGCTATTGATTACTTGTACATTTCGTACAACCGCAAAGCATCCACACCTGTTGCCGTTTTCAAAACGAGTGAACCCGAAGCAGAAACATTTCTCCGCGGCAAAGGCTACGAACTTCTCGATTCGTTTTAATCGGCTGCATACCAAAAAAGCTTCCATGCTGTCAGTGACAGTGTGGAAGCTTTTTGTATGCTGTGCAGATTATACTAATTCAGCCAAATCGAGGATGAGGCGTTCTGTTTTTTCCCAGCCGAGGCAGGGGTCTGTAATCGATTTGCCGTATGTGCCTTCGCTGATTTTTTGGTTGCCGTCTTCAATATAGCTTTCAATCATTAAGCCTTTGACGAGCGTATGAATATCCGGGCTCATATGGCGGCTGTGCATGACGTCTTTGGCAATACGGATTTGTTCCATATATTTTTTGCCGGAATTGGCGTGATTTGTATCGACGATGACCGCCGGGTTTGCGAGACTGCGTTCATTATACATTTCCAGGACATGATGCAAATCTTCATAATGATAATTGGGCAGGCTGTTGCCAAAATTATCAACATAGCCGCGCAGGATGGCATGTGCCAGCGGGTTGCCTTTGGTACGGACTTCCCAGCCGCGGAACAAAAATTCTTGTGAATGCTGTGCGGCAGCAATCGAATTGAGCATGACCGATAAGTCGCCGGACGGCGGATTTTTCATGCCGACAGGAATACCGACGCCGCTGGCAATCATGCGGTGGAGCTGGTCTTCTACAGAACGGGCGCCGACAGCAGCATAGGACAGCAAGTCGGAAAGATAGCGGTAAATTTCCGGATAGAGGATTTCTTCAGCACACGTAAATCCCGTTTCGCGGACAATGCGGGCGTTCATTTCCCGAATAGCAATGATGCCGGCCAGCATATCTTCTTTGCCTTCCGGGTCGGGCTGATGGAGCATGCCTTTATAGCCAACGCCGATGGTACGGGGCTTGTTGGTATAGACGCGGGGCACAATGAAGATTGTGTCAGCGACTTTTTCCTGTACCTTGCCGAGACGGTGAATGTAATCGACGACGGCATCTTCATTATCGGCAGAGCAGGGGCCGATAATCAACAAAAAGCGGTTGTCTTTGCCGGTGAAGATATTTTTGATGATTTCGTCACGCTGCTGTTTGATTTTACGGACAGCGGCGGTAATTGGAAATTCTTCCATAAGTTCTTGCGGTGTTGGTAGTTTTCTGATGAATTCAATTTGCATTCCCATAATATCCCTCCTGAAGTGGCTTTTTTTCCAACGAGGTGGCGTCCACTAAAAATTTGACTGAGTTACAGCATATT
>CAVKOP010000088.1:4717-7632 GCA_963657835.1 Lachnospiraceae bacterium | reverse complement strand
GGTTACTGTATCGGAAAAATCACGCTGGGCGATGCGGATATGATAATCCGGTGCCAGGCGTTCCATCATGCTGACAAATGGATAGGCTATGCGGACGGCAAGGACGTCGTATGGTTTGTAATCTGCAATAGATGCGGCTTCCAGCCCCAAGGTGACAGCGTGGCCATACGCACGGATTAAGCCGCTGGCGCCCAGCTTGATGCCGCCGAAATATCTGGTCACGACGACGACAGTATTGGTAATGCCTTGTTTTTTTAGGACTTCCAGCATCGGTTTGCCTGCCGTGCCGGACGGTTCGCCGTCATCACTGGATTTTTGCAGGAGTCCAGCTGCCCCGATTTGATAGGCATAACAATTATGCCGTGCGTCCCAATATTGTTTGCGAATACGGGCAATAAAGGCCGCGGCTTCGGCTTCTGTCTGCACTTCTTTCAGAGAGGCAATAAAGCGAGATTTTTTGATACTATATTCAGCAGCAGTTTCTCCATAAACAGACGTGATAAAAGGAACAGTCATATATGTATCTCCCTTTGCTATAAATGTTTCTTTTATCATACCGCATTCTGTGTCATTTGACAAAAGAAATTGGCTTATCCTTCGTGTGAATCTACATGAAGCAATACTTCGATAGCCCGCTGTTCTTTGTCCGGCAGGGCATGGATGGCACGAATGATGCGGCTGTCTTTTTCGGAAATAGAAGCACAGTAGGCACAGTTCTTTTCATCGTTTTCGACGCCTTGACAGAACATGCCTGGTCTGCCGACGAGAATACAGATGGGAATCTGAAAGTAATCGGCCATTTTCAGCAATACTGAAATGTCCGGTGAATACAAGCCTGTCTCCCAAGAATACACGGCTTGTTTGGACATGCCAAATAAGGACCCGAATTCAGTTTGTGTCAGTCCTTTTTTCTTGCGATAAAATCTAATTTCTTGTCCTAATGTCATAATTCATACTCCTATGGTGTAACATAATGATGCATTTGATTTACGATATAATATATCATCATTTATTATAATGTGAATATAAATTCAAGTCAACATTAAATTAATATATTCTATAATCTTGTTTAAATAAACAAAAAATACGTTGCAAGATTACATAATTACTGTATTTTTCGTCTATATTTCCTAAAATAATACAGTATACGCTTTATTGGATAAAAAGCCAATTTGTATATGTACGTATATAGCATACAACTATCAGGGCGCCGTGCAGCGGCTGCTGCCCATCCCGGTCATCATTCGGTAAAGAAGGCCGCTGTGAGCTGCTGCAGGGCCTGCTGGTCGGCTGTCCCCATCAACTCTCTGGCAGAATGCATCGCTAAAATAGGAATGCCGATATCGATGGTACGGACGGGAAGCTGGGCTGACAGCAGCGAACCGAGCGTCGAGCCGCCCCGCATATCCGAGCGATTGACGAAATATTGGTACGGGACATGGGCTGCTTGACAGAGTGCCGTGAGAATGGCAATGGCTTCGGCATCACCGGCATAGGATTGGCTGCAGGCTGTTTTGATGGCAATGCCTTGTCCCAGTATGGGCATGTTGGTCGGGTCGCATTTTTCCGGTACGTTGGGGTGGAGAGCATGGGCGACGTCGATGGATAAAATCAATGCCTGACTTTCCGCTTCCCGGCGCTGGGCAGCCGTACAGCCCAGTGATTCGTAGATGGCAGTCAGCACGTTTGGCAGAATTTGCGAAGCTGCGCCTTGTTTGGTACGGCTGCCGACTTCTTCGTTGTCAAAAAGGGCTATGACGTGAATGCCTTCCGGTGAAGCAGGTGCTGTCAGCCCGGTCAGACAGGCGTATACCGACGTCAGATTATCCAGGCGCGGTGAAGAAATGAATTCATCATGCCAGCCCATTAGACAGCCTTCTTCGGTAGGATAGACAGTTAATTCATAGGACAGGATATCGTCCGGAGGACATTGGCATGCTTCTGCTAAAAAGTCCATAAAGAAAGATGCGGGCTGCCTGCCGTCAAGGGTCATGATAGGCAGCATATCTTTCTGCGGATTCAGTGAAATGCCGTCGTTTGTTTTCGGATTCATATGGATGGCCAGCCGTGGGATGGTCAGCAAGGGACGGCGGGCGTCAAACAGGCGGACGATGGGATGAAACGGGTCGCTTCCGCGCAGTGCGATTTTTCCGGCTAAGGATAATGGACGGTCGAGCCACGATTCACGAATCATGCCGCCGTAAATTTCCGTGTTTAATTTTCCATACGTATGTGTAGTCATGGCGGCGGCTGGCTTGACGCGCAGACAAGGAAAATCCGTGTGGGCCGTAGCTATGCGCAGATGACGGAGCGGGTCTGCACCGACAGTAAACGCGATTAACGTAGAGCCGTAAATAGGAACGTAATAGGCATGGTTGGGGACTACATGCCACGGCATTCCCCAAACAAGCGGTGAGAAATGAGCAGTTTCCAAGGCTTGCATGCTGTATTGAACTGTATGATACGGTGAGGTGGCGTGCTGAATAAACTGCAGCATGCTTTGCGGTGTATTGGATATAGGCATAGCCATAACTCTCCCTTCAAAACGCATGGAATATATTACATCTATTATAGTATTCTTATTATATCATGTATAGATACTTTACATAGGAAATAGAAACAAAAACATGGAATATATGGATGAAAATAATTTACTCCGTACTATTCTATTGTGGAATATGCCATTACATATAGACAGAATGTCAAATGTGGAGTATAATAAATCAAAATATAAAAAATGCAAGATACGTATCTCATTTTATCATTGATGTGCATTTATGTATAACCAGAGGAGGTGTGTGTATGCACTGGGAAGAAAAAACAGCAAGTAACGTAAGAGCGATTAAACCTTCGGGAATCCGCAAGTTTTTTGACATTGCGGCACAAGTCAAAGGGGTATTGTCGCTCAGTATTGG
>CAVKOP010000088.1:0-4689 GCA_963657835.1 Lachnospiraceae bacterium | reverse complement strand
AGTATTGGTGAACCGGATTTTGCTGCGCCTGATAAAGTTCTGAAGGCGATGGCCCAAAGCTTGGAGCGCAAGGAAACGAGTTATACGGCCAATTCCGGCATACTGGAGCTGCGGCAGGAAATCAGCCACTATGTAGCGGACCATTATGGCATTTCGTATACGCCGGAAGATGAAATCTTAGTAACGGTAGGCGTATCTGAAGCTTTGTCGATGGCGCTCTTGGCGTATACGGAACCGGGTGATGAAGTTATTATCCCGGACCCGGCGTATGTTGCCTATCCGGCAGCCGTAGAGCTGGCTGGCGGCAAACCTGTGTTTGTGCCGACGTATCCGGAAGATGACTTTAAACTGACCGTTGCGGCACTGGAACGGGTGGTAACGCCTAAGACGAAGATTTTGGTTATTGGCTATCCCAATAACCCGACGGGAACGGTCATGACGAAGGAAGATTTGCTTCCAATTGCTGAATTTGTGAAGAAATACAACCTCATCGTTATGACCGATGAAATTTATTGCGAGCTGATGTACGGCGATGCGAAGTTTACGTCATTTGCCAAGCTGCCGGACATGCGGGAACGGACGATCGTCTTTAATGGCTTTTCCAAAGCATGGGCCATGACGGGAATGCGGCTGGGATATGTATGCGCGCCGCGGGACGGATTGGCACCGATTTTAAAATTACATCAATATGCCATTATGTGCGCCAATACACAGGCGCAGGTCGGCGGCATTACGGCGCTGCGCGACTGCGATGACGAGGTAGAAGCGATGCGGCAGGAATATGACCGTCGGCGCAAAGCGATATACCGCGGCCTGCGAGAAATAGGGCTGCCTGTATTTGAACCGAAAGGTGCGTTCTATATCTTCCCGGATATTCGCGCTACTGGCATGACATCGGCTGAATTTTGCGAGAAATTGGTACAAGAGGAGAAAGTTGCCGTTGTGCCGGGGTCGGCATTTGGCGCGAACGGAGAAGGATTTATCCGTATTTCGTATGCTGCCAGCATGGAAACGATTGAAGAAGCACTGCGCCGTATTGCACGGTTTGTAAAAAAATATAGTACTGCGATTTAATATCCCATGAAGAGTGTAGAGAGATGGCCTTCTTTCAGGCCGTCTCTTTTTCCATCTATGGACGGGGATACATTGATGCTATTTTTTGATTTATGTAAAAAATTCTAATAAAAGCAGGGATACAAAATAAAATACGATAAAATCAACGTTTATTTTATATATTATAAAAATATATAAAGTTATTTACTAACCAGATTAATAGATATATACTATAATACATACTTCTATACTTCGTAATGAGGAGAAGTGAGGTTTACCATGCGAAAATCAGATGTTGTATGCGTTTTGGAGAAACGATGCCCGGATGCAGACAGCCTGGCTTTTTTGCAGAAGGGAGAAGTACGATGAACGATACGAATAAAAAAATAATACAGGAAGATTTGGAGCGAAGTTTGAAAGATCGTCATATACAGCTTATCGCCTTGGGCGGATGTATCGGCGTCGGGTTATTTCTTGGTTCAGCGTCAGCGATTGAAAAAGCTGGCCCTGCTGTTGTTTTGGCGTATTTGATTGCTGGTATAGCGTTGTTTTTTGTCTTGCGGGCGATGGGAGAATTGACGATTGAATATCCCGTATCCGGGTCGTTTTGTGCACATGCCTATCAATTCATGAGCCCGCTGGCCGGGTATATTTCCGGTTGGAATTACTGGTATTTTTGGATTGTCACATGCATTGCCGAAATTACGGCAGTCGGCGTATACGTCCATTTATGGCTGCCGGACTTGCCCCAGTGGATTTCCTGCTTTGTAGCCGTGGTCTGCATTACCTGCGCCAATTTGGTTTCTGCCAAGGCGTATGGGGAATTTGAATTTTGGTTTGCCTTGATTAAAATCGTGACGATTATTGTTTTGATTGTTACAGGATGCGGCATGATTTTCTTCGGCCTGGGCAACAACGGCATTCCCGTTGGCCTAGATAATTTGACAGCCCACGGCGGATTTTTCCCCCATGGCATAACAGGTGTATTCAGTACCTTGCTGATGGTACTCTATGCCTACGTCGGTATTGAAATTATTGGTGTGACGGCAGGGGAAGCCAATAACCCGGTCAAAACGTTGTCGTCTGCTATTGATAAAGTGTTATATCGTATTTTACTGTTCTATGTATTGTCTTTATTGGTCATCATGGCGATTTATCCTTGGGATCAGCTGGGTCATGCCGGCAGCCCCTTTGTCATGGTATTTGAGCATTTGGGAATTCGCAGCGCTGCCAATATTATTAACTTTGTAGTCATTACGGCTGCCTTGTCTTCGTGCAACTCCGGCTTGTACAGTACCGGACGAATGTTGTATAATTTGTCCTTGCAGGGTTCTGCGCCGCACGTTCTTTCCAAGCTCAGCCGCCGCAAAGTACCGTACCGCTGCATTGCCTTGTCGGTATCATGCATGATGATTGGCGTCGTTTTGAATTACTTTTTGCCTGCGTCTATTTTTGAAATCATTACGTCTGTCAGTTCGTTTGCCTGCATGATTACGTGGTTTATGATTTTGGTGTGCCAGATGAAGTACCGGAAAACTCTTTCACCGGAACGGATACAGAAGCTGCGGTATAAAATGCCTTGGTCGCCGTATTCCAACTATGTGACGCTGGGGTTTTTTGTCATAGTCATCGCGTCAGCTTGCCTGCGTTTTAATACCCTGATTGGTATTATTGCCACCGTAATATGGGTCAGCGTGCTGTTATGCGTATATTATGCTTTGGGATTGAACAAGCGGCAGATTCAGGTTGAATTTGCACGGTATGAAGAAGACGAAAACAACCATAACGATGCCTGATAGAGGCAGCATGATATATAAAACAAATGAAAGGAGCGAGACAGTCATGAATTTGGATGCACAAGTGATGACGGAACATTTTACGCAGCGCCCGGTATGGGCAGAAATTAATCTGGACGCCGCCGCCGCTAACATGCGTCAACTTCGAAAACTGGTCGGACCAGATGTGTTGATTACATCTGTCGTCAAAGCCAATGCCTATGGACACGGCTCCATCGAGATGGCCAAGACGTATTTAAACAGCGGTGCAGACCGGCTGGCCGTGGCGTATTTGGACGAAGGCATCGAGCTGCGGCAGGCAGGTATTACAGCTCCGATTCTTATCTTGGGACATACAGACGGCTGCCGGGCTGCCGAATTAATTACCTATGGGATTGACACAGCTGTCTTTCATGAAGAAGATGCCCGCTGCTTCTCGCGGGAAGCCGTGCGGCAGAAACGAAACGCGCGCCTGCACATTGCGGCAGATACCGGCATGGGACGAATCGGCTTTTTGCCGGAAGAAGACAGCATTGCAGCCATCAAACGGATTGCGTCGCTTCCGAATATTACGATAGCCGGCATGTTTACTCATTTTTCCGTCTCAGATATGACTGATGAAGAAAGCATTGCCTACACTAAAAAACAATACGAAAAACTACAGTGGTTTTATCGGCGGCTGCAGGAAGAACACGTTCCCATTCCCGTCTGCCATTGCTGCAGCAGTGCGGCTACGCTGGAATTTCCTGATTTTCGCTTTGATATGGTGCGGCCGGGGATTATTCAGTATGGATGCCATCCGTCTGATGAAGTCCTCAGCAAGGCCTTTGTGCCGCGGCCGGTCATGTCGCTGCGCTGCTGCATTTCCCATGTGAAATTTGTAGAAGCCGGCGAAACGATTAGTTACGGCAGGCATTTTACAGCGAAAAAACGGACGAAAATCGCGACCTTACCGATTGGCTATGCGGACGGCTATTCCCGCCTGCTTTCCAACAAAGCCTACGTGCTTGTCCATGGCTGCCGCGTGCCCCAAGTCGGCAATATCTGCATGGACCAATGCATGATTGATGTGACGGATGTGCCGGATGCGGCCGTAGGCGATGAAGCGGTCCTCTTTGGCTCGCAAGGCCAGGCTTCCGTGCCGCTTAGTGAGCTGTCCCATTTGATTGGGACGATTGACCATGAAGTCCTTTGCAATATCAACCGGCGCGTGCCGCGCATTTATGTAAAAGACGGCCACGTTGTCCACCGCACCGACTATTTAAAACAGCGGTAAAGCGGCAGGACGCCCAGAGCTGACATGACGGTTTTGGGATGGCTGTAAAACGAATATACCATACGAAAAAAAAGAAGAGAACGACAGAGACTTTTAAGAGAAAGAACGCGCTTAAAAGTCTCTTTTTTATATTTGTTTTGACTTTTTGACTAATTAGTGATTTTTTGCCTCAAAATCATTGACAAACGAAGGTAATCATGCTATCTTGTATATAGTTGTTAGCAGTCATATGTAAAGAGTGCTAATAATAGTCAAATGAGCAGAGGTGATGGATATGGATTTGGATGAGAGAAAACAAAAAATACTGCAGGCAATCATTCAAGACTATATTACATCTGCTGAACCAGTTGGTTCACGTACCATAGCCCGCAAATACAATTTAGGCGTCAGCGCTGCGACCATACGCAACGAAATGTTTGATTTGGAAATGCTGGGCTATTTGGAACAGCCGCATACCTCAGCGGGCCGCGTTCCTTCCAGTAAAGGCTATCGCTTTTACGTAGACTGCCTGCTGGAACCGACCGCTATCTCGGATGACGAAAAACGGTTTATTCAGAACTGGTTTCAGGACAAAATGAGCAATGT
>CAVKOP010000087.1:866-8059 GCA_963657835.1 Lachnospiraceae bacterium | reverse complement strand
TCTTTATAAGATGCACTTGTTTTTCCATATTTCGTTACATCGCTCGGTTCATACGACGTTGCTTTATATTTGACGCCCACTTTTACGCCAAAGCCATCCTGCAGTTTTTTCGTTGCTGTAAGAACTGCTTCACCTTTAACCTTACCCGTGCCAGAAGAATCGCTCCAGTAACCTGTCTTAATCGAGCCGCCCCATTTAACTTGGTCGTCCACGGATTTTTTAACTTTCTTAATCGTCTTATCCTGTTTGGCTTCGTTTTTCTTCATTTCCTGCAGCTGCTGTTCCATCTGGTTCAAGCGTTCCGTCAATTCGACGATTTCAGATTCGAGTGCCTGCGTCTGGACTTCAGAAGATTCAGCTGCGAAAGCTGTCGGAACGGCGCCGGCCGTGATGCCGAAAGCCATGCCTGTTGCCAACATGCATGTCAGCATTTTTCTCTTACTTTGTTTCATAATAAAACCTCTCCCTTTTTATACTAAATGATTACGCCTTAATCAGCATATCCTTGTTGTTCACACCACTGGCTGTATGTAATATCTAGGTTGGGGTGTGCTTTTGCATAGTCATAGAACCGTTTGGTAAATTCAGCGCGTTTCGGATAGTTTGCTTTCTTGTACGGGTCTTTAGTCGTCTGTGCCGAGAAGCGAACGTCCTGGCCGCCGAGCAATACTTCACGCGTCATGATTTCGTCATAGCTGAGTTTCGTTGCGTTGTGAATCATATCAATCATCTGCAAGGTAATCGTCGTTCTGCCTACGCCAGCTTCGCAGTGTGCATGAATCCAAGCATCTTTCGGCAGGGATTTATAGAATTTGACGAACTGGTCAATGTTGGCACGCGTCGGGGCGCTGTAGTCCATAATGGGGATACGATAGTATTTCACGCCCATGGATTCAACAAATTCGCGTTCTGTCATCACAGAATCGACTTTGACTTCTGTCAAGGATGCGATAGATTTATCTTTAGCCTGCGTAGCAATGTTAATCGTGCCGGCTGCTTTTGCATCTTTGAGCAATGCTTTTTCACGTTTGTTTACTTCTTTGGCATTGAGGCCTTTGTTGTATGTTTTGTAGCGGCTGTACCAGCTGACACCATTGTCATTGATATAGCCATGGGATTCATTGCGAAGGTCGAGAACGATAACGCGTTCCTTCGGAATCTTTTTCAGCATTTCTTTAAATTCGTTTTTAGAGAAATAGCTGCTGCCGGACATCTGCAGTTCATTGAGGCCTTCCCGTGTCGGATATACGCCTGTCTTGGACTGTTTGTACTGGCTCTGTGCCGTACGGAAGTTAGCCGGCATAACGGATACGTTAGCAGGACGGTCATATTTGACGAACTGCACCCCTTCTGCCGGTTCTGCTGCAAATACAGCGCTGCAGCAGAGCATCAAGCCAACAACCAAAGCCGATGCTTTTAATTTGTACTTTCTGTTTAACATACGATACATCTCCTTTTATAATAAATTTTTAGTACTAACCGTGTATAACGTCGGTGTATTCCGGATATTCCCGCAGTCTGTCAACAGGAGCAAAACCGACGGCACCGGTAAACGTGCCTTTCTCCCAATCGTTGCGGGTGGACCAGAACATTTCCGTAAAATCTGTTTCATTGCATGCTGTAATCTGATATTCCTTGAGTTCCGGAATATACGTGCCTTCGGCGTTGACTTCAGCGGCAAATTCTGTCACGATGCGGACGTATTGTGCCGGAGCCAGTGACGAAAGGTCTATATAATTGGTTCCGTCTTTCAAAACGACTTTTAATGAGTCTTTAACGGTCGCGCCGTCATCAGATACTTCGATAGTCGCTTTCAAGCCGGCCTGCAGCGGCAGTACGGTTTTGACTTTCATCTGTCTAAATTCCCAATACTTCTTTTCCGTTAGGAACTTCGGCGCGAAAATCGTCGGATGACGCCATTCTGTCGTGTGGGTTCCTACAGTCAAAATGTCGCGGAAATCATACCAGGCAGCCAACGCATTGCATTTCGGGCCTTTCTTGTGGGGCTCTGCATATATCTGCACGTTTTCTTTTTCCGTCAAGCCGGTTTTGTAAAAACGAACTTGGCTGACGCTGCCGGGAAGGTGCGTAAAGTATTTAGGACGGTCGATTTCCGGAATGATATGCCCAATATAGGAATATCCTACAAAAATCGGCTCGCTGTCCCATTGGCGGAACGTGCATTCCGGCGCGATGCCGGATACATGGGCTACGTTTTGGCCGTCGCACCAGGAATCGCCGCCCCGGCTTTTATCAAAGGCCATACTGTAGTGCGTCCATTTGCCAATATTAGCATGACCGCCCTGCCAAGAATATTCTGTAATATCGTGGCATGTACCCCATTTGAGGCCGCCGGCTCGTTCAATGACCATGCGCAGGAAATACGTGGCGCCCCAGCCTACGGACTTGCCGCGGACCATTAAGGGATTGTGTCCCATTTCATTCGGTTTTGCCAGTCTGTCCACATTGGCCCAGACCATCGAGGTAAAGCCTTTATCGACATTGAAATCCGTACTTGCCGGAATTTCGATATAGTCGCCGTAGTGTTCAAAATGGACTTCTGCTCTGTCTTTGCTGACGACAACTTTCGGCGTGCCTCTCAAAAGCGCATAATGGCCGTTTCCTGATTTATCATGAATTCGGGGAACGATGCGAATGCCTCCTTCAATTTGAATTTCTTTGGGAAGCTGGTCGGCAATGCTGACTTGATAGCTGCCGCCCTGTTTAAACTTATATTGAAATTCGATGGATTTCTTTTCATGGCCCCGGAAAAAGAGATTCTTCGATTCGGCTACGCGCTGGTCAATATACAGCGGTACCGTTACAAAGATTTCTTTATCTAGATTGTTGGTCGCAACGATGCTGGCAACCAAACTATCTGACGCAGCGCCTTTGCCAGGAAAAATTTTCATGTGCGCAAAGGTCAGCTGTTCCGGTTCAAATACGGTAATGTGCAGCATTTCGCCATGTACTGTAATATCATGTTCACCTTGAGAAGCAGCTTTATAAAATGCTGTAACTTTAGCTTCTTCCCCTGCTTCCAAGAGAACGAGATGGTTATTTTCTTCTGTCCCGAACAAGCTGATGTCATGCATCGTCCGGTTATCTTTGAGCTGAATGACAGCCGTTGCCGGGCAGGTGCCGATATTCTTGACGCGGCAGTTGATTTCTATGTTGCCGTTATTGTCCAAACGGCGCAGCAGGACTTCGTCCACACTGAGTTTCGGTTCGTCATGATTCATATGAATCGTATCGACGAGCTGATCTTCACCATCTGCACTGAATCCATAGGTTTTATATTCCAACGTATCGCTGGTAACTTCCAAAATGCTGTAATTGCTGTGGCCGATAGCAGCTACTTCGGGGAAATCGCTCAGCAGCCGTTTGTCTTCCTGAATTTTTTCTAAAGAAGCTTCCGGCTCCTGCGTGCTGCCCTGGCAGACACACATCATCTTGGCGCCTTTGCGGCAGTCAATGGATGTCGCTTTGATGTAGTAATGCAGGTGACCGCCGATAAGCAAATCTACGCCGCAGCGTTCAGCAATCGGTACCAGGTATTTATTATTGAAAATATCAGTATACGGATGATGTACGATGACAATACGCCATGACGCCTGCTTCGCTGCTTCACTTTGCAAATCTGCTTCAATCCACTGCAGCGTTTGTTCAATGCGCTGCTTGGTGTCTTTATCTGCCGTCAGCCCAGAGTTGACAGCGTTCATTTCAAACAAGCCCCATGGGTTGCTGTCTGCCATGACAATATGGGCGGCCCCATATGCAAAGGAAAAGGCTGCGCCGTTTTCCATACCATGAACGACTTTTGCCTGCGGCTGTGTGAAAAAGGACTGGAAAAACGGACCGTCATCATGATTGCCCGGTACATAGTACACACCAGTCTTGCGCAGTACGTCAGGAATTTTCTGAAACCAGTTGGCTTCATACTGTTCCCGCTGATACCCCGTACCAAACGAAATATCGCCGCCATGAAGAATCAAGTCCGGCTTTTCCCGTTCTACCATACGTGAAAATTGCTTTTCTGTATGGAATAAATGGGAATCGGAAATCGTGACCATCCGTACCGTATCCGGATGTGCCGGAAGAGTAGCGAATCTGTCTGAAACCAACAGATTCGCGCCTTCATACACAGCATAGTCATAGATAGTGTCTGCAGCCAATGCCGCCAGCTCTGCCGTATAGAGGCAGCATCCTTCCGGATACTCGCGGCAAGGCAGTTCTCTTTCACATGTTGGAGTTATTTTTTTTACATTCGCTTTTTCTTGGCCGTATGAAACAGAGAAGATGCCTTCTTCTGCTGCTTCCCAGGCGATAGTAACGCTTGAAGCCGTCAGTCCTAGTAAATACGGACCATTTAAAATTTGCTTCTTTGTTTTCATTGTTTTCCTCCGTTACGAAGAGAAGCAGCACACTATCCATACAGGCAGCTATACTTACGCTGCTTCTTCGTTTTCTTCTTTATGTTTCTTTGCCCACAATGTCGGGATAATCAAAGCTGTCATAATAGCAACTGAGCCAATCCAGAACATCATGATGGTTTCAAAATGATATACAGTCACACCGTTGGTAACAACTTTGGCAGAATCCATGAGGAACCCATTGACAATATCCTGCAGGGCTGCGCCGCCGTATGCCGTAAGGCCGATAACGCCCATTGCTGCGCCTGTTGCTTTTCTCGGGCAGAGGTCAACAGCCAAAAGACCGCCGACAAAGCAAAGGATAACGCCAAGGCCAAACCCAAAGATGGCTACGAAAGCAGCTGCTACAGTCGGTGAGCCAGCCGGTACGAAGCAGACACCGGCGATGCCGATGAGCATAACGATACCGAAGACAATCGTAGTAACAGAATGATGCGATTTGAAAATCTTATCAGAAATAAAGCCGGATAAGAAAGAACCTACGCCGCCGAGAATCGGGGACAAAGCCATGATACTGCCGGCTGTAACGAGGTCGAGGCCTTTAGCTTCCTGCAGGAAGATGACGCCCCAGCTGGAAATAGAGTAACGGGAAATACCTAAGCAGATAGCTGCTAATGACAAGAGCCATACATACGGGTTTTTCAAAACGAGCATTTGTGCTTCTTTGGAAGATACTTTTTGTTCTTCTTTTTCCTGTACAGCTTCGCCTTCATATTCATTGGCAGATGGAAGGCCATATGTTTCCGGACGGTCATGCATAAAGCGATACATAATGAATGCTAATACGATGCAGGCAACGCCTGGTACAAAGAATGCCGCATGCCATCCAAAAGCAACAATAATCATAGCCGTGCCTAAGTAGGTAGCCCCTTCACCAACGTAATGGGCAATACTGAAGATACCGTAATATGTCGCAAGCTGGCTCTTGGAGAACCATTGAGACAACGATACGATGCAGGGCGCGGACCCCATGGATTGGAAGCAGCCATTGATAAACCAAAGGACTAAGAATACCCAGTACTGATCCGTAAAACCCAAAATCGTATTCACGATAGCTGCGCCCAAGAGGCCAAGCGGTACGATTTTTTTGATGTTGCAGTAATCGGCAATAAATCCGTTGGCACATTTGCCGACGGCAATCGCAATCAGCATGGCTGCCCCGATAGCACCCAGCTGAGTCGGTGTGAAGCCTGCTTCAATCATTGGCTTTTTAGCAACGCCGAGAGTCATACGCATAACATAATACATACCATAGCCTAAAATCATGGCCGTAACAGATTGTAACCGCGCATTGTGATACATCTGATGGATCTTGCTTTGATCCTGGATACGGGGTTTATCCGCACCTGTCAAAAACCATTTCAACATAATCAATCGCTCCTTTTGTGTATTGTATTGTGGTAGATTGAAATTTATATATGATGAGGAATACATGGTAAATACATCCTCATAATATCTTTTTGTAATATAAAATGGTTCCCCTATACCATTTAAGCATAAATCTGGTTACGTTATGGAGTTTTTACTCTTTATTTGCTAATATAAAAGGGTGAAATTGCGCTAACTGATTGAAGTTTACCCCAATATGTGTGATGTTTTACGATGAATGTTTTAAGACTTACTCAAAACCAACTCTTGATGTACTTATTGTAGTTGTTTTCAACGCATTTTGCCTTTGAAATATTGTTATACTTCTGAGGCTTTCTCTAAAATTTTGTTTTTTCACATCACACTACTTTCCATCTCAACCTGTTTCAGGGGGTTCTTATTCATGCCGCAATATTTATTTACTGATTCTACCTATTCTATTTTTAAAGAAAACACACTGCCCCGTTTGGCATTAGTGAATATGTCCACAGAAAACAGCGCGCCTATTTTCCGCAGTCTTCACAGTCATGAAGACTGCGCCAGCATATTATTTGTATTAGAAGGTTCCTGCGTCTGCACACTGGGACACGAAAAATATACTCTGAATGCCGGCGATATTGCCTGCATCAATGCAGGTACGCTGCACGGCACAGCAGCAGCACAAAAAAACCAGGCTTATAAAATCATAGGCCTGGACATCAAAAATCTTCATTTTAAAGGATTAGCACCCCATCAGCTTATCGACAACGAAGCCTATCCGATTTTGCACACCAAAACATACCAACCCATGCTGACTTCTTATGCGGTCATTCTGCTGGAGCTGGCTCCTCTGGCTACGTCGCCGCATGAAGCGCAGACGGCCAATCATTTGGTGCATAGTTTTCTTTTTATGCTGCATAAGCTGATTCATGAATCCAAAGATTATACCAAAGCGAAATCATACAACTTAGGACTGCAAATAAAGGAATATATAGATGAACATTATTTGGAAAATCTAAAACTGCCGCAAATTGCCGAAGCCCTTCACATGAATACGTACTATTTATCACATACGTTCAAAAAGACGATTGGCTATTCGCCGATGCAGTACGTCACGCACCGCCGCATCGGCGAAGCACAAAACATGCTCCTTTCGACGGATTTGACTGTCACCGAAATTGCCATGCGCTGCGGCTGGAACAATTCCAACTATTTTCAAAGCGTTTTCAACAATATTGTCGGTATGCCTCCGGGCAAATACCGCAAGGCCTGGAAAAGCAAATAATTATATGTTGGGCTGAAAATCGCCGTAAATACCCCTGTTTTTTTCAAAAAAAACAGCAATATTTTTGATGTTACCTTTGCCTCTTTGTGTTATAATATGTACAAAGATAACCAAGACATATTCAACTT
>CAVKOP010000087.1:0-856 GCA_963657835.1 Lachnospiraceae bacterium | reverse complement strand
CAAAAGCAACTAGCAACACAGAAAGGTGGACATTAGACAATGATTAATGTTGGTATCATCGGTGCAGGCCGTATCGGCCGCGTACATGGCGAAAGTATTTCCAAATTTGTAAAAAACGCACAGGTAAAAGCAATTGCTGACCCGTTCCTCAATGACAATACAAAAGCTTGGGCTCAGTCCATGGGTATTCAGGAAGCCTATACAGACTACAAAAAAATCTTGGAAGATCCGGCTATCGAAGCAGTTTTGATTTGCGCTTCTACAGACCAGCACTCCAAAATTTCCATTGAAGCTCTTCAGGCTGGCAAACACGTTTTCTGCGAAAAGCCAATCGACCATGACGTAGAAAAAATCAAAGAAGTTCTCGCTGTTGTTGAAAAATCTGGTAAAAAATACCAGGTTGGCTTCAACCGCCGTTTCGACCACAACTTCAAAGCGATTCACGACGCAGTCGCAGCTGGCAAAGTTGGCAAACAGCAGATTATCAAAATTACGTCCCGTGACCCGGAACCCCCTTCCATCGATTATGTAAAAGTATCCGGCGGTATTTTCCTCGATATGACAATCCATGATTTCGATATGGTTCGTTACCTCTCCGGCGCAGAAGTTGAAGAAGTATACGCAGAAGGTTCCGTTACGGTTGATCCGGAAATCGGCAAAGCAGGCGATATCGACACAGCCGTTATTACATTGAAACTCGACAACGGCGCAACCGCAGTTATCGACAACTGCCGCGCAGCTTGCTATGGCTATGACCAGAGAGCTGAAGTATTCGGCACAGAAGGCTGCATCGCTATTTCCAACGATTCCGATTCCAACGCTGTATTCAGCGGCAAAGACGGCGTCGTAGCAGAAA
>CAVKOP010000086.1:0-8172 GCA_963657835.1 Lachnospiraceae bacterium | reverse complement strand
TAAATCCCTCCCTTTATATCTTGCAATGGCTGCTACGTCTTTATCACCGCGTCCGGACAAGCAGACAATAATACTTTCTTCTTTGCTCATTTTCGGTGCCAACTGCATGGCTTCATAGACGGCATGCGCGCTTTCAATCGCGCAGATAATGCCTTCTGTCTTGGCCAAGTATTCAAAGGCAGCGACTGCTTCATCATCTTTGACCGGTATATACTGGGCACGACCGCTTTGGTACAAATATGCGTGTTCCGGCCCGATGCCCGGATAGTCCAACCCGGCAGAAATAGAGTATACTTCATCAATCTGCCCCTGGTCATTTTGGCAGAAAATAGATTTCATGCCGTGGAAAATACCGACAGTGCCTTTGGAAATGGTTGCTGCGTGAAGTTTAGTATCAATGCCCTTGCCGGCTGCTTCGCAGCCAATGAGCTTTACGTCTGTATCGTTGATAAAGTTATAAAACATTCCCATTGCGTTGCTGCCGCCGCCGACGCAGGCAATGACGGCCTGAGGCAGTTTGCCTTCTTTTTCCAAAATCTGCTGCCGTGCTTCCCGGCTGATAACTGCCTGAAAATCCCGTACCATCATAGGAAAGGGATGCGGCCCCATCGTCGAGCCGATGACATAATGGGTGTCATCGACACGGCTGACCCATTCGCGCATAGCTTCGTTGACAGCATCTTTGAGGACACGCGTACCTGATTTGACGGGATGTACTTTGGCTCCCAACAGTTCCATGCGATAGACGTTAAGCGCTTGGCGAATCGTATCTTCTTCCCCCATGAATACTTCGCATTCCAACCCCATGAAGGCCGCCGCCGTAGCCGTGGCCACACCATGCTGGCCGGCACCAGTTTCCGCAATGACACGGGTCTTGCCCATTTTTTTGGCAAGGAGACATTGGCCGAGAGCGTTGTTAATTTTGTGGGCACCGGTATGATTGAGGTCTTCTCGTTTGAGATAAATTTTCGCGCCGCCCAAATCTTCCGTCATTTTGCCGGCATAATAGAGCAGCGACGGACGATTGGCATAGTTATTAAGTAAATCCTGCAGTTCCGCCTGGAAATCAGGGTCGTTTTTGTAATACTCATAGGCTTTTTCCAAATGATGAATTTCGTTCATCAATGTTTCCGGTATATACTGACCGCCAAAGGGGCCAAATCTTCCTGTTGTCATTTTATTTCCTCCTGTAACGCTGTGTTTCGTACACGCATCATAAATGTTTTGATTTTTTCTTTATCTTTGACGCCGTTCGTTTCAATGCCGCTGCTTATATCCAGTGCATACGGGTGAAATGCAAGAGCCTGTACTGCATTTTCCGGCGTCAGGCCGCCGGCAAGAAAATACGGCCGCTTGACATGATTCAGCATAGACCAGGCAAATGCCTGCCCGGTCCCGCCTGCACCATGGTCCAGCAATATATAGTCCGCCGGACTGTTTTCCGCCCGTGCTATATCATGTAGTCCCGTAACAGAAAATGCCTGGATAATCGGTACCTCTGCATACTGCCGCAAGTGCCGTATATAGGCTTCATCTTCCTGTCCATGAAGCTGCACAAGCTGAATCGTGCCGCCTTGTACCAACGCCGCAATATGGGCTATGGGTTCATTGACAAACACGCCGACTGCCGGTATGTCTGCAGATAGGCGCATCCTCAGCTGCTGTGCCGTTTCATCCGTAACACGGCGTTTCGTCCCAGCAAAGACAAATCCTACATAATCTGGATGAAACGCATTGGCCCATTCTATATCGCAAGGCCGTTTGAGTCCGCAAAGTTTTACCTTAGTCATGCTGCATCCCTGCCAACTGCTGCAGCAGTTCTTTTTTATTCGAACTCCGCATGAATGTTTCGCCAATCAGTACGGCATCGACGCCGTGTGCCCGCAGCCGTGCTGTGTCTGCCGGCGTTTTGATGCCGCTTTCGGCAACAAACAAGATATTGTCCGGCACAAGGGGCCGCAGACGGCAGCTCGTATCCAACGATACGGTAAAATCTTTCAAGTTGCGGTTATTGACGCCTATCACGCGGGCTCCTGCAGCGACAGCCCGGCGAATTTCCTCTTCATCATGAGCCTCTGTCAATACAGACAGTCCCAACGAATCAGCCAGTGCCAAAAACGCCGTCAATCGTGTATCATCCAATACGGCACAGATGAGCAAAATCGCCGCTGCCCCCATGGCCTTGGCTTCATAGATTTGGTAGGCATCGATAATAAAATCTTTACGCAGCACCGGTGTCTGCACAGCTTGTGCAATTTCCTGCAAGTACTGCACACTGCCTTGGAAATAATCCCGTTCCGTCAAAACCGAAATGGCAGCCGCACCAGCCTTTTCGTATTCTTTGGCAATATCCAAATAGGGAAAATCAGGTGCAATGAGTCCTTTTGACGGGGAGGCCCTTTTAACTTCGCAGATAAAGGACAGTCCTGGTTTTGCTAACTGTTTCTCAAAAGGAAACTCCGTCTGGGGCGGTACGGCCAAGGCACGGGCTTTCATTGTTTCCAGCGATATGCTTTCCTTATCAGCAGCCACATTCTTTTGGGAAGCTGCTACAAGATCGTCCAGTATCATACCCGCACCTCCTACTGCTGACTAACGGCAATACATTTTTCTAATGCTGCTGTCGCCTTGCCGCTGTCAATCAAGCTGGCTGCCAGCGCAATGCCGTCTGCAATAGAATCTGCTTTCTGCGCTACGAAAAATGCGGCGCCAGCATTCAGCAAAACAGCATTTCGCTTGGTTCCTCGAATATTTCCGCACAGGACATCCCGTGTAATTTGCGCATTTTCTTCAGGGGTACCGCCGACAAGTTCTTCTTTGCTGCCCGGCGTCAAGCCGAAATCTTCCGGTTTGATAACGGATGTCCGATAGTATCCATCGCGCAGTTCGCAAATTGTCGTCGGCCCGTTCGGCGATATTTCATCGAGTTTTTCCTGCCCGTACGCCACTAACCCCCGTTTGACGCCAAGCGATGAAAGGACTTTAGCCAATGGTTCCACAAGATAGCCATCGTAGACGCCCAGAAGGAACATTTCCGGCTTGGCCGGATTGGTCAATGGTCCCAAGATATTGAATACCGTACGGAAACCGAGTTCTTTGCGAATCGGTCCAACGTACTTCATGGCAGCATGGTATTTTTGGGCAAAGAGAAAACAGAAATTCGTTTCTTTGAGCATCTTCAATGCCAGCTGCGGGTCTTGCTGTATGTTGATGCCTAACGTTTCCAGGCAGTCTGCTGTGCCGCAGAGAGAAGATGCTGCCCGATTGCCGTGCTTAGCAACCTTGACGCCGCCGGCAGCCAAAATCATGGCTGATGTCGTAGAAATATTAAAAGAATGGGCACCGTCGCCGCCAGTTCCTACAATTTCCAAAACATCCATGCCCGGATGCGGCACAGGTGTTGCTAAGGAACGCATCGCTTCTGCACAACCAGAAATTTCATCTATCGTTTCGGCTTTCGTACTCTTAGTGGAAAGTGCTGCCAAAAACGCAGCATTCTGCGTCTGCGTCGTCTTGCCGCTCATAATTTCCAACATCACGGCTTTTGCTTCATCGTATGTCAAATCACCTTTATTGACAATCTTGATAATGGCTTCTTTAATCATTCGTATTCCCCTCCATATACTGTAATCGTGCTTATATTGTATGTTTTAAGAAATTTTCAATCATCATCGGTCCTGTCGGCGTAAGAATCGATTCGGGATGAAACTGCAGGCCGTAGACAGGATAGGTTTTATGCCCTACCGCCATAATTTCACCATCTTCCGTTTTTGCTAAAACCTCCAATTCTTCCGGCAGTGTTTTGGGATCCAAAGCCAGAGAATGATAGCGGCCTACATCAAATGTTTTGGGCAGACCCTGAAAAAGGGGACTGTCTTTGACGACAGTCGCTATGGACTGTTTGCCGTGCATGAGCTGTTTCGCATAGGTAATCGTACCGCCGAAGGTTTCACATATAGCCTGATGTCCTAGGCATACGCCAAGGAGCGGGATTTTCCCGGCAAAATACAAAATCGCTTCTTCGCAAATGCCGGCATCAGCTGGACGGCCCGGCCCCGGCGAGATGACAATGTGGTCCGGATGCATCGCTTCTATGTCTGCCACTGTTTTTTCATCATTGCGGATGACTGCTATATCTGTGTCAAATTGTCCTAGAAGCTGATAGAGGTTATATGAAAAGCTGTCATAGTTATCAATAAGTACAATCATTTGTCTATCCCTCCATCCGCCTGTTGTACGGCTAAAACAACGGCTTTCGCTTTGTTCAAACATTCCTGATACTCATCTTTCGCTACACTGTCGGCTACAATCCCGGCACCGGAACGAACGAATAATCGGTTTCCTTTCTTATATGCCAGGCGAATGCCGATGCAGGTATCCATGTTGCCGCGAAAATCAATATAGCCAATGGCTCCGCCGTAGACACCTCGTTTTTCTTTTTCCAATTCGTCAATAATCTGGCAAGCCCTGATTTTAGGAGCCCCTGACAGCGTACCCGCCGGCAGGACAGCACCAATCGCGTCTACGGCTGTTTTGTCACGGCAAATCGTACTGCTGACCGTCGAGCCAATATGCATAACATGAGAAAACCGGAGGACATTCAAATATTGTTCTACGTGAACACTGCCAAATTCACTAATACGACCCAAATCGTTACGACCTAAATCGACAAGCATGTTGTGCTCTGCCAATTCTTTTTCATTGTGCAGCAGCTCTTGTTCCAATGCTTCATCATCCTGCAGTGTTTTCCCTCTGGGTCTCGTACCTGCCAGTGGAAAGGTAAACAGTTTGCCGTCCTGCAGCCGTGTCAGTGTTTCCGGCGACGAACCGGCCAGTTCTATGTCATCGCCGGCAAAATAAAACATATACGGCGACGGGTTCAGCGTCCGCAGTACCCGGTAGGTATCAAACAAGCTTCCTGCTGCCTTGGCTTCCAGCCTATTAGAAAGCACAACTTGAAAAATATCGCCTTCGCGAATATACTGTTTTCCTTTTTCCACCATTTGGCAGTACGCCTCTTCATCGAACAAAGGCTTGAACTCACTTTGCAAATGCAGCGGCTCCGGCCGCGCTTTCTCGCCGTGGTGGATAAGCATTTCCATACGCTCTAATTCCAACACCGCTTTATGATAGTTTTCTTCCAAGGCGTCCAGCCGCACGTTGGCAATCAGAATAATTTTTTGTTTAAGATTGTCAAAGACAATTACTTTTTCAAAAAGGAGTAAATCATAGTCGGGAATTTGTTCATCGTCATCGGCCTGCAGTTGTAAAGAAGGTTCTGCATATTTGATATAGTCATACGAAAAGTAGCCAACCAAGCCGCCTGTAAAATTGGGAAGCCCTTCTATGCGTGGAGACGTATTGTCCTTCAAAATTTGGCGAATGAAATCATCAGGATGTTTTGTTTGAACAGCTACATCCGTACCGGATTTGAGATGTACCACATTGTCTTTGCAGACAATTTCCATCTGCGGATCGTAGCCAAGAAATGTATATCTCCCCCAGCGTTGGTTATCTTCCATGCTTTCCAGCAAATAGCAGCGGGAACTAATATGTTTCAAAATTCGCAGCACTTCTACAGGCGTTCGCATATCAGCATATATCGTTTTGCTAATCGGTACGATTTTATAGGCCGGCGCATATTTTTTCAGTTCTTCTATCGTCATCATTTCCATAATAGCCTCCATGATATACTAAAAAATCCGTCCATGACAAAGTCTAGATTACTTGTCAAGGACGGATATTATGCTCCGCGGTGCCACCTTGTTTTAGGATTTGACTCCTACTCTCGACGGAATACCATCATATTCCCGGCAACTGACGTATGCCTTCACGTCGCAGAATACTCAGCCGTAGCTTTTGACTGCGCCCTCAGCGGTCCATTTAACGAGCTGCGTTCGGCCGGTTCTCAGCACTCCGGTTCTCTGTACGTGCACGTCATCGTTTTTACTTCCGCTTCAATGGTTTTACATGGACGATATGTATTTGTTGAGTTGTATATTACACTGTATTTGCAGTGTTGTCAATAATAGATACATGTCTTTTTGCAGGATAATCGTTTTACTTCGCAAAATATATTATAAAATTATTTTCTATTCTTTCTTAAAGTATTATTTCTATTATCCCAGAAAAGAAAAAATATAAAGCATGTTTTTCTTCCTTATCTTCCCCCATTCAAACTCCCTGCATATGACAAACCGCGCAAACCGTATATACAGTTTGCGCGGTCTGTTATATGAAGATGTATGTAATAAGGGGAATTAGAAAAATGCTAAAAATGGAGAAACAATGAGCAATATACCGGCAACGACGATAAGCACTAAGGCTATGCCTTTATATTTGTGCAGTGCCTGCACTTTATATACCAGATATGCCGGAATAATACATGCAATCAGGCCAAAGATAGGTCCCAGCAGTGTCAACAGCTTGAGTACAGGAGCATTTAACACGATGGCTCCCCAAGAAACAGCTACGGCAAATACCAGAATTCCTATGTGAACTATTTTTTCATTAATCCGGCTTTCTGGAATACACCGCCGCAGGATGTTCATGGCAATGCCGTGACATGCTTCACGGAATCCCAAAAATACACTGAAAAAAGCCGTCATAACAGAAAAAATGTTTAAAATCAGGCTGAATATTTTCACAGCACTGCCGTCGAACCCGCTGGCTACAATAGCTAAGGCTGAAATATTCTGCGTATATGCCATAACAGCCTGCTCATGTCCCATTGCCAAATTAAAAGACATGGCATAAGAGAAAATCGTTATAAACAACACGCCAAAGGCTATTTTCATCGCGCGCATGGCCTTATATCTTGCGACATGAATGGAGCGATTGTGCGCCCGGTACGAAATGACCATCGGGCTGATGCTTGGAATAAACAAAATGGAAGTCAGCGTAACGGGAAGCATAGCGATTGTATTTTTGATTAAATACCCCAAATCCGGAAATACACCGATATTTGCCAGATTCCAGTGCTGCACCATGATGCCGCCCAAGCAAATGACAACCAGCAGCTTGGTCAGTACCATCAGCGTCGATACCCGAAACAGCAGCTGCTCTCCTCGTGACGCAATCAGTACCATAGCACAAATAATAACCAATCCATAAAGGGGGCTGTTAGATAGCAGCGTATCCGTTACCCCAAAGGAATATAAAAAAGACGCGCTGTCATTGGTAATCGCTGTAGAATACATAAATACGCAAATCAAAATGCTTAAAAAATACAAAATTCCTAAAAGAAATCCCCAGTTTTTTCCCAAATACCCACTGATAACGCTCGGATAATCTTCGCATCGCGGCGAATCTGCTAATGTATTGATGAATAATCGCTGCAATAAATAAATTGCCGGATACGCAATGATAGCAGAAAATAAATATACCCATAAGCCAACAAGCCCTACTTGAACCGGCAGGAACACAATGCCGGCACCGATAGCCATACCGATGCTCATAATAATCCAGCCCCAGTCCGTACTGTCAAACCGTACGGCCGCTTTCCACTCGACATCTGTCATTCCTGCCTGACGGGCAAGTACTGCTGATGAACTCATATCCATTACCTCCTAACTACGTTATACACTGCTAAATACACTTTTTCTTTTTTTTCAATTTTCTGCTGCTGTCTTTTCTTGCAAAACAAACTACACGAATTTTTTTTGCCGTACTCATTCAGCATATTTTTCAGAAAATTAAAATTTTTAGGCATACTCCAAGAGTATTACCTTTTACTAAAACGTCTTCTCTTTAAATTTAGTATATCACCCTTTCTTTTTGATGTACAATACGCATTAATCAATTTCACTTTTATCATTGCTAAGGCTTTTTCGTCGCATTTTCAAGATAATTTATATTTTTTTACAATTTATTTTTTATTTGAAAATGTCCCTTTAGAAAAGACGTATTTATCATATTTTATTTATTTTTTATTTTTTACTTTGATACAAAATTACAATATATATCTTTTAGGAAATCATTTCTTTCGTTCCTTTAGTTACCTTCTTTATTTTTACTTTTTCTGCCGTCACCTCCTTACCCTAAACTGCTATCACAATAGATAACATATATTTTCCAACATATTGCATATTTACTCTGTCAATTATTTTTTATGCCTTTTCCTTTTTATCCAAAAGATTGCAAAATAAATATAGTAATTATATTATATAATCA
>CAVKOP010000085.1:0-8196 GCA_963657835.1 Lachnospiraceae bacterium | reverse complement strand
TATGAAGAAAGCTTTGGCTAAAGCTATCGCTCATATCGAAGAATAAGATGTACTTTCAGCTTAAACGTAAATAAGAGTTTCTTGCTATTGCCGCAGCGGTTTGGCCGTACCTCCTCCAGGGCCGCTGCTGCGGCAATGCATACAGAAAGTAGGTGTGCTTGTTGGATTGGAGAAAAGAATACGCTGACAAAATTGTTTCTGCAGCAGAAGCAGTCAGCCATGTAAAATCAGGCGATACTATCGTTTTTGAACATGCTTGTGGTGAATCACAGTGCCTGACCAATGAATTGGTAAATCAGGCCGATCGCTTGGAAAATGTAACTATCAGCCATATGGTCGCTATGGGAAGCGCGCCATACTGCCAGCCGGGCATGGAAAAGCATTTCCGTCACAATGCCTTGTTTGTTGGCGGCTCGACTCGTAAAGCTGTGGAAGAAGGCCGTGCAGACTTCACGCCGTGCTTCTTCCATGAAGCACCGAAATTCTTCCGCGAAGGCATTCTTCCGGTAGATGTTGCTTTTATCCAGGTCAGTGAACCGGATGAAAACGGCAACTGCTCGTTTGGTATTTCCGTTGACTATACGCAGCCGGCAACTGAAGCTGCTAAATTAGTCATTGCGCAGGTCAACAAAAAAATGCCGTATACCTATGGCAATGGCATCAACCTCAAAGATATTGACTACATCGTAGAACAAGAAGCTGATTTGATTGAACTGCAGCCGCCCCACATCGGTGAAACAGAAAAGAAAATCGGCGAATATGTAGCTTCTTTGATTAAAGACGGCGATACATTGCAGCTCGGCATTGGCGCCATTCCGGATGCTGTATTATCCTTCTTGGGTGACAAGAAAGATTTGGGCATTCATTCGGAAATGTTCTCTGACGGCGTCGTTGATTTGGCAAACAAAGGTGTTATTACCAACGCGAAAAAGACGATTGACCAAGGTAAATTCGTATCCTGTTTCCTTATGGGTACGAAAAAACTCTATGATTTCGTCAACAACAACCCGGATGTATTGATTAAACCGGTTGATTACACGAACGATCCGTTCGTAGTAGCACAGATTGACAACATCATCGCTATTAACTCCGCTATGCAGGTTGACTTGATGGGACAAGTCAATGCTGAAATGATTGGCTATCGTCAGTTTAGCGGTGTTGGCGGCCAGGTAGACTTCGTTCGCGGTGCATCCCGCGCTAAAGGCGGCAAAGCTATTATTGCTATGCCTTCTACAACGGGTAAAACCAAGAAAATTTCCAAGATTGTACCGATCCTTGATGAAGGGGCAGCCGTTACGACATCTCGTAATGATGTAGACTATGTCATCACAGAATTTGGTATCGCAGCGTTAAAGGGCAAAACGCTTAAACAGCGTGCAACGGCTTTAATCAAGATTGCTCATCCTGATTTCCGCCCGGCTCTTATCGAAGAATTTGAAAAACGCTTCCACTGCAAATTTGAAGAATAAAAGCATCCTTTGGTCCAGGATACAATATATGCCATAGCAACTGTCTCCGTATTTATAGCAGGTTGATGGCTGCTATGGCATTTTTTCTTCTAAATTTGAATATTTATGAGTAAAAGTCATTATTTTATCGAGAGTATATTGTTTTAGATTGGAGGGTATGGTAATGTTTGGTCCTGTCTATAAAAGAAAAGATGGCGAAATACAGCCTGGGATTAACTTACATATTTTTAAATTATGTTTCCGTCTCCCATTTATCCATTATCGGTTTGAATGGCCTGATTATGTACAAGGTTTACTGCTTTGTGCCGTTTGTTTAGGTATTATCCCTGTTTTGCAGGAATACCTCGGCATGCCGTTTGAAATTGCTATTACTATCGTTATCATGAATGGTTTCTTATATACATGGCACGCTCATTTAGGTGACCCTGTTGTTCCTGGGTGGATTACACCGGCGATTCCACTGCTGCTGTTATGGCTGGCTGGGTATCCTCATGATACGGCAGAACGTATGCATGCTCTTATCGCATTTGAATTTGAACTAGGTCTTTTAACATTTATTCTGGGGGCTACAGGCTTGGCTAAAAAAGTTGTTGACCTTGTGCCCGATGCGTTGAAATCAGGGATTTTAATTGGTGCAGGCATTGCGGCTGTACGCCTTGTATTTAATGCCGGCGGCAGTTTTGATAAATATCCGTTTACCATTGCGATTGCCGTTGGCTTTGCTTTCTACTGCTCTTTCAGCAATCATTTCAAGAGCATTATGAACAAAAATAAAGTATTCCAGGTTATTTCTGATTTAGGTTTGCTGCCTGCTATGGTACTGGCAGTTATCGTAGCGCCGCTTGTTGGCGAACTTCCTTGGCCGACGATTGAATGGGGCTTTACACATCCTCATTTTATTGAAGTCTTCACACAGTGGAGCCCCTTTGCAGAACGCATCGGCTTCCCTGGCATGAGCTACTTTATTGATGCAGCTCCGTTGGTTGTAGCTACGTATGTTGTATTGTTTGGTGAATTGATTCAGGCAGATGCTTTGATTGATGAAGCTCGTGAATTCCGTCATGGCGATGAAAACATTCATTTCGATGCCAACCGCAACAACGTTATCGTTGGTGTCCGCAACATGATTATGGCTATGGCTGGTCCTGACCTTTCCATGTGCGGTCCGTTATGGGCAGCTATGCAGGTTGTTATCTGTGAACGTTACAAACACGGCCGTGAAGCTATGGACAGCTTGGTCGGCGGCGTTGCTTCCTTCCGTCTTGGTACGTTTACTGGCTACTGGCTCTCCCCAATCGTAAGTTTCGTAAAACCGGTACTGCCAATCGCTTTGGCACTTACCATGTTAATCCAAGGTTATGTAGCTGTTCGTGTCGGCGTACTTCGTGCAAAAACCTTTAATGACCTCGGCGTTGCCGGCGTTATTGGCGGCGTTCTCGTATCCCGCGGTGCAGCTATGGCATTAGGCGTAGGCATTGTATTATGTCTCCTCGTTTTCGGCAAAAACTTCTTCCAGCGCAAGATGTCCAAATACAACACGAAATCCGACCCGATTTTCAGTGTAGCAGCTGAAAAAGAATTAACAGCCGAAAGCGAAGCTGCCAACAAATAAGTTCGTGTTTATTCTTTTCCGGAGGTTTGAATTATGCAGTACTATGGCGACTTACTACGAAAATTGACAAAATCCAATACGACGGACGTGTGTGAATTCTTTGTCAAAAAATGCTTGATGAACGCAAAAAATCGCTCGACTAATGAAGCGATGAAACGATTCTTCATGATTTGTGCTGTATCTGCCAATGATGGAATCAAAGAATTTTTAGAAAAGAATGAATTAACATTCAGCGGATACTGGGCACACCGCCGATATTTTGCAAAAGTAAAAGAAGGGATTCCTGTCGTCGTCAAAACCTATTTGTCTTGTATGCTCCTTATGCTGGCATCCCAAAAGAAGCTCATTATGAAGAAAACAGGGATGAATGAACAAGAATTACTGGCCAAGTGGTGTCAGATTTTTAAATATGAAGATGCGGATAAGGAGTATTTTAACGAACTCGTAGCCATGGCTGGCCATGGTGAAGAAGGCGTGCAGGATGTTTTTTCCCAACTTAACGGCGTGTGTCATGAACGGCTTAACGGCGGTGAACCTAGTAACCTTCCTTGTAATGATGCAAATCGGGATTTGCTGACGTACCGGGTTGGCGAAGATGTGTATGTCTTGGTCAATCGGCTGCAGGAAATGCCGAATTTAAATTAAATTGCATATGAAAAACAGAATCTCCCATCGTCACAGCGGCCGCTGCCGCCATGCTGCTGGGAGATTTTGCATCATATACATATATAATATGAAAGGTGGTCCTTAAAAATGGCAATTGGTTTGAAAGCTCCAAGCTACTATGTTCAAGGTGAAGGCGAACTTGATAAATTAGGAAAATACGTGAAGAAAATCGGCAATACGTTTTTGGTTCTTGGTTCTCCCAACAATAAAAAACGAGTAGGAGACCGCATTGAAGCTGCTCTTTCCAGTGCAGATAAGAAAATGGTATATTGCGAATTTGGCGGCGAATGTTCCAAAAAAGCGATTGCAGATGCTATCGAAATCGCCCAGGCAAACAACTGTGATGCGATTATTGGTCTCGGCGGCGGCAAGGCGTTGGATACGGCCAAAGCTGTCGGCATCAATATGGGCGGCTTGCCGACCGTTATTATTCCCACGATTGCCTCCAATGACGCACCGTGCAGCAGTGTAGCTGTCATTTACAATGATGAAGGCGTCGTTATTAAAGCCCTCATGATGAAACGCAATCCGGACCTCGTTTTGGTTGATACCGGGTTAATTGCCAAAGCACCTAAAAAATATCTTGTATCTGGCATGGGCGATGCCCTTTCAACGTATTTTGAAGCGCGTGCCTGCTACCGCAGCGGTGCCAAAACCATGTCCCGCGGCAAATGTTCGATGACTGCCTTGGCTCTTGCCAAACTTTGCTATGAAACACTGCTCAAAGATTCTGCCAAAGCATTGGAAGCCGTAGAACAGCAAGTCGTTACGCCGGAATTAGAAGCTGTCGTAGAAGCCAGTGTATACCTTAGCGGTGTTGGATTTGAAGCCGGCGGTCTGGCTGCTGCCCACGCTATCAATGACGGCTTTGCCCAGGTTCCGCAGGCTCACAATGCGTCTCATGGCGAAAAAGTTGCTTTTGGCCTGCTGGCGCAGCTTATTTTGGAAAAAGCCCCAAAAGAAGAATGGGATACAGTGCTGCATTATATCCAATCCGTAGGACTTCCGTCCTGCCTGGCTGATTTGGGTATTCATGATGTCAAAGAAGAAGAAATCCGCAAAGTAGCGGAAGCTGCTACGGTACCGACACAGTTCACGAAAAACGTTCGTGCAGACATTACGGCTGACGATGTATACCAAGCTATCATGGCAGCCGATGCAGCAGGCAAACATTAAAAAATCAGGTGATGGGCATGTTTACTATTACTCCGGCAGCGGCGCAGTACATTCAAACTCATGGCGGTCATGTTATGATTACCCTCAGTTTTGAACCATCAGCCGGCAGCTGCTGAAAAGGAGATCGTATCTGGGGCACCTATGTCCCGGAAATTGGTTTAGGTAAACCAATTCAAGAAGAACACATACTGCATGAAACAGTCCAAGGCGTAACCGTCTGGTATCATGCCAAACTGGCAATAAAACAGGACTATACAGCGATTCGGATTTCCCTTCGTTCGATGCTGGTTATGAAATGGCTGGAATTGGAGGGGGCCCGCGGCTATACGGTTTTGCCGCCTCGTGACGAATCTATGTAAATGCAGTATACTGAACATAACGAAAAAGCGAGTGTATGCAAGACGCTGCACTCGCTTTTTGTCTAAGAAAGGAGCGATACAGATGAAGGATTTTTCCTATTATTTACCGGTTCATATTCAGTTTGGCTGGAACGCTGTTGACCGTATCGGTGAGCTGACAGCGGCGTGGGGGAAACGCGCGCTTATCGTAGCGGGCAGCGGCGGCAGTGCTAGGCGAAGCGGCGTCTTGAAACGCATAGAAATTTCTTTGCAGAACCAGAAAATTGCCTATGATGTATACGCGGACGTCATGCCGAATCCGGGATTTCAGTCTGTAGAAGCAGGAGCTGCAGCGGCGAAAGCCATGCAGGCACAGTTTGTCATTGCTGTTGGCGGCGGCAGTGTCATCGATTGTGCCAAAGGTGTTGCCTTTGCAGCCTGCAATGAAGGCTTTTTGGGAGATTATATTAAAGGTCGGGAACGAGGTATGAAAGCGCTGCCCATCGCAGCGATACCGACGACTTGCGGTACCGGGAGTGAATGCACGCCTTTTGCCGTATTGACGGATGAAGAAAAACACGATAAGCGGGCATTGAGTACGCGAAACATTTTACCGTCATTGGCTATTATTGACCCAGGGACCATGACGGGTATGCCGACGCATGTCTTGGCAGCTGTGGCGTTTGATGCGTTATGCCATCATATGGAAGCCTATTTGTCCCGTGCATGCAGCCCAATGACGGAAATGCAGTCGTTGTACGGTATGCAGCTTTTCAGACGCTGTGCCCGGCAGATTGCGTCAGGCATGACCAAAGAAGCCTGGGAAGGCTTGGCCGTATGCAGTGCCTTGGGCGGTATGAGCATTAGCTTGTCCGGCGTCACCGCTCCTCATGGCTTGGAACATCCTTTAAGCGGCCTGCGCAACGTGACGCACGGGCGGGGACTGGCTATTTTGACGCCGCCTATTTTTGCTCGCTCCATAGAGGCCGCACCGCAGCGATTTGCTGCTATTTCGCGAGCTTTGGGTGGTACGGACGAACAGGACTTGATAGGTATACTGCAAGAAATCATTGCTGTATTGGGCCTGTCTTCAACACTTTCTCATGAAGGCGTGCAGGCTGAGGATATTCCCTGGCTTGTCAAAAATGCTGTGCGTTCTTCGCGCGGTGCTATCATGTCGCATCCCACCGTTTTTTCTAAAGAAGAAATTCAAGAAATATACGAAGCATGCATGTAACAGATTTAACTAAAAAAGACGTTGTATAAAAACGGGGCTGTTTTCCATATGGACAGTCCCGTTTTTTCGTATTTTTCGTTGTGGGTCGTGCATTGTTTTTTGTAATCGTCTTTAACTTCTTGGCAATGTTAGATTTAGGCGCAAAAAACTCCCGCTGTAGATTGGGGTATTCATGTATCTACAGCGGGAGCAGCATGTCAATCGTGCGAATTTTTCAATTATAAAATATCAATTTGACAGGATTTCATGGCCTGCAGTGCATTCCTGTGGCTTTCCGGCGTGACACCTGCACAGCAGGTGCTGTCTACGCAGATTTCTTTTTCCGGATAAAATGCTTTAAGCAGCAAGGCGTTTGAAATAACACAAATATCCGTACATACGCCCATCAGGACAATACGGTCATAGTCTGCGACTTCTGGGACTAAATCAGGACAGCCAAAAGTCGGTTTTTCTAATATAGTTGCAAATAACGTATACGGAAGCAACTGCCTGCAAATCTGCCAGCCTTTTGTATCTTTTATACAGTGCGGTACAGGAAGCTTTTTTCCTTCTTGGGTATCTAAATACGCGGCGTCGTGTGTGTCCTGCGTAAAAATAATATCCGTCTGTACATCTGTATTTTTTTTGCTGGCTATGATTTTTTCTTCAATAGCAGGGATAATGGCCTGGGCCTCCGGAGTACCCAATGCGCCGCTGATAAAATCATTTTGCATATCGATGATAATATAAGCCTGTGTCATCGCATACACCTCTTTATTTTACTTGCTCTTTTAATTCACGAACATACGCCGGGACATCATGGCAGGTCATGAGTCCGGACATTAAAGCGACGCCGGTAATCGGCACGTCCTGTAATTCTTTTACGGTCTGCGGCGTAACTCCGCCTAACGCGTATACTGGAATCGACACGGCATCACAGATAGCCTGCACCGTTTGAGGACGAATAGGCGGTAAATCTTTTTTGCAGGCCGTCGGGAATACATGACTTGCCATAATGTACGTAGCCCCTAATTCTTCAGCTCTTTTGGCTTCTTCCGGCGTATGAACGGATACACCCAGCGTGGTCATGTAATAGAGCAGTGAAGAATGTGTTTCTAAATAGTTCAGGGAACATTGGAAACGAGGTACATGAAGCCGAATGGCGGCTTTGCCGAAATGATGAAGAATACATGTTTTGTCATGAATATTGCATAAACGCAATGCTCGTTTGGCGTAATTCGTGTATTCTTCTTCGGACAAGTTCTTTTCACGAAGGACGATGACATCTACATCGGATGCGGCTATTTGTTCCAGCTGATCCCAGTAGTTTGTCGGGGCGAGTTCGTGATTGGTAATTGCAGCTACTTTTAACACGATTATATCACCTGATTATATAATATTGTATAATGACAAGAAATAGTTTATATATATAACTATACAGTAATCTCATAGCCTCGTCAATGATTATACATTAAAAATATATATTATTTTTAATATCTATAAGCATATTAGAGATATTAGTATATGCTTAATAAAAGAAAAACGTTTTATTAGTGCGCAATAAATAAGATGAATAACTATTTTGAATATATAAAAATGCTAAAAACGCATAATAAAATAACGCAAAAAACCTGACAGTGGATTGGTCTGTCAGGCTTTTGCATTTTTTATGGTTAGGATTATTTAGAGAGATGAAATGAAAAAAAGCCGCATGAAGAA
>CAVKOP010000084.1:0-8226 GCA_963657835.1 Lachnospiraceae bacterium | reverse complement strand
GTTTGAAACGCATCAATTACCTTTTGCGTGTATTTTTCATTTCCCATAATTAAGACCTCCTTACTTACAGGTACGTTTTTTTGTGTAATATATTGGGTGAGTGGCTGTTTGCCTAATCTCAATTATCATTATACTAATAAAAGTCAAAAAGTCAATAGAACAAAAGAGAAAAGTTGAAAAACTCTTGTTGAATATCTTTCTTATTGGTATAATTTCCATAAGACTAAGAAGGGAACAGACTATCATGGATGAATCTATGAGCGAATTAGAAAAAGAAGCGTTTGCAGGAAGTACGGATGCGCAGTGCAAACTTGGCGATTGGTATTTCTTTGCAGAAGAAGAAAATGAAGAGCAGACATATGCCAAAGCAGCCTATTGGTACAGCATGGCGGCTCATCACGGTGATGTCATCGGACAATATAATTTAGCGTATCAGTATGAACATGCCTTAGGCGTGGCAGCAGATGCCGCCAAAGCGGTGTATTGGTATCATTGCGCTGCGATACAGGATTATGGACCGGCAGAGAATAATTTGGGCCATTTATATGAAACCGGCTGGGGCGTGCCGCAGGATTATAAAAAAGCTTTGCATTGGTATCAGCGGGCCGGCATGCATGGCGATGCAGACGGCCAGTGCAATACGGGCATTATGTATCAATTCGGCTATACGGGAGACAGGGATTATGCCAAAGCGGCTTATTGGTACCATAAAGGAGCGGAGCAGGGCAGTTTTATTGCGCAAAATAATTTAGGATACTTATATGAAATGGGCTGGGGTGTAGCAAAAGACGAACAGCAGGCTGCCGTATGGTATGAAAAAGCGGCGCTGGCTGGCGATGGTCCGGCACAAAACAATTTGGGGCAGCTGTATCGGGACGGCCGCGGCGTGCCGCAGGATTTTACGCAGGCCGTTTACTGGTTTTCTTTGTCTGCAGCGGCCGGCTATATAGAGGGAATGAAAAATCTGGCTCACGCCTATGCGGCAGGTGAAGGCGTGGCTCCCAACGAAGAACTGGCAGCGTATTGGCAGCAGTTGGCTCATCAAGAGCAGCCGTGATAGTCATATTATAGTTATATAAAGGGGAAATACAGGATGGCTAAACGAAAAACACGTTATGTATGCTCAAACTGCGGCAGTGTCTCGAGCCGTTGGCTGGGAAGATGCCCGCAGTGCGGGGAATGGAATACAATGACTGAAGAAGAGGAAGCTGTAGAAGCACCGAAAGGGAGCCGCAGTATGCAACGAAGCGGAGAAGGCACCAAACCGTCTTCCCTGCAGGATATTGCCATGGAAAAGATGACGCGTATCGTGACCGGTATTGGCGAATTGGACCGGGTTTTGGGCGGCGGCATTGTACCGGGAGCATTAATCCTTTTAAGCGGCGATCCGGGAATCGGAAAGTCAACGATTGTCTTGCAGGCAGCTGCTGCCGTATGTCAAACGACAGGTACGGTTCTTTACGGCTCTGGCGAAGAATCGGCAGGACAGATTAAGATGCGGGCGCAGCGGTTGGGCATTGATGCAGCCAATTTGATTATTCAGGCAGATACTTCGCTGGATGCCGTCTTGCAGGAAGCCCGGCGCCTGCGTCCGGCGCTGTTAGTTGTGGATTCGATTCAAACGATGTACAGCAGTGAAGCAGACGGCACGCCGGGAAGTCTGAGCCAAATTCGTGAAGGCACGAGCCGGCTGATGACGTTTGCCAAGACTGAAACGATTCCGGTCATTGTCATCGGTCATGTGACCAAAGAAGGTACCATTGCCGGGCCGCGGATGATGGAGCATATGGTAGATGTCGTACTGTATTTTGAAGGCGAACGCAATTACCAGTTCCGCGTGCTGCGGGGCATCAAAAACCGGTTTGGCTCAACCAATGAATCCGGGCTGTTTACGATGAATGAGCAGGGATTGGCAGAATTGGGCAATCCTTCGCAAATGCTGCTGGCCGAACGGGCTGCGAATCAGGCTGGTTCTGCTATTGCCGCTGTCATGGACGGCATGCGTCCGTTGTTGGGAGAAATACAGGCCTTAACGACCCATTCTGTATTTCCGGTGCCGCGCCGGACTGCTTCCGGCATGGACTATAACCGGCTGATTATTTTATTGGCCGTGCTGGAAAAGCGGGTAGGAATACCGTTAGGTACGCAGGATGTATATATTAACGTCGTCGGCGGCCTGCGCATTACGGAAACGGCAGCAGATTTGCCGATTGCCCTGGCGGTATATTCCAGCCTGCGGGATGTGTCGATGGATAGTCGTACTGTCGTGATGGGGGAAGTCGGCCTTACCGGCGATATCCGCCGCGTGCCCCATGCACTGCGCCGTGTCAAGGAAGCAGCCAAATTAGGCTTTCAATCGTTTATTATACCCAAAGGCAATCAAGACGATGTGCCTGTAAAAGAAGTGAGCGGCGGGCATATTATCTGTGTTTCTACCCTGCAGGAAGCCATTCAAAAAGCCTTTACTGCCAATACCGCTATGTAAAAGTATGGTGAATTTTACGGCAGTTTTCGCTTTTTATATGGTTTATACAGATAAAATGTGATATAGTTATATAGTTATGACAATACAATTCAGTATGTAAAGGAGGTGCGTTCGGTATGGATGATTTGCACGAATCTGGTACGAAAGAATTTGGAAAAGACAAAAAAACAAAAAAGTTTAATGGCGGCAAGATTGCGGATAATATCATGAAAGGGATTATTATGCTGATTATGGCGGTGGCCTTTGTCATGATTGCCGACCAAATCGTGACTACACCGTACTTTAGTGCGGAAGTCGAAGGAGAAATATTCCATGGCAGTATTTTTGGCACGACGCTGTTGACCGTTATTGCCTATATCATAGGCGTTGTACTGGGACTGCTGCTGGGATATATTATATCGCCCTTTGTACTGCGGCTGATTTGGAAAGCTATTGAACGAATTGAAATAGGATTAAATGATTTTGAAAGCCAGGATTTGATAGTCGGAACGCTAGGTTTGCTTTTTGGACTCATAATTGCTAATTTAATAGGATTGGCGTTTGCCCGACTGCCTATTATAGGTGCGTATGGTCCTATTGTGTTCAGCATTATTTTTGGATATGCCGGGATGAGTATTGCTATCCGCAAGCGAAATGACATTATGAGCCTTGTAGGGGCTCTTCGCATTGGAAAGCAAAACAAAGAAGCGGCAGCTGCTGTACACAAGCATGCAGATACAGATTTTTCCGGCAAGCTTTTGGATACAAGCTCTATTATTGATGGACGTATTGCAGAAATCTGCAGTACGGGATTTTTGGAAGGACCGCTGTTGGTGCCTGTGTTCGTGCTTGAAGAACTGCAGCTGATTGCTGATTCTTCGGATTTGCTGAAGCGAAATAAAGGCCGCCGCGGTTTGGATATTTTAAAGCAAATGCAGGAAGACAATTATGTCGAAGTCCGTATCATTAATGATGATTTTGATGATGTACAGGGCGTAGATTCCAAATTAGTGCGTTTAGGCCGTAAAATCAATGCTAAAGTAGTAACCAATGATTATAACTTAAATAAAGTAGCAGCTCTTCAGGGGGTTGTCGTTTTGAATATCAATGACCTGGCGAATGCTTTAAAGCCGGCCCGGATTCCCGGTGAACAAATGGAAGTTCTCATCGTCAAATCAGGGAAGGAAGAAAATCAAGGCATTGCGTATTTGGATGACGGCACGATGATTGTAGTAGAAAATGGCCAAAAATATATTGGTTCGACGGTGCCTGTAACGGTTACATCCGTGCTGCAGACATCGGCAGGTCGGATGATTTTTGTAAAAATTGCAGATGAGTAGGTGAAATTGTTGAAAGTATCTGTTATCGTTGTAGCTGCTGGTTCAGGCCGACGTTTTGGATATGAACGAAATAAGTTGTTTTATCCGCTGTGCGGCAAGCCTGTGCTGGCCCATACGCTGCTTCATGTGTTTGCCGCTTCTAAAGTAGACGAGGTTGTTATTGTGAATGCGGAATGCGATCATGATGACATCGCGGCGATGGTAGCATCACTGCATCCGGCTAAGCCGGTCCGTTTTGCCTTAGGCGGCGCAGAGCGGGAAGATTCCGTATATAATGGCCTGATGGCGACCAGTGCAGATACGGATGTCGTCATGGTACAGGATGGCTCCCGTCCGTATGCCGGCCCGGAATGGTATGACAATGCAGCTGCTGTCATGGAACAAGCTGAAGCAGCTATTTATGCCATTCCTGTTAAAGATACGGTGAAAGAGCGAGAGCGTGCAGACGCACAAGGAACTCAGACCGTACGTACATTGGATCGCAGCCGGCTGATTGCGGCACAGACGCCGCAGATTTTTCGGCGCAGTGTACTGATAGCGGCCCATGAATATGCTAAAAAACATCACATCAACGGTACGGATGATGCGTCCCTGGTAGAAGCGATGGGGAAAAAAATCGTCCTCTTGCCAGGGGATGAACGCAATCATAAAGTGACGACGATGGATGATGTCCCTATTTTAGAATTTTATCTCAATGGCCCAACAGAACATCGCGTCGGCAGCGGCTATGACGTGCATCCGCTGGCTAAAGGCCGCAAGCTCATTTTAGGCGGCGTCGAAGTGCCGTTTGACAGAGGGCTGGCAGGACATTCTGATGCCGACGTATTGATTCATGCTGTCATGGATGCTCTGCTCGGTGCAGCCGGGCTCAAGGATATTGGCACCTATTTCCCGGATACAGATGCAACGTTTAAGAATATATCCAGCGTTACGCTGCTGGAAAAAGTACGGCAGATTTTAATCGAAAACAGCTGCCGAATTATTAATGTGGACGTTACCTTATTGGCACAGCGTCCGAAAATTAAAGAATACGTGCCTCAAATGATTCGCAATATTGCCAAGGCCCTGCAGATAGATAACACGGCCGTTTCTGTTAAAGCCACAACGACAGAACGGCTGGGCTTTGTCGGCCAGGAAGAAGGAATGGCCGCGCAGGCAGCCGCCATGGTGCTCAAATATAGAAATATTTAGGAGGAATTTTTCATGTCACAGGAAGTTCGCGTTCGTTTTGCTCCCAGTCCTACTGGTCCGTTTCATATTGGCGGTGCTCGTTCGGCACTGTTCAACTACTTAGTTGCTAAACATACAGGCGGCAAATTTGTCGTTCGTATTGAAGATACCGACAGAAAACGTTCTACCAGTGAATCGGAAGAAAACATCAAAGAAGCCTTGAAATGGCTCGGCATCAACTGGGATGAAGGCATTGACGTCGGTGGTCCGGACGGCCCGTATCGTCAAACTGAACGCTTGGAAATCTATAAAAAATATACAGAAAAGTTGTTGGCAGAAGGAAAAGCATATTACTGTTTCTGCACGCCGGAAGAATTGGAAGCCGAAAAAGAAGAACAGCTGAAAAAAGGCGAAACACCGGTATACAGCGGTAAATGCAGCCATCTTCCCAAAGAAACAGTAGAACAATATTTGAAAGAAGGCCGTCCGTACGTTATTCGTATTGCGACGCCGAAAAATGAAACGCTGGAAGTCGATGATTTGGTACGCGGTCATGTTACGTTTGATTCCAACAAGGTTGGCGATTTTGTCATTGTCAAATCCGACGGCATTCCTGTTTACAATTACTGTGTCGTTATTGATGATGCTTTGATGCACATTACGCACGTTATTCGCGCGGAAGAACATCTTTCCAACACGCCGCGTCAGATTGTGTTATATCATGCCTTAGGATTTGAAGTGCCTAAATTTGCCCATGTATCGCTAATTCTCGGCGCAGACAAAAAGAAAATGAGTAAACGGCACGGTGCTACATCTGTACAGCAGTATCGGGATGCAGGCTATTTGCCGGATGCATTGGTCAATTTTTTGGGCCTTTTGGGCTGGACGCCGAACAGCGATCAGGAAATTTTCAGCCGTGAAGAATTAATTCAGCAGTTTACGCTGGACCGTGTTGCCAAAAACCCGGCAGTTTTCGATATTGAAAAACTGAACTGGATTAACTTCCATTACATGAAGCAGCTTGATGCTGACCAGTTGCTGACTGTTTGCCTGCCTCATCTGCAGCAGGCTGGGTATGCATCCCAAAATCCGGATGCCGCAGAAATGCAGTGGCTTAAAGACATGGTATGGGCTATGCGTGAACACGTACAGTATGGCGCCCAGATTGTCGATGCTGCCAAAGTCTTCTTTACCGATGATTTTGCACCGGAAAATGAAGAAACGGCGGCTGTTCTCCACGAAGAAACGGCCCCGGCTGTCTTAACCATGTTTTATGATGAATTAGCTGCCCTGGATGAAGTAACGGCCGACACAGTACAGCCGCTCTTTAAGAAAATCCAAAAAGGCTTGAAAGTAAAAGGCAAGTTTGTTTACATGCCTATCCGCGTAGCTGTTACCGGTGTTATGCACGGTCCGGACCTCAATGTCATCGTCGCACTCATGGGCCGTGAAAAAGTATTGGCACGCTTGCAGCAGAGCGGCTTGCTGACAAAATAAAAAACCTTGACAGATTGAGAATTATTCGTTACTATAAATAACACATAGTACATAATACAGTCTATTATGTAGATAAATGCAATGACCAAATTTGAATTGCAGATGAGCCATACAGAGAGGACAGGCCCAAGCTGAGAACTTGTCTATACAGCAGAAACTGCAATAATTGCCTTTGTGAGCAGGCCAGGTGAAGATTAGTAATCTGGTTCGGCAGCACCCGTTACGTGCTTTGAGATTATGGCAGTGCCATAAAAACAGAGTGGAACCACGGGCCACCGTCTCTGTCAAAGGGATGGTGGCCTTTTTTTTATAACATAGGAGGTACAGCATGAGAGAACTAAAAGTGTATAACACCTTAACTCGCAAAAAAGAAACGTTCGTACCGGTTACGCCGGGACAAGTCAAAATGTACGTCTGCGGCATTACACCTTACAACCATTCACACATGGGCAATGCCCGTCCCTTTGTTACGTGGGATGTTATCAAACGGTACTTGGAACATTTAGGATATGAAGTTACGCACATCCAAAACTTTACGGATGTAGATGATAAGATTATCAACGCAGCAAATGGAGAAGGCGTAACGTGGGATACTATTTCCAATCGCTACATTGCATCGTACTTTGATGTCATGGACAAACTGCATATTCGCCGTGCCGATAAATATCCTCGTGTATCAGAACACATGGAAGAAATTATCAACATGGTACAGACGCTGATTGACAAAGGATATGCCTATGTCATTGACCATGACGTATACTACAGCGTAGAAAAATTTGCAGATTACGGTAAATTGAGCGGCCGCAGCTTGGATGATATGATGGCCGGTGCTCGGATTGAAGTAGATGACCGCAAACATAATCCGATGGATTTTGCACTTTGGAAAGGTGCCAAACCAGGTGAACCGTCTTGGGACAGCCCTTGGGGTAAAGGTCGTCCGGGATGGCATATTGAATGCTCTGCTATGAGCAATAAATACTTGGGAGATACATTTGATTTTCATGGCGGCGGCAGTGACCTCATTTTCCCGCATCATGAAAATGAAATCGCTCAGTCCGAAGCATTTACCGGCAAGAAACCGATGGTCAAATACTGGCTGCATAATGGATTTATTACCATTAATTCGGAAAAAATGAGTAAATCTTTAAACAACTTCTTCCTCGTCAAAGACGTATTGGCTCATTACAGTGCCGATGCCCTTCGGTTCTTCCTTATTTCCAACCATTACAGAAGCCCGTTGGATTTTAGCGATGAACGCCTGGAAGAAATGACACGCAGCCTCGATCGTCTTGGCACGGCTATTGACAATGTATTGGAACTGCTGGATATGCCGGCAGGTGCCAAATCTGAAGAAGCTAAACAGCTGCTTAACATTGCTAAGAAAGACGAAGAAGCGTTTGAAGAAGCTATGTGCGATGATTTTAACACAGCGCTGGCAAGTGCGGCTATGTTTGATTTGGCCAAAAACGTCAATATTTACAAAAATGCTGTTGTCAATGCTGGCGTACCCGTTGATTCTTCCGCTGTGTCTGAAGTCAAACGTATTTTCAAGACGATGACGGATATTTTAGGTATTTTGGAAGACCGTTGGAGTGGCCAGAAGACAGACGCAAGCAGCAAAGATTATGATGATTTGATGCAGGCCATTTTGGAAATTCGTCAGGAATGCCGCAAACAAAAACAGTATGCCCTGGCAGACGCCATTCGCGACAAATTATCGGCTTTAGGCATTACGATTGAAGACTCACCGCAGGG
>CAVKOP010000083.1:0-8292 GCA_963657835.1 Lachnospiraceae bacterium | reverse complement strand
TATGTATTTGCGAAAAATGTTTGACAGTACCTTACAGACCATTCCTGTTTTAAAATTTTTGACGGTAAAGCTGTAAATTATAAACTAAAAACGGCATGTGAAAAGGGATTATCGCGTTGTACGATAATCCCTTTAACTATGCGGATACTTATTTAGATTGTTCCTGCAGCATAGGCTGCTTCATAATGTTGAAGCGAATCATGTAGATGAGCCAGCCGGCAAAGGCTGCCAGACAGCCGCTGAAGAAGGTAATGCCGTCTGTCGTCGTCAAGGCGTAAATACAATAAATAATCGATACGCCGGCTAAGAAAATAGACGAGTTACGGTTACAGACTTCATTGGGAATATGTTCCTTAGTCAAAATAGATTTCAGTGCTGCAGCACAAAGAATATAAGGAATGACGTTAGTCACGACAGCCAGATTAGCCAACAGTTCAAATTGAGCTGCCAATGTGGGGCTGATAGTCATCAAGGCCAAAAAGCTCTGCATGATGAGAATCACGATCATGCCCTTTATCGGCACATCAGCATCCGTAACTTTGGCAAATACTTTAGGAAATAAGCCACGCTGTGCACTTGTTTTGAAGACGCGGGCCAAGGTAAACTGCCAAGAAAGCAGAGAGCCTGCGCAGGAGAAAACCATCAATCCCATGACGATTTTCCCGGCAGTAGAGCCAAGCATATAAGAAAAAGCCAGACCAAAAGGTGCGCTGGAGCTGAGGATTTCTGCATTTGGCACGATACCGGCAATGACGTTGGTAGAAGCCACATAGATGACGGCCACGCCAAGGGTGCTGACAAATGTGGCAATAGGGACAGAACGCCGTGGATTTTCTACAGCGTCCATATTGACGGCGGCAGATTCCAACCCCAGGAAAGACCAAAGCGTTAAGGCAATCGAATTGCCGACGGCATCGGAAAAACCAACATTGCCGGGGTTCCATGATGATGTCCAAATAGAAGTATCAAACCAGTGCCAGCCGATGAGAGAGATGCCTAAAACAGGAATAATGGCACCCCAGATCGTGACCGTGCTGAGTTTGCCGGAATACCGTGAACCGCTAAAGTTCAGCGCCGCTGCAATCCAAAGCAGGGCCACTGTATATAAACATGTTTGCAGTGGCGAAAAGGAAGCACCGAGAAAACCGGCGCCGTATCCGACTGCTGAAATAGCAATCGCCACATTTGCAATAACGATGGAAACAGCATAGGCATAGTTTGCCATAAAATGTCCTATTCGCCCAAAGGCGTATTCGGAATAGCCGCCCATTCCGCCAGGTTTCGTTGTAAACATGCCACATCGGGCAAACGTCATGGCCAGGGCTAGAGAGCCGAGAGATGTAATAATCCAGGAAATAATGGAGATAGTACCAACTTCGGCAAGTTTGGTTGGCAGCATTATAATGCCGGCACCTAACATATTGGCAGCAGTAACAAACGTGAGCTGCACCAGAGACATTTTACGACGGGTAGTTTTCATTATCAGTCCTTCTTTCGCATTATTTTTTAGTATGTTGCTTATATTTTTTTGCTAGTTAATTCTATCATTTTTGTGAGGAAAATTAAATACTTTTGCTTTATTTTTTTATATAAAAATAGAACTAAAAAGAAGAAATCTATTCTGATTGGATATAATAAAAAACAATTTTCACAATGAATGGATGCTGCGGTACAACAGGCAGGAGGTTATACCCTCCTCGGCAGGAGAAAAATGGGTTGAAAAATAGGGCATAATAAAAGAAACTGCCACGAAAGTGACAGTTTCTTTTATTATGTTAGACTGTTGGAATTAGTCGATATTTTCTACTACGCAAGCTGTGCCTTGGCCGCCGCCGATGCAGAGTGTAGCCAAGCCGTATTTGCCGCCAACTTCTTTCAAACCATAGAGAAGTGTAACGAGGATACGAGCGCCGGAAGCTCCGATAGGATGACCGAGGGCAATAGCACCGCCATGGATGTTGACTTTGTTCATGTCAAGACCCAGTTCACGGCAGCAGTATACAGCCTGAGCTGCGAATGCTTCGTTAGCTTCAACGAGGTCGAGGTCTTTAACTTCGAGGTTAGCTTTAGCCAAAGCTTTACGGGAAGAAGGAACAGGGCCAGTACCCATGATAGCAGGATCTACGCCGGCAGATGCATAGCTTACGATCTTAGCCATCGGTTTGAGACCGAGTTCTTTTGCTTTATCAGCAGACATTACTACGAATGCAGCAGCGCCGTCGTTGATGCCGGAAGCGTTGCCAGCTGTTACTGTACCGCCTTTTTTGAAGGCTGGTTTCAATTTAGCGAGGCCTTCCAATGTGGAACCTTCACGCGGGAATTCATCAGTATCAAAAATTGTGTCGCCTTTACGGCCATGAACTGTTACAGGAACGATCTGAGATTTGAAAGCACCGCTCTTGATAGCTTCGCAAGCTTTAACCTGAGAACGAACACCGAGTTTATCCTGATCTTCACGAGTTACGCCAAATTTTTCAGCAACGTTTTCAGCTGTGATGCCCATATGATAATCGTTGAATGCATCCCAGAGGCCATCTTTAATCATGCAGTCGATTAATTTGCCGTCGCCCATACGATAGCCATAACGAGCTTTAGGAATAGCATATGGAGCAGCAGACATGTTTTCCATACCACCTGCAACAACTACGTCAGCATCGCCAGCTTTGATGAGCTGAGCTGCCAAGGATACGCAGCGAAGACCAGAACCGCAAACTTTATTAATCGTCATAGCCGGTGTTTCGATAGGCATACCAGCTTTAATCATGGCCTGACGAGCAGGGTTCTGACCTAAGGAAGCCTGTAAAACGTTGCCCATAACAACTTCATCAACGACTTTAGCATCAATACCAGCACGTTTGATTGCTTCTTTAATAACAATAGCACCTAATTCTGTAGCCGGAACGTCTTTCAAACCACCGCCGAATTTACCAATAGCAGTACGGCATGCACTTACGATAACAACTTCTTTCACGGAAATCACTCCTTCAAAAAATTTAAAATACGCATAGATGTGAATGTAACATCATTCACGAAGATACAGACATACCCATTACAATGCCTGGAAGATACACGCGTCATTGTCACGTTGCAGTATGCGTAAAGTAAATAACAACGATATATCTTTACATATAATGGTACAAACTTTTCACGCAAATTGCAAGGATAATGAAGCGGTATTACATGAATTATACATTCAATTTAGGCATTTAAAATCACTGCCGGTATGCTGAATCTGTAACTAAATAAAAGCATTGGTCCATTAAAATATGCTTTATCGTCGAGCGTTCTAAATTTCACAATCTCGATGCTTATATAGTACATTTTTTCACAAAGAAATGCAAGAGGTAAAAGAATATTTCCCATGCTAAATATTCATGTTCACGCTTTATTAAGATAAAAAAGGCATACAAGCGGTAAAAATGGAATACTGACTTAATAATTTGTAGATAGGCTTTTTAGAAAGATAATAGCCAGCGACAATATATTAACCATATATGTGAAAATACGTGAAAAGCGTCACGATAAAAAATTGATGATGCGATTAATTGTTAACCATTATATACTTAAAAAAGTGGTTGACTAAATAAAACGCGTTTGCTATAATGCCATCGTGCATAGAAAGCGAGGTGACCTTATGCTGCAGTTGATTCAAGGCTTGGCACGGTGTAATCAAGAAAAATTTTATGGCTGGCGTATCGGGGCCGCGGCGGTTGATATAGAACAAGAAGACGGCTGCTGTTTGTCAACCAGTGAGCGGTACAGACACGCTTGCCGGGTCGTTACCGTAGAGGTCATGACGAAGAACAAGGACGTATGTCGGCGGCTGCAGTGTGTCGTATGGCCGCCCGCTGCGGGGGAGCGTAAGGTCGCCGAAACAGATGCGGATATGCGAGTATATCCAGATACTGCGTATAGGCTGCGGCACCGTTTTTCACGGGACGAAATCAGACAGTATATTGCCCAAAGCGGCGATTTGAATCCGATTCATCAGGGGGAACGGCCTATTGTGCCGGGATTGTGCATCGCCTGGTATGTACAGCGAACATTGGCATGCCCGCCTATACACTGGAAAATTTCTTTTCATCGTCCTGTATATGCGGGAGATGCATTGACAATTATGCAAGATAAAAAACGAATAACAGGATATGTTCACAACAAACGAGTTTGTACGATTCGTATATTAAGAAAATGAGGTATCTATCATGACGAAACAACACAAGACAACAAGCTGGACCCAAACAGAAACGTTGACGCGGCTGGCTCTTTTAATTGCTTTAAACTGTATTTCTGCGTATATTATTATTCCTATTCCTTTTTCCCAGTCTCCTATTGCACTGCAAACATTGGTAGTCAACCTGATTGCCTTTTTGCTGCCGCCTAAACAGGCTTGCCTGACGATGCTGGTATATATCGGCATTGGCTTAATCGGCGTTCCTGTATTTACAGGCGGTACGGCCGGGCCTGGGAAAATGTTTGGCCCAACGGGCGGCTATATTTGGGGATATGTCGTTGCCGTAGGTCTTATTGCTTGGCTGAAGGGCAAACACTATGATTTTAAACGGTTTGCTGTCATAGCTATTGTCTTGGGCATTCCCAGTATTTATTTGCTGGGCGTCGTCCAGTTGAAATTAGTAACAGGAATGCCGTGGGAAGCGGCAGTCATGAGCGGCGTCCTGCCGTTCATTCCGTTGGATATTGTCAAATGCCTTGCTGCTGCGGCGCTGGCACGGCCTATTTATAAACTGTTCGGGCAGCAGTCATGAGCAGCGATGTGTATATCTTAGGCGGCCTGCGCAGCTATATCGGTGTGTACAACGGCATGTACCGGCATATACCGGCAGACGTATTGGGTGCCAATGTGCTGCAGCAGCTGATACAGACCTATCATATACCTGAAACATCGATAGACAGCATTATCTGCGGCAATGCCGTAGGAGGCGGCGGCAATGTGACGCGGCTCATGGCTTTACGAGCCGGTGTCGATGAAACAATACCGGCTTATACGATAGATATGCAGTGCTGCAGCGGCTTGGAAAGCATCATCACGGCCAGTGCCAAAATTGCCTGCGGCCAGGAACAGGTGAGCATCGCCGGCGGTTTTGAAAGCGTATCGACGCAGCCTGTTCGCAGTCATCATCCCAATCATCCGGCCCATACTGGTGTCCGGGATACGTACATGACGGCGCAGTTTGTACCGGGATGCTGGGATGAACATATCATGCCGAAAAGCGCAGAAGCCGTGGCGCAGGAAGCTCGTATTTGCCGTCAAGATTTGGACGCCTGGGTGCTGCGAAGCCATCGCCTGGCGTGTCAGGCTGAACAGAAAGGAGTGCTGCGCAGCCTGCAGGTGAGCGTCTGTGGCAGCCAAAGAGATGAAGGGATTCGCCGCCATATGAGTGAAAAATTGCTGCATCGTCTGCCGTGTATTCTGCCTCATGGACAGATATTGACGGCAGCTAATACGTGCTTGACGCACGACGGTGCCGCAATGCTCGTACTGTGTTCCGCAGCATACTGTCAAACACACGGCTGCCGTCCGCTGGGAAAAATCAGAGGTGCTTGTGCCATCGGGACGAATCCCCTGCGAAGTCCCATCGGAGCTGTACAAAGTATTGCTAAGCTGCTGCAGCAGTATCAAATGACTGCTGCAGACATAGATATATTTGAAGTGAATGAAGCATTTGCTGTCATTGATGAATTATTTGCCAGAGCGTATCCGCAGTGTATCGAACGATACAATGTACTCGGCGGCGCGCTGGCATACGGTCATCCTTATGGCGCAACTGGCGCGATGCTGGTACTGCATGCGCTGACAGCGCTGCAGCAGAAACAAGGAACGCTGGCCTGCTGCAGTATTGCCGGAGCGGGCGGTCTAGGCTGTGCGCTGCTGGTGGAACGAGTATAGTAGCCCTATAGTAAAGGAACAAATAGAGTGATGCAGTATATTGACATAATACGAAAACAGCCTGCTGATAAAACAGCACTCATTACAGAAACAGAAACGTATACATATGGCGAACTTTGGCAGAAGGCGATGAAAATAAGAAAAACGATTGCGCCTGGTGCGACAGTGCATGTCATTGGCAGTCAGCCCATTGCGGCACAGCTTTGCCAATTTTTGGCTTACAGCGGCAGTGCGGCAGTTCCTGTCATGGCGACTGCTGCCGGAGCCGTGCAGCTGCCGGAATCGCTGCATGCGCCGCAGACAGCCTGCATGGGCGTTATGACATCCGGATCTACCGGCCCCAGCAAAATTCTTTGGCGGGACTATGCCAGCTGGGCAGATTTTTTCCCTATACAAAATCAACTGTTCGGCATTACCAGTGAGACGATTTTGTTTTGCCAGGGCAGTTTGGCATTTACTGGAAATCTTAACATCTATCTCGGTGTATTGGCTGCTGGCGGTACGATACTCGGCGCCGATTCCTTTCATCCCAAAACATGGCTGGCACTGATGGAAACGCATCAAGCCAATGCCATGTACTTAATTCCGGCCAAATTGCTGCTGCTGCCGCAGACAGCCCGCCGTACCTATGAAACAGTCAAACATATTATCAGCGGTTCTCAGGCACTGGGCAGGCCGCAGGCACGATGGCTGCAGCAGACGTTTCCCCAGAGCGAAGTTATATTGTATTATGGCGCCAGTGAGCTGAATTATATTACCTATATCAAAGATACGGACATGACAGAAGATACCAGTCTCGTTGGCAAGCCGTTTCCTGGAGTTTCCATTGCGATAGGAGCGGCGCAGGAAATTCTAGTGACAACGCTGTATCATGTATTGGGAATTACAGTGCCTTTTTCACTGCATGACAAAGGATGTATAGATGAGGCAGGAAATCTTCAATTTTTAGGCCGCAGCGGGGATAGCTGCAATGTCAACGGCAGGCATGTATCAACGTATCATATTGAACAAACCTTATGCGCGCACCTGCCCATTCGCGAGGCGGCTGTCTGGGTAGAGCACGGCACATATGCTGACAGCTTGACGGCTGTGCTCGGTGGGGCATCCCGTCCTCTCAGCAGGACGATGTTTCTGAAGAGGGTGCGCCCGTATTTGCAGACCTATGAAATTCCAAAGACCTGTATATTTGCAGACAGCCTTCCCAAAAACGAAAGCGGAAAAATTGACAAACAAGCGTTGAAACGACGGCATCTATTCCCGCAATCGGAACGACTGTGATATAATACTCCATATAGTACATAAAAAGGAGGATATATTTCATGAGTTTACATATTGAAGCCAAGCAAGGAGACATTGCAGACCGTATTTTACTGCCGGGCGATCCGCTCCGCGCTAAATATATTGCAGAAACATTTTTGGACAACCCTGTCTGCTATAACCATATTCGCGGTATTCTAGGATATACCGGAACGTATAAAGGCAAACGCATTTCCGTACAGGGAACCGGCATGGGGATTCCGTCTATTTCTATTTATGCGACAGAATTGATGCGTGATTATGGCGTCAAGAAATTGATTCGCGTCGGTACCTGCGGCGCCATGCGCAAAGATATTCACTTGCGCGATGTTATCATTGCCCAGGGAGCGACGACAGATTCCTCGATTATTCGCAATATCTTTGGCAGTTCGATTAACTACGCACCGCTGGCAGACTTTGCGCTTTTGCGCACGGCCTATGAAAAAGCATCAGCCCAGCAGATTCCTGTCCGTGTAGGCAATATCGTGTCAGTAGACCGTTTTTATGATGATGAAATCGACAATGACAAACTGACTGCCTATGGCATTATGGCTGTAGAAATGGAAACAGCAGGGCTCTATGTTCTGGCTGCCAAATACGGTGCGCAGGCCCTGGGATTATTTACGGTCAGCGACCATTTAGTGACCAAAGAAGCCTGCACGCCGGAAGAACGGCAGACATCGTTTGATGATATGATTCGCATTGCCTTGGAAACAGCGTTGGAAGATTAGAGATGAAAGCAAATGAAAGGGACACCATTACGAATTATTGACAGTCATTTCCATTTATGCGATTATAAAGGATTTGACCGCATTGCTATCGCAGCGGGACATGTCAATACAGAAGAAAATTTACGGGAATCGTACAAAAAATTTCATTACGTGTACGGCATTGTCATGAGCAATAAAACATTGGAACCATCGGCTCATGTCTATCCGGACTATTTGAGTTACTGCATTGGGCTGGACAGTGCGTACAGCAATGAACACATTGAAGAATCTTTGCCGCTTATTGAAGAAAATTTGAAACGAAAACAATGCTGCGGCATCAAACTGTATCCGGGATACAATCACTATTATGTGTCGGATTCC
>CAVKOP010000082.1:0-8365 GCA_963657835.1 Lachnospiraceae bacterium | reverse complement strand
AGAGTGTTCTCTCTAAAAAATGGGATCAATATATCTCATATAAAAAACATCTTGATTCTCTTGAAATAAAGGATGCTACAACTTATAAAATATATGACATTCTCCTCCAAGCTGCCATATTCTCTAATTGGGGTGCTACTATAGATGAAATTGCCACTACTATCAAAAAGACTAAATCTACGGTGTATAACAAACTGAAAACAATCCCTTCTGATAGATATATCATCTCCCAAAAAACGCGTCCGTATTATTATCGTTTAAATTTACATTGCCTGCACATAAAATAAACAACATCCCGTCGCCGCGCTGCCAACACGATGACGGGATGTGCCGTAGGTAGTACCTACCTGTTGGCAATGATAATCATATGTCTATAAAAACAGCACCGGCCACATGTAAGAAATGTGACAACGGTGCTGTTTTGCTTGGTTTATTCTTCGTCTTCCGGCAAGTCGGCGTTATGGTATACATCCTGTACGTCGTCGATTTCATCGAGAGCGTCTACAAAACGTTCCATTTTTTCTGCGTCTTCACCTGTCAATTTAATGGTATTTTCCGGTACCATCGTAATAGAAGCATGTTCTGTTTCGATGCCTGCATCTGCCAGTGCTTTTTCAACATCGTCAAAGGCTTCCGGCGTCGTGATGATTTCAAATTCTTCGCCTTCGTCTTTGACGTCATCAGCGCCAGCATCTAAAGCTACTTCCATCAGTTTGTCTTCGTCAGCTTGTTCTTTCGATACGACAAAAATGCCTGTGCTGTGGAACATCCAGCCTACACAGCCGGTAGCGCCGAGGTTGCCGCCGCATTTGGAGAATTCGTGGCGTACGGCTGCTGCTGCGCGGTTGCGGTTGTCTGTAAGGACATTGACCGTAACGGCAACGCCTGCCGGGCCATAGCCTTCATATACGATTTCTTCATAGTTCTGGCCTTCTGTAGCGCCAGCGCCTTTTTGAATCGCACGTTTGATGTTATCTTTAGGAATGTTGTTTTCTTTTGCTTTCTGCAAAGCCAATTTTAAACGCATGTTGCCGACGGGATCCGGGCCGCCCATACGAACGGCAATCGTGATTTCACGACCGATTTTTGTTGTAATTTTGCCGCGGATAGCGTCGTTTTTTCCTTTTTTACGTTTAATATTTGCCCATTTCGAATGTCCTGACATTCTAATGCCTCCCTTGTTATTTCCACCATTCTTCGCCAGCGAGACGATCTAAGATAATCGCCGCGGCTGAGCGGACGGAAAGGTGATTATAATCCCCTGCACCATAAATCGGTTCCAGGATAAAATCGAATTGCTCCATCGTTTCCTTCGTCATACCATATCCCGTACCAAGGAGCAGCAGGATGGGCGTATCGTCTTCTTCCCTCTTGCGGCGCAGGTCCTTGTAGGAAATCGTATTGGCATACACCCTGGCATCTGTCGTGACGACATAGGGACGCTTGCCTTCTGCTTCGGCAACCGCTGCGACAGCCGCTTCGATGGAAGGGCGGATGTCTACGATGTCAAAGGCTTGCGTGCGGTAAGAATTGTATTTCCTGCCTGCAGGGCTTTCCCAAAAGCCGATAATTTTGTGTACCATGTCCAGTTGGCCCTGTACATGGTGAATAATAAAGTATTTTTTTACGCCATATGTTTTGGACGAACGAGAAATGTCATGCAGATCATAGTTCGTAATCGCCGTCGCTATGACATTGAAATTTTTGTCATAAATAGGGTAATGTACCAACCCGACATACAAAGCGGATTTCATCATTTCTTCTCCTCTTTCCAGCGCGCCAGCAGTTCTTTGTCTTTAGCCGATAAAGACGCGGTCTGCAGCAAATCAGGGCGTTTTTTCAGCGTCCGTTCCAGTGCTTTTTCATGCCGCCATGCGTCAATTTTGGCATGGTCGCCGTTGCGCAGCACGTCTGGGACAGCTTGTCCGCGAAATACGGCAGGCTTAGTATACTGCGGGTATTCCAGCAGCGATGCATAAAACGAGTCATCTACCGCACTGCCTGTCGAGCCGAGTACGCCCGGAATCATGCGGGCTACGGCATCTGTAACCGTCATGGCCGGCAGTTCGCCGCCGGTTAGGACATAATCGCCTACAGAAATGGTTTCATCTGCCAAATGGGTTTCGACACGGTAGTCTACGCCCTCGTAATGTCCACATAGCAAAATAAGCTGGTCATAGCCAGCAAGCTCACGGGCCTTGGCCTGGTCAAAGGTCTGACCTGCCGGTCCCATCAAGATAATGCGCCGTTTGGGGACATTGCGACGTACGGCTTCGACAGCTGCATATAACGGGCCTGCTTTCATGAGCATGCCGCAGCCGCCGCCATAAATCGTATCGTCTACCATGTGATGACGGTCATATGTAAAATTTCTCGGATTGGTCACATCCAGCTCCAGCAGTCCGGCCTTTCTTGCTCTGCCGATAATGCTGTGATTAAAAAAGGCCTCGATAAATTCCGGAAAGAGCGAAATAATGTCAATCCTCATTGGTCATCCACCCATTCCGGCGGATCGATGACCATACGGTCTGCCTTTTCATCAATAGATTTGACGACGTCGGGAATCGCGGCATACAGCCATTCTTTTCCTTGTTCGTCCGTGACGACATATACATCGTTGCTGCCGGTTTTCAAGACGTCTGTTACGTTACCCAATTTATGATCCTGTGTATCATATACGGACATACCGATAATATCAAAGACATAGTGCTGTCCTTTTTTCAGGGGCACCAAATCTTCGCGCGGCACTTCCAAGGCTTTGCCGACGAGAAGTTCTGCCGCATTGCGGTCTTCTACGCCGACGAATTTCATGAGTACGACTCGTTTGTGAAGACGGGCCGAGCGTACTTCATATTTTTTGCCGCCGATATAGCCGTATTTCATATGCAGGAATCGTTTTGGAAAATCTGTATCGGGATAAATACGAACATCACCCCGCACGCCGTGCGGGGCAACTATTTGACCGATTGTAAAAAGTTCCAATCCAGCCATCGTATTTTATTGGCGGATGGCAACAATTTTGCCGTCTTCAAGCAAAATTTCTGTTCCCATCATTTTTTCTAAATCATCGCCGACTTTGACAACGACAGTCTGTTCGAGCGTGCCTTGTCTGATTTCGGAACCGATTGTTAACTGTTCAGCTTCGCTTCTGTCATGCTGTGCCTTGGCTTTAGCAGCCTGCAGACGCTGTTTCTGTTCTTCTACTTTTGCCCGCAAAGAAATCAACCCTTGGGCATCAATTTTGGCCTGTTCGGTCATCATGCGTTTTGCCTGAAATTCCAGGTTTTGCATTTCCCGGTCAATATCACTCAAAGCCTGGTCAGTATTCTTGAGAATCTTGTCCTTGAGCTCTTGAGTGACCTTTGCTTTGACAGCGACAGGAACGCGCAATGTAATCTGATCCATGGTTCCTCCTATACGATATCAACTGATACTTTCTTATTTGCCTTCACAGCCGCAGCCTTGACAACAAGGCGCAGTGCTTTCGCAATCTTTCCTTGTTTGCCAATGACTTTTCCCATATCTTCGGGTGCGACATGAAGTTCGTAGACTTCGAGGCCTTTTTTCTGAATTTTAGTAACTGTAACTGCTTCAGGGCGTTTGACAAGCGCTCTAGCAATACATGCAATTAACTCTTCCATAGGTATCAGCCTCACTTACTTTTTGGATGCTTCAAACTGAGCCATGATGCCGGCTTTTTTGAAAAGGGAGCGAATCGTATCAGTAGGCTGTGCGCCTTTGCCGAGCCATGCTACTGCGGCTTCAGCGTCAACTGTCAAACGGTCAGCTGCTTCTTTAGCCGGATCGTACATACCCAATGTAGCAACCGGACGACCATTATTGCGAGCGTCACGGGAATCAGCAACAACTACACGATAAATCGGTTTCTTTTTAGCACCTAAACGAGCCAAACGAATTTTAATCATGAAAATCACCTCCTCTATTTGATATCCGCCCTGACGGGCCGATTAAAAGGGAAAACGTGGCAAAAAGCCGCGTCGTTTATTTTTCTGCGCTTTCTTCGCCTGCTTCATCATTTTCTGCATTTCGGTAAACTGCTTGATGAGGCGGTTGACATCTTGGACACGCGTACCGCTGCCTTTGGCAATGCGGCGCTTGCGGCTGTCCTTGATCAGCATTTTAGGGTTGGCACTGGACCGTTCCTGCGCCGTCATGGACGTAATAATCGCTTCAATCTGCTTGAACTGCTTGCCGTCCATATCGACTTTATCCAGTTCTTTTTTGTACTTGCCAATCCCTGGAATCAGGCTCATCAGACTCCCCATATTGCCCATTTTTTTAATCATGTTGAGCTGTTTGAGGAAATCATCAAACGTGAATGTGCCGCTTTTCATGGTCTTTTTCATGTCTTCCATGGATTCTTCATCAAAAGCAGCCTGAGCCTTTTCGATAATCGTTTCTACGTCTCCCAAATCCAAAATACGGGATGCGTAGCGGTTGGGGTGAAACTCTTCCAACCCATCTAATTTTTCACTGACGCCAATAAATTTAATCGGCTTGCCAGTAACCGCTTTGATAGACAATGCCGCGCCGCCGCGGGCATCTCCATCCAGCTTGGTCATAATCATGCCGTCAATGCCGAGAGCTTTATCAAAAGCCGAGGCCGCCGTAACGGCATCCTGGCCCGTCATGGCATCTACGACGAGAAGAATTTCATGGGGATGAACTTCTTCTTTTATATGAATCAACTCATCCATGAGTGTTTCATTGATATGAAGACGGCCGGCTGTATCGATAATGACAACATCCCGTAAATGGCTCACCGCATAGGGAACGGCGTTTTTGGCAATTTGGACGGGGTCTTTGCTGCCTTCTTCGGTATACACCGGTATGTCCAGTTCCTGTCCCAGGACCTGGAGCTGTGTAATCGCTGCAGGCCGATAGACGTCGCCGGCAACCATCAGCGGACTTTTGCCCTGGCTTTTCAGCTTCTTGGCAAGTTTTGCCGCTGTCGTCGTTTTACCTGCGCCCTGCAGCCCGACAAGCATAATAATCGTCGGCGGCTTCGGTGCAATGGTAATACGGCTTTGCGTACCGCCCAGCAGTTCGGTCAATTCGTCACGGACGATTTTGATGACCGTCTGGGATGCGTTCAAGCTGCCGAATACTTCTTCGCCAACAGCTTTTTCCCGTACGCGCTTGATAAAATCTTTCGTTACGGCAAAGTTTACATCGGCTTCGAGCAGTGCGCGCCGCATCTCTTTGAGGGCTTCGCTTACATCTTCTTCTGAAAGCTTGCCCTTACCGCGAAGCTTTTTAAAGGCCGCTTGGAACCGTTCAGACAAACTTTCGAATGGCATACATAAGCCTCCTCTTACAACTCGATAGTACGTAGCATGTGTTTTACTGTTTCAATCGCTGCCGGGCTGCCTGTTTCCAGCAGCTGACCGGCTTGTTCCAGCTTGTCCCGCACAGCATCGCTGCGGGCGAGAAGCTGAAGACGCTGTTCATAGCTCTCTAAGGAATGGGATGCCCGGCGCAGCATATCATACGCACCCTGCCGGGAAATTTGCAGCTCTTCGCCAATTTCTGACAACGACAAATCCATATCAAAATACATTTCCATGCATCGCCGCTGCCTGTCCGTCAAGAGAGGACCGTATATGTCCAGAAGTCTTCCCTTCCGTACCATATCCTCTAGCATCTCATCACCGCCTTTGTCATCAGCGTACTGTGATAGTATACATAAAAAGGGCCATCCTGTCAAGTACTTTTACTTGTCACTTTGAAAATACAGTATACGGCCTGTTTTTTCCCTTTTATATACTAAAAAACAGCAGGCCCCTGCCTATCCGCCTGCTGTCTGCGCATCATGTGAGGCATACAGCAAAATACGTAGGGTTTTGGTCGCTGCTATTTTTTATGGATTAAATTATAGGTTAAAAAAGCAGTTTCATCTGCTGCTGAATCTGGGCATCCGTCATCTCTGAAAAGGCATCCAGCAGCGCCACATGAAACGTTCCCATGCGGCTGCCGGCAATACGGCTTGCTTCTTCACCGGCCAAGCCCATCATGACGGCTGCCAATACGGCCGCTTCCCAAGGCCTGCGTCCTGCCAAATACACACCTGCCAACGCGCCCAGCATACAGCCTGTGCCAGTCAGTCTGGCCAGCTGGGCCGTGCCGTTGGCTACGCCGCATACACGGGTGCCGTCAGTAACCACATCGACAGGGCCGCTCATCAGCAGCACGGCTTGCTGCGCAAGAGCATAGGCTTGTATATCCTGCGCCGCTTTTCTAAAGTTTTCGGCTGTAACCGTATCGGCTGCGCCGGCATCTACGCCGACAGCATGCGACGGCAAGCCGCAAATAGCGCGAATTTCAGAACTGTTGCCTTTGATAATCTGCGGCCGGCATTCGCGAATAAACTGCACTGCAAAATCCCGCCGCAGGGTACTGCAGGCTACGCCTACCAAATCAATCAGCATGGGAATGCCGTCTTCATGCGCAGCCTGTCCGGCCAGCCGGATGGCTTCCATTCGCTCACTGGAAATATTTCCCAAATTGACGACAAGCGCCGCTGCCGCACGCCCTACTTCAACAACTTCTTTGGGATGCGACGCCATATTGGGAACGCCGCCGACAGCCAAGATGACATTGGCACTGTCATTCATCGTAATGCCATGAGTAATACAATGAACGAGCGGCTTAGCGGCTGCCGCGTTATGCCGCAGGACAGCAAATTGCTGAAACAAGTTATTTTCTTCGTTTGTCATATACATTTACACCTAATTTCTGCTGGAATTCCCGCAGCGTGCCATTGCGGGACAAGGCCATAAGCAGACAAAACGCGATAGAGCCGCCAATCAACGTGCCGCTGATAAACATCGGTACATAGTACATCCAGGACAGCCCCGTACGGCCGTAAAAAATTTCCATAACCGGGTACGAAACGATGGCGCCGATAATCCCAGTGCCGATGACTTCCCCAATGACAGCCGCAATCAGACGGCCATGGGACGCCCGATACAGCAGTCCGGACAAGGTTGCGCCAAACACGGCCCCAGTCAATGCCAGCGGCGGAATCCCCATCATGGTCATGCGGATAATCCCAATGAGCGTAGCGCAGAGCAGGGCATACCAGGGCCCCATCAGAACCGCGCAGGTAATATTAATCAAATGTGCCATCGGACACATGCCTTCAATACGCAGAATCGGGGAAATCACGACGCCTAACCCTACCAGCATCGCCAACAATACCAATCGCAGTACTTTTTTGTCTTTTTCCATAAAAAAACTTCACTCCCTCTGAGCGGCACTATCTGCAAACACCGTAAGGTCGTGAAGTTTTAATTGTATGACTGCAATATATACGTATACATAGCGACCCAGTGGCAGACACTGCCTCTTTCATGTTGTAACGGTCGATACTCTCTAGTATCCTCTCAGCCTGAAACACAGGCTCCCTCGCTATGTATGAAAACGGATTCAGGGCGCTCCCCCTCAATCCAAGATTTAGTATAGCAAACTTTGCTAAGATGTCAATGGGCCTGTTGCAGAAAGTGTTTCGTCCTAATGTACTAGCCCGTTTTCTCAACGATTTGCCTTCGATGGGCAGAGTGAAAAGAAATATAAAAAAACTCTCTGCATAGGCATGGCTGCACACGCAGAGAGTTTTTTCTATACGCTTATTTCCAAAATTGAACTTCGTCATCACGCAGTCCAATAGAAGCGGCTTTAAAGACAGGATTCTTGCCGGCAGCTTTTTGGGCTTGATAGTCCTTCAAGGCACCAATAGCTACGTTGCTGAGTATCAGGCAGGCCGGAATATTAATCAAGCACATAAATGCCATCAAAATATCGGCAATATCCCAAACGGCTGCCATGGACATACCGGCACCGACAAGCACGGCGAGGACACAGAGAATGCGGAAAACGATGATAAAGGTTTTCGACGGCACACCTTTGTGAATGAAAGCAATGCAGTTATCGACATAATACAAATTGCCAATCAAAGTAGAAAAAGCAAAGAGTACCATGCAAACCGTAATCAGCACCGGCCCAAAATCGCCGTATACAGAAGTAGCTGCCTGCTGTACATATAACGCGCCGGCAGCTTCTTTCGTAATCGGCGCGCCGGAGCAAAGGCCCAAAAATGCCGTTGCGCTGCAGACCAAAATCGTATCAATAAAAACAGAAAGCATTTGTACCAAGCCTTGTTTGGCAGGATGGCTGACATCGGCTGCTGCCGCAGCGTTCGGAGCAGAACCAATACCGGCTTCGTTGGAATACAAGCCGCGTTTGATACCGTAAATCATGCAGGAGCCGGATACGCCGCCTAAAATGGACTGGAAATCAAAGGCATCTGCAAAAATCATCGAGAAGACATGGGGCAGCATTGGCA
>CAVKOP010000081.1:5668-8385 GCA_963657835.1 Lachnospiraceae bacterium | reverse complement strand
AGTTGACTCCATCCTCATTGATGAAGCGCGTACACCTCTTATCATTTCCGGTCCAGGTGAAAAATCTACGGATTTGTATTACACGTTGGCCAATATCGTCAAAACCTTTGACAAAGACGACTACACGATGGACGAAAAGCAAAAAACCATTGCCCCGACTGATTCCGGCGTAGCCAAAGTCGAAAAAATGATGGGGATTAAGAATATGTTTGATAATGAGCATCTTGACTTAAACCATCTTGTCATTCAGGCATTGCGTGCTCGGTTTATGATGCACCGGGATAAAGACTATGTCGTTAAAAACGGCGAAATTGTCATTGTCGATGAATTTACGGGCCGCTTGATGTTTGGCCGCCGCTACAGCGATGGGCTGCATCAATCCATTGAAGCGAAGGAAAATGTTAAAGTACAGGGTGAAAGCAAGACGTTGGCGACGATTACGTTCCAGAACTACTTCCGCATGTACAATAAACTGGCCGGCATGACCGGTACGGCAAAAACGGAAGAAGACGAATTCAACAAGATTTATAAACTGGACGTCTATGTTATCCCGACAAACAAGCCTGCCATCCGTAAAGATTTGCCGGATGTCATTTATAAAACGAAAAACGCAAAATACCGTGCCGTGGTGCGTGAAGTCAAAAAACGCCATGCAACGGGACAGCCTATCTTGGTAGGTACTACCTCTATCAGCCAGTCTGAAATCATCAGCCAGCTCTTGGATAAGGAAAATATTCCCCACAGCGTGTTGAATGCCAAGTATCATGAAAAAGAAGCTGAAATCATCAAAAATGCCGGTCAGAAGGGCATGGTAACTATCGCTACCAACATGGCCGGCCGCGGCACGGATATCAAGCTTGGCAAGGGAGTGGCTGCGTTGGGCGGTTTGATGATTATTGGTACAGAACGTCATGAAAGCCGTCGTATTGACAATCAGCTCCGCGGCCGTGCAGGCCGTCAGGGTGACCCGGGCACGACACAGTTCTTCCTTTCTTTGGAAGATGATCTGATGCGTATTTTCGGTTCTGAAAATATTTCCAAGTTCATGGACAAATTGGGAATGGAAGAAGACGAACCGATTACGCATTCCATGATTACGAAATCGATTGAAAAGGCACAGAAAAAAGTAGAAAGCCACAACTTTGAAATTCGTAAATATGTCTTGGAATATGACGATGTCATGAATCAGCAGCGTGAAGTATTGTACGGCCAGCGCCGTCAGGTATTGGTTGCTGAATCGCTGCGTGATACGATTATGGGTATGGTAGACGACATCATTGTCGAAGGGTTAGACAAATATGCCGATGAAAAACTGTATCCGGAAGAATGGGATTTTGCTGGTCTGCTGCAGCAGATGGAACAGTATTTTGTCCCGAAGGGAACGACTACGGTAGAAGAATTGGAAAACTTGAGCCGTGTAGAAGTTCATGAAAAATTGAAGAAAATCGCTGAAGATTTATATGATGCGCGGGAAAAAGAAATTGGCGAACAGACCATGCGTGAATTGGAAAAAGCGATTATGCTGCGTGTCGTAGACAGCAAGTGGATGGATCATCTCGATGCAATGGATGCCTTAAAAGAAGGGATTAACCTGCGTGCATACGGCCAGAAAAACCCGCTTGTCGAATATAAATTTGAAGCCTATGAAATGTTTGAAGAAATGATAGAATCGATTAAACGAACTGTTGTTACGTTCCTCTATCATATTCAGGTAACATACAGCGCTCCGGTTCCGCAGGCTGAAGATCGGCTTCAGAGTGCCAAAGAAGTCCATGAAGAAAGCAAACCAGTCAGCCGTGAAGATATTGAACGGGACGAAAAAAACAAGCAATAGGTAAAAAGGGCGTGCTGCGGCGCGCCCTAACATATGTAAGTAATTGATATAATTGTAGATGTGATTTATGAAAGATGGTGAGTCTTGTGTTATTAGAAGAACTGCGTAAGCCCCTCGAAGATTTGCAAAAAAGAATACAAGAAATCGGGGATTCACTTTAGCTTACCTCGAAAAGAAGAACGTATAATGGATTTGGATATGCAGATGAGCGATCCGGATTTTTGGAATCATCCGGATAAAGCCAAAGCTATATCGCAGGAAGCAACAAATTTAAAAACAGAAGTAGAAGGGCATAAAGCGCTCGTACAGCGGGTGCAGGATACCCTTGACTATTTGGATATGGCCATAGAAGAAGGCGATACCTCCCTGGAAGGAGAAATCGAAGACCAGTATAAAGAACTTGTCAAAGAAGTCGAAAAACGGGAAGTTCGCATGCTTCTTTCCGGCGAGTATGACAAATGTAATGCAATTATTACGTTCCATGCCGGTGCCGGTGGTACGGAAGCGCAGGATTGGGCGCAAATGCTCATCCGCATGTATACGCGCTGGGCTGAACGTAACGGGTATCAGATTACGGTTATGGATTTACAGCCGGGAGATGAAGCTGGCATCAAGAGTGCTACGTTTGCGATTACCGGTGAATATGCCTACGGGTATTTAAAATCAGAAAAAGGCGTGCATCGTCTTGTCCGTATTTCGCCGTTTGATGCTGCGGCACGCCGCCATACATCCTTTACGGCTGTCGATGTCATGCCGGAATTGCCGGATGATGTCGATGTAGAAATTAACATGGATGATGTCCGCGTCGATTACTTCCGAGCATCCGGCGCCGGCGGGCAGCATGTCAACAAGACGAGTTCTGCTGTCCGCATGACGCATATAC
>CAVKOP010000081.1:4340-5658 GCA_963657835.1 Lachnospiraceae bacterium | reverse complement strand
TTCACAGCTTCAAAATAAAGAAATGTGCATGAAATACCTGCGTGCTAAATTGTTTGAACTGGAACAGGAAAAACAAGCCAAGCTGAAAGCGGAAATCGGCGGCGTGCATCAGGCCATTGAATGGGGCAGCCAGATTCGCTCTTATGTATTCCATCCGTATAATTTGGTCAAAGATCATCGTACCAATGTAGAAACCGGCAATATTCAGGCCGTCATGGACGGTGATTTGGATATCTTTATTGAAGGCTATTTACAACAGGAAAAAAATAAAAAGTTAGCGAAACAGGAACTATAATGAAAAAATTAAGTATCATAGTGCTCATAGTGGCCGCGTTGTTGTTTGGCGCGGACCAATATGCACCGCAATTAGCGGCAGCGGGTTTATACCATGCCTTATCTGTCAAAATGGAACTGCAGCCGGATGATGTACAAGTACAGGCTGCACCGGGGCTGAAAGTGCTGGCAGGTGATTTGGATGCCGTAGAAGTACATGGAACCAATTTCCGTGTCGGCGGACTGCAATTTGACCAGTTTGACTGCCGGCTGACGGGTGTGGCATTTAGTCCATGGGACAGCCTGGCTGACCAGAAAGTCACTGTACTCCGTGCGCAAAGCGGGGAAATGGCTGCCTCTATACACCGAGACGCATTGCAGCAGTTTCTCCTTGACAACGTAAAAGGCTTGTCTGATGCTGACGTTGCTTTTGAAAATGATGATGTCATTGTACGCGGTACCATCAGTGCAGGCGGCTTTTTGACAGCCCGGGCGGTTATCCGCGGGCACTTTGGCATGAACGGCACCAAGCTGATGTTTGTACCGTCTGATATAGCGGTAGAAGGATTAGGTCTTACATACAGCAGCAAGCACATAGGAAATGTAGAAGTGTATGATTTTAAGGATTTCCCGTTGGGCATTGTGCCGGACCGTGTTGTGTTGCGTGATAATCAAATTACGATTCATGGACGAGTTAGTAACTCATAAATAAGGTGGAAATGATGACAAAAAACAATAGGTTTAGTAAAGTACTCTTGATTGGAGCGGTACTGATCGGGGTGCTTTGTTCTATATGTCTGTGTGTACAACGGCATTATGTAGAAAAGAAGAGCATGACTATTGAACAAGCGATGGATTATGATGCTGTTGTCAACATGGCACGAAATGATGGATATGATTTGGATACAGCGTTGGAAAAATGTCGGGAAGCCGGGATTACAAGCTTTACCATTTATGACACGACGCTTAACAAATTGACGCAGCGCGGTGAAATGTCTTTGATTACTCGCTTGGGCTTAAAGCTGTATTATCCTCAGTTCCATAT
>CAVKOP010000081.1:0-4330 GCA_963657835.1 Lachnospiraceae bacterium | reverse complement strand
GATTTATCCTATGATTATTATTTAGTTGGCAAACCAAAAAATCAGGAAGATCTTTATTTTGATGAAGTTACTGCTGATTTGAAAACCCGCTTGGGCGAAAAAAATGTCAGCTTGATTGCTGACAGCCAGTATCGTATTGCCGGGCTGCGCGGTGTTATGCCGGCACTGGGCGATGTTAATTTGGGAATTATGACGGCAGATGCCAAAAAAATTTCTTCCCATGGTTTTCATGTTATTTTGCGTCCTACCAATTACAGTAATCCTACGAAAGAACAAGTAGAAACCTTTTTTGACCGTGCTGATACGATTGAAAATGCATCCGGCATTATGTTTGTCGGCAAAGAAGTACTGGGATATACGCCTGTGAATGCACAGCGTAAAGATATGCTGACGTTTACTGCCGACCAAATGAAAGAACGGCATTTGCCGTTTTATATGATTGAATCTGTCAATCAGCTGCAGTATACGTCCCAAGACGGCATGTACGATTTAGCCGGTTTATTGGATTATCAAACCGTACGTGTATATGCTATGGCGAAAGAAGAATTGGAAAAGATTACGCCGGAAGAAGCTGCTATGCGCTACTACATTAGTGATTTGGAACGCAATGTCCGCGTTAATTTGTATCCGTTGTATAAAAAGCCGATGCACGGCATGAATCTGACAGAAACGAATTTGGCATATATCTCTATGGCCAGCAAAAAACTGCAGGACCGCGGCTACACGTTGGGACGGGCTACGGTAATGGATACCTATTATCCTAACAAAATTTTATTGGCGCTGATTGCTGCGGCTGCTGCCTGCGGATTTGTTTTTACGCTCAACTTACTGCTGCCGCTTTCCAACCGTCTCAATTATCTGTTAATGGTGCTGGCGATTATCGGCGGCATAGGCGGTGCTGTGATTGCCAAAGGGGCACTGTTCCTGCAGATGATGGCTGTGGGCTGTGCTTCGGCAGCTCCTACGGCAGCCATTCTCTTGCTGCTTGATTATTGGAAAAAGAAAAAGATTACGCATAAACTTGGTTATGGAAAAGTAATTTGCGATGGGTCGATAGGACTTACCTGTGCCGTAGCGATTGCCATGATTGGCGGCTTGTTTATTGCTGCTATGTTGGGAAATATTCGCTTCTTTATGGAATTTGACTTTTACCGCGGCGTCAAATTGACATTTATTCTGCCGGTTATTCTGGTAGCCATTGGCTATCTGCGCCGGTTTCCTTTGGGCGGCACGACGATGACATCTGCCCAGGATTTCGTCACGTTTGCCAAAGAATTTCTCAATATTCCGATTAAAATGGGTACATTGATTGTATTGGCCATACTGGGCTTAGTGGCTTTTGTCTTTGTCGGCCGCAGCGGCCATACGGCAGGGGTTCCTGTGCCGGGGGCAGAAGTAGCTTTGCGCCGTTTCTTGGAAAATGCCATGTATGCACGGCCGCGCGAAAAAGAATTTTTGATTGGTCATCCGGCATTTTTCCTCATGGTAGCTGCCATGTATCGAAAATGGCCGCAGATTCTGCACTTTTTCCTCGTCTTGGCAGCAGCCATCGGCGTAGGCTCTATGGTAGAAACGTTTGCCCATATCCGCACGCCGTTCCTCATGTCCTTTATCCGTGGTATTGACGGCTGGATTGTAGGAATGGTTATCGGCATCTTGGTTATTTGCCTCTTGGCCGTGCTGCAATATGTAACGGCATGGCTGGGAAAGCAGGTGAAACCCCGTGGTTAAAGTAGTAATTTCTGGATACTATGGATTTGCCAATGCCGGTGATGAAGCCATGCTTTCCGCTATTGTCGGCTCACTGCGGGACATTATTCCTGATATACATATTACAGTTATTACCGGCAACTGCCGGATGACCAAAGAGCATCATAAAGTACATGCAGTTCACCGCATGAATTTTTTAGCTATCGCAGCGGCTATTCGCCGCTGTGATATTCTTATCAGCGGCGGGGGTAGTTTACTTCAAAACGTAACCAGTTCCCGCAGCTTATACTATTATCTGTTTATCATGCGGATTGCGCTGTTTTTTCACAAGCCGGTTATGCTGTATGCACAAGGGATAGGTCCTGTCATTGGCAGAAAAGAACGGCAGGCCGTACAAAACGTACTGCAGCGTGTGACAGTTATTGGCGTGCGCGATGCAGATTCTAAAGCTGAATTGGCGGCATTAGGCGTTACGGTGCCGCCTATTCATGTAACAGCCGATGCTGTTTTATCCATGCATCCAGTGGACAAGCAGATTGGATTTTATTTGCTCAAAAAGGCGGGAGTGACAGGGATTCGCCGCCGTATCGGCATTGCAGTCCGCGACTGGAAGGGCATGGAAGGATTTAAACAAGAAATCGCCAAGGCAGCAGATGCACTGCAGACGACCTATGATGCCCGTATCATTTTCATTCCGATGCAGTATCCTGCTGATGTGCGTGCCGGTGAAGATATTGCCAAAGCAATGAAAACAGAAGCTATCGTATTGAAAGAACGGTATAATACGGTAGAGTTTATGTCGCTCATCGGCTGTATGGATGCTGTGATTGCCAACCGGCTTCACGCCCTTGTATTTGCGTCTATTATGCAGGTTCCTGCGGCAGCCATTTCCTATGACCCCAAAATAGATAGTTTTATTCAACTGATAGGGGATACGCTGTGCGGCGCCGTAGAAAACGTAACAGCCCAGCAGTTGGTAAAAGATGTAGCAAGTAAATTGGAAGCAGGACAAATTGCTCCGGAAATAAAAGCTCATTTGAATCATTTGCGCCGGCAGTCTATGCGCAATGCGTACTTGGCACTGCGGGTAATTGAAAACAAAACAGAGCTGCGGGCTCGCTTGAAAAGCGATCTATAGGCTGATGCAGCCTGTCGTTTGGATATGTTTGAAAAGAGGTTTCGTATGATTGATTTAAAAGATGTATCGAAAGTATACAGCAACGGCTCCATTGCGCTGGATCATGTTTCGCTGCATATTGGAAAAGGCGAATTTGTATTTGTCGTCGGTGCCAGCGGTGCCGGCAAATCTACGCTGATAAAATTATTGTCGCACGAAGAACTGCCGACATCCGGCTCGGTCTATGTAGACGGAACGGCAGTAAATCGACTGCCCAAAAGCCGTGTGCCGTATCTGCGGCGCAAGATGGGGATTGTGTTTCAGGATTTTAGACTGCTTCCCAACAAGACGGCAGAAGAAAATGTGGCCTTTGCTATGGAAGTTATTGAATCGCCGCGCCGCGTCATCAAAGAACGCGTCCGCAATGTGCTGGACTTAGTAGGCCTTTTGGGAAAAGCCGATGCGCTGCCGCATAATCTGAGCGGCGGTGAACAGCAGCGTGTAGCGATTGCCAGAGCGATTGTCAATCGGCCGCTGCTGCTGATTGCCGATGAACCGACAGGGAACCTAGATCCGGAAACATCGCGCGATATTATGGATACGTTTAAAAAAATTAACCATATGGGGACAACCGTTCTCATGGTCACGCATGACAAACAGATGGTAGATTTGATGAACAAGCGCGTTATCGAAATCGTCAATGGTCATGTTGTCCGTGATGAACAGAAAGGCGGCTACAACGATGAAGATTAGGACCATGCGTTATTTTATTTCAGAAGCCCTGCAGTCTTTTTGGCGCAACAGCTTTATGACGATTGCTTCCATTGCCACCGTAGCGCTTTCTTTCTTTATACTGGGGATATTTATGACCTTGGTAGCCAACCTGGATTATTTTGCTGAAAATCTGGAAAGCCAAGTACAAATCAGTATTTACTTGAAAGATGGCCTGTCTACAGAACAAGTAATGAGCGTTGGCAAACGATTAAAACAAATGGAAGATGTAAAAGAAATCACATTTACTAATCAAGATCAGGCCATGGACAAACTGCGGGGCCGCATGAAAGATCAGCCGGGCATACTCAATGCCTTGGAAGGGAAAAATCCCCTGCCCAGTTCCTATGAAATTACCTTTACCGATCCGGCTGCTGTCAAACGGACGGCACGGATTGTGGCCGACTATCCGGAAGTAGAAAGCACGCATTATGGACAAGAAATTATCGAACAGCTTTTCCAAATTACGTCTGTTATTCGCTGGGGCGGTATTGCGCTGGTCATTTTCTTGACCTTGGCGACGCTGTTTATTATTTCTAATACGATTCGCCTGACTGTTTTTGCGCGGCGCAAAGAAATAGGCATTATGAAATACGTAGGAGCGACGAACTGGTTTATTCGCTGGCCGTTTCTTTTGGAAGGCTTGTTTCTAGGATTTATCGGCGGTCTGATTGCGGATATTGTGTTGTTCCAGTTTTATGAATTTGTGACGGTAGCCATTCATCGTTCTCT
>CAVKOP010000080.1:0-8649 GCA_963657835.1 Lachnospiraceae bacterium | reverse complement strand
ATCGATACTGCGGATGCCGCCGCCAATCGTAAAGGGGATGTTGATGCTTTCCGCTACGGCACGCACGACATCAATGAAAATCTGCCGCTTTTCATGCGTTGCCGTAATATCGTAAAAAACCAATTCATCGGCCATTTGGTCGGAATAATATTTTCCCAGTTTGACAGGGTCATCGACGTCTTGTATATGTTTAAACTGTTGGCCTTTGACGACGCGGCCGTCGCGTACGTCCAGACACGGTACAATTCGCTTTGCCAGCATCTTACATTCCCCCCAGCTTACGGATTTCTTCCATCGTGATTTTCCCTTCATACAGCGCCTTTCCCGTAATCGCACCGTATACATGCATAGCCTGGAGCTTCTTCAAGTCTTCGATGCTGCTCATGCCGCCGGATGCAATCAGGCGAATATACGGCAGCTGCTGCAGCTGTTCCAGCATATCCAGGTTGGGACCAGTCAACATGCCGTCGCGGCTGATATCCGTATAGATAATCGTCTGGATGCCAATAGACAAGAGAAACTGTGCAAAAGGCAGTACTTTTTTGTCACTGCCGTCTACCCAGCCGCGCGTCGCGACGACATCCCCTTTGGCATCGATAGATACAGCCAGGGACGAACCATATTTTTTAGCCATGGCCGTAATAAAGGCTTCATCCTCGACGGCTTTGGAGCCAATAATGACGCGGTTTACGCCGACATCCAAATAGCTTTGAATCGCTTCTTCGCTGCGAATGCCGCCGCCTACTTCTACGGGTATATCCACGGCATCGCAAATGCGTCCAATGATTTCCGCATTGCAGCGGCTGCCGGAAAACGCGCCGTCCAAATCGACGACGTGCAAAAACAGCGCTCCTTCATCGCACCATTTGACAGCTGCTTCTACAGGATCGGCAAAATACGTCGTACTATCTTCTTTTACGCCTTGGCGCAAGCGGACTGCATGTCCGTTTTGTATATCTATTGCAGGAAATACAATCATGATGTTATCCTTTCTGTGCTGCATAATCGAGAACATTCTGCAAAAGCTGGGCACCGACACGGCCGCTTTTTTCCGGATGGCACTGGAAGCCCAGGACATTGTCTTTGCCGCAGATAGCCGGTACAGGCTGGCCGTAATCAGCCACGGCAAGGACATCAGGCGTATCGGCCGGCGCTTTTAAATACGAATGGACAAAATATGCGTACGGATGAGCCGGCAGACCTTTTTGCAGCCAATGCGCTCCCCGAAATTCCAATTCATTCCAGCCCATATGCGGTACTTTCAGCCGCGTATGAAACGGCACGATTTCACCGGGCAGAAAGCCCAGACCCTGATAAGTGCCGCCTTCATAGTCCCTTTCAAACAGTGCCTGCATCCCCAGGCATACGCCCATAAAAAACTTGCCGCTTTTGACTTGTTCTTCCAGCAGCGGAATCAAATCAAACTTCTGCAAATTGGCCATGGCATCGCGAATCGCGCCGACACCCGGCAATTCTATCATATCCGCATCCCGGATCACGGCCGGTTCCCGTGTAATTTTCGCGTCAGCTCCCAGCCGCTTCCATGCGTTATATACATTAGCCAAGTTGCCGACTTCGTAATCGATAATGGCAATTTTCATGATTTACAACACCCCTTTAGTAGAAAGCACGCTCGTCTCATCGCCATCTATACGGACAGCTTCCCGCAGGGCATGCCCCAGCCCCTTAAAAATAGATTCTACGATATGGTGCGCATTTTCTCCATATAAATTGGCTACATGGAGATTCATTTTGCCATGGACAGCCAATGCGTAGAGAAATTCTTTGAGCATTTCCGTTTCAAACGCACCAATGCGTTCTACACCTAAGGAAACATCATAGACCAAATACGGCCGACCGCTCAAATCAATGACAATGCGCGTCAGCGCTTCATCCATTGGGCAGTAAAACATGCCGTAGCGCTGAATGCCCTTTTTGTCCCCCAGGGCCTTGGTCAAGGCATCGCCAAAGACGATAGCCAAATCTTCCAGTGTATGATGCGTATCGACATCCAAATCCCCATGCACATGCAGCGTAATATCCATCCCGCTGTGGCAGGCAAGGAGATTCATCATGTGGTCAAAAAAGCCAATGCCTGTCGTACCGGCAAACGTTCCCGTGCCATCCAAATTCAGGGAAACGGCAATCTGCGTTTCCGCTGTTTCCCGTTCTACTTGCGCACTACGCATGGGCAGCCTCCTTTTGAAATACAGCAACTACTTTTTTAGCGACGTCCATCGTCGTAGCCGTAATGCGCAGGCAGTTTTTCAAATCGGCCGCTTTATAAAAGCGAACGCAAATATCTGCCTGGCTCAATACCCTGACCATAGCCGGGCCGTCGGCCACATGGACCAGCACAAAATTGGTCACGCTCGGATAGGCCGTCACGCCGTCCAAGGCATTCAACTCGTTATACAAATATTCCCGCACGGCAATCGTCGGCGGTACATTATGCTGCAGCACTTCCTCCCGATGAGCCAGCGTCGCCAGGCCCGCTGCCTGCGTCAAGCTGTTCAGGTTGTACACCAGCTTGGTCAGTGACAAGGCATCGATAACCTCCTGCTGCGCTACAGCATAGCCAAGGCGCAGGCCCGCCAGGCCAAAAGCTTTGGACATCGTGCGAATGACAATCAGATTATCATACTGCGCTAATTTCGCAATGATGCTTTCCTGCCCGGAAAATTCCAAATAGGCTTCATCAACGATGACCGGATTGGCCGATGCCTGCAAGACCTCTTCCAAATACGACACAGGTAGAATTTCACCGGTCGGGTTATTCGGGTTGCAAATCATCGTCAATTTCGGCTGCAGTTCTTTCACCTTTGCCAAAAACGTTTGCGTATCCCGTCTAAATCCCGGCAAATCCGGTACGGAAACGACCTTGCCGCCGACGATTTCCGCATCGATGCCGTATATATCAAAGGTCGGCGTATGCACGAGGACTGTATCGCCTTCATTGACAAAGGTATTGATAATCAAGCTGATGATTTCATCGCCGCCGTTGCCGACGAGGACTTCTTCCGGTTTGCAGGCAACGTAATCAGCCAGTGCCGCCCGCAGTTCTTCTGCAAACGGGTCCGGATACTGATACGAAGGCGTTTGTGCCAGCCGTGCCAAAAAATCAGCTTTGACAGCCGGAAAATCAAATATATTATATGGGCTTTCATTGGCATTGATGACAATATTTTCTTTGATTTCCGGAACTTTATAGGGTTCAAACGAACGAATCGTACTGCGAAGCCAAGATTTATTCATCGATTCTTCTCCTTACAGCAAGGCCGTGGGCCTGCAATCCTTCTACATTAGCAAAACGGATGACCTTGTCGGCAACCGCTTCAAAGGCTTCTTTGTTGTATTGCAGCAGGCTGCTCCGTTTGACAAAATCATATACGCCCAGCGGGGACGAGAACGCCGCTGTTCCCATCGTCGGCAGGGTATGATTGGGCCCGGCAAAGTAATCACCCAGCGGTTCCGTCGTATAAGAGCCGATAAAAATAGCACCAGCATTGACGATTTTATCGACATACGCTTCGGCATCCGAAAATTCGATTTCCAAATGTTCCGGCGCAATGAGATTCATAATGGATACAGCCTGGTCTTTGTCTTTGGTAATAAATACTTTGGCGTGATTTTCTACCGATGCAGCAGCGATCTCTTTGCGCGGCAGTTCTTCCAGCTGGCGCTGTACTTCCGCTTCAACAGCATGCGCTAATGCAGCGCTCGGCGTGACGAGGAAAACAGCTGCCCGGCGGTCATGTTCTGCCTGGGCCAGCAAATCCGCAGCGACCCATACCGGATTGGCATCATGGTCTGCCAAAATGCCGACTTCACTAGGACCGGCAATCATATCAATGCCGACCGTGCCAAAGACAAGCCGTTTGGCCATGGCTACATAGGCATTGCCCGGACCGACGATTTTAAATACAGGCGGAATGCTTTCCGTGCCAAATGCCGCCGCCGCAATTCCCTGGGCGCCGCCAACTTTGTAGATTTCCGTAGCACCGGCAACATGCGCCGCTGCCAGAATATACGGATTGACAGAGCCGTCTTTGGCCGGCGGCGTAAAGACAGCAATCGAAGGAACACCGGCAACATGCGCCGGAATCGTATCCATCAATACCGTAGACGGGTAAGCGGCCGTACCGCCCGGCACGTACACGCCGACGCGCTGAATCGGTGTAAACTTGGCCCCAAGGCGTACGCCGGGACGAAACGTATCCATCCAAGTCGTTTGTACTTGGCGCTGATGATACGTGCGGATATTATCTGCAGCTTCCTGCAGTACGGCCATAAATTCCGGTCCTACTTTCTTTGTCGCTTCGTCTATTTCTTCTGGCGCAACTAAAAAATTGTCCAACCGGACGCCGTCAAATTTTTCTGTCAATTCGCGTACTGCTGTATCCCCTTTGTCCTGTACAGCCTGCAAAATCGCTTCAACGCTCTCCCGAATCGCAGCGCTTTCTGACTGATCCCGTTTGGTAATCTTGCGGATATCCCGCAGTGTCAATCCATCACTTGGAACTTCTATCCATTCCATGCTCTATTCCCCCTCGCTCAGGCTTCCATTTCCTTTTGCTGAATCACCTGCATTAATTCATGTATTTCCTTATATTTCATCTTAAACGAAACAGGATTGCAAATCATGCGGGCACTGAAATCCATAAAGTACTGCAACACTTCCAGTCCGTTGGCTTTCAGTGTATTCCCTGTTTCTACGATATCGACAATCACATCGGACAAACCGACAAGCGGTGCCAGTTCCACTGAGCCGTTCAGCTTGATAATATCGACGCTGTGATGATGCTGCTCAAAATACTGTCGGGCAATGCGCGGATATTTGGTACCAATCGTAATACGCTTGGTCATATCGACCGGTTTGCCGGCAATCCCAGCAACAGCCATGCGGCAGCGGCCGATGCCCAAATCCAGTACTTCGTACACATCGGCACCGGGTGCTTCTTCAATCAGCACGTCTTCGCCGACGATGCCTACATCCGCTGCGCCGCGTTCTACATAGACGGCTACATCCGGTGATTTGACAAGCGTAACTTTCAACAGATGACGGCTGTCTTCAAAAATCAATTTGCGGCTGTCTTCAGAATACGTCGAAAACACATAACCGCTTTCCTGCAAATATTTCATGACTACTTTATGAATACGGCCCTTTGCCAAGGCGATATGAATTGCCATTCTTACAGCCTCCTCATCAGTTCTTCTAATTCTTCCGCCGACAGTACCTGCCCGTCTTTATAGTAGGCACCGTTGCGGTACATTGCATGAATGCTGTAATCCCGGCTGTCGATAAAGGATGCATCCGGATAGGCTGCCACGCGGAACCCCTGGGCGCGCCAATGCATCAAATCACGAATCAACGTCTGGTCTGACGCCGTATACGACACAGCCAGCTGGAACGAAGGCTCTGTATCTTCCAATAAACCGGCATCGCTCATAAATTCATACAGCAGGTTGATATTCATGCCAAAGCCGCAGGCCGGACGATCCACGCCAAACTGGGCAGACAGCCGGTCATAGCGGCCGCCGTCGATGACATCATACAGCGCGCCGTCTACATAGACTTTGAATACCATGTCTGTGTAATACCCCAATTTGCTGGCAAAGCCAAAATCCAGCTGTACCTTATCCGCAAATCCGGCATACAAGACATAATCATAAATTCGTTCCAGCCGCGAGAGCGCATTGAGCATGCCGCTGTTGATGCAAAGTTCTTTCGCCTTGCTCAGCGTCTGCGCGTACGGGCCAAACAAAACAGGCAGCGCTTCCAGTGCCTTGCGGGCATCGCCGGACAACGGCAGGGACGCAATATACTGGCGGCACGCTACGAGATTTCGGTCTGCCAAATACGAACGAAGCGTATCCTTTTGTTCTTCATCCAGCGGCAGTCCGTCAAACAACGCCTTCGTGTACGCTGCCGTGCCGATGTCGATGCGAATCGTTTCTACGCCGACGGCCTTCAAAATTTCTGCGGCCATGACAATGACTTCGCCGTCGCATTCTGGGCTGGAATCGCCGAGGATTTCAATACCACCTTGGAGAAAATCTTTGCCATACGTGCTGCGGCCAAAATATTCACGAAATACCGTGCTGACATAGCCAAATTTCAGCAGCTGATTGGGTCTGGGAAATTCCCGCGCCGCCGTTTCTACAACAGGCAGCGTAACGTCCGGCCGCAATACCAATACCCGTCCGTCCGTATCAATCGTTTTTACCATCTGCTGCCGCATATGCGGAAAAAAATGCTGGTATACATCATAATCTTCAAAGTTTGGTGTTTCAATAATCTTACATCCGTGATTGAGAATCACAGAAATGATTTTTCCCTGGATTCGGTCATAATTTCGCATTTCATCATGATGGAGCATTTTGACTCCATCCAATGTATGATGATTCATTCTATGACCTCCTTTACATGTGATTTTCTTTATTACTTTACCTTGGTAAATAATAAAAGAATCGTTGATGTAAATTGTATCACAAAGCAGCCAAAATAAAAATACCTTTTTCCAAAAAATTTACAAATTCACTCATAATTTTTACTCTTTTTCTTCCGATGCGGACTGCAAGACCTTTTTGACAGCTTTTTCAAACTTGGGCCGGGGAATCATGACCCGGTGGCCGCAGCCGCAGCAGCGAATCACAAAATCGACACCGATGCGCAGTACTTCCCATTCATTCGAGCCGCAGGGATGCGCCTTCTTCATCTGCACAACATCTCCAATATGATAACGGACAAAATTTGCCATACGTAACTCCTCCTCTAAGTACCTAATCATTAATTATTAACATTATATAGCGGAAACAAAATAAAAGAAAGATTCGGCTCTATTATTCCCTTTTCCTACGGCCTGTGTTACTATATTGGATAATGGAGAAGTATTAGCCTTCTCGGGTGATTTATTTTTTATGGAGGCATTTCACTTGACACCAACACAGCAACGACTTAAACATCTGTATCTCCTCTGCTACGCGATTGGCAGCCTATGCACTTGTATTACGCTGGCATTATTGCTCTGGGTGGCTATTTGTATTGCCTTTGAAATGGAGCCGCTGGCTTCCGTTTCATTTTTACCGCCAATGCCGACATTTGTCGTCTTTATACTGATTTTTGCTATTTTAGCTGTCAGCATTGCTGCCTGGCAAATCGGCGCCAACTATCATCAGCAATATGAAACACTGCTGAAAAAGAATCATTAGAAAGGTGAGTACATGAGAAAGACTGAATTCATGGACCTCTTAAAGTATTATTTCCGTCACAGCGACAAAGCAGACCTAAAAGGCATCCTGGAAGACTGCGAAGAACAATTTCGCCTGGGTGCCAAACAGGGCCTGTCTGAAGAAGAAATATGCTGCAAGCTAGGTCATCCCAAAAACATTTATCGGTATTATATCGGCAAACCGATTGTACCAGAAGATAATCCCCGTATGCCGGATGACGGCTATGGCTATCCAGCCTATGACCAGCCATCCTCCAGAACGGCCAATGCCCCGTATGATTGGGACAAAGACCCGGACGCCATGAGACGGCGCGCAGCCAGCGAAGCCTATTACCGCCAGCCGCCGTCGGACGCGATGCAGCAAGGATACGGCCCGTATGACAACTACAACCAGCCAAGACGGCAGTCCCCCTATCCGCCGCAGCGCCGACCTTATGAAAACGAACCGCAAACAGGCAAAGATTTCCAATGGGACGCAGAAGAAACCAAAGTGCCTAAGGCCGCCAAAGCAGTAGCCAGCCCGTTTTTAGATATCATTGGCACGCTGTTCAGCGTCGTCAGCGGCATTTTATTTTTTGCGTTTGCCCTGGCTATCCTCGCCTGCATCGGCATACGCAGCCTGCCGGCCTATTTCCTGACAGACCTCCTGCCCCTGCCGACTATTTCACTTTCGACGATGGGTTTTGGCGTCCTGGCCATACTCTTTGCCGCCCTGACAGCCTCTTATGCCAGTCAAGCCTGCCAGCAGGCAGCCCGCTCCACCCGAAACAGTGCCACGAGGAGGAATAACTAATGGCTAAAGTAATTATTTGTTTTATTATGACAATCGTTTTCTCCTTCCTCAGCGTTCACTCCTTCATGAGCAACGATTACGGCCCATTGAAACAATGGATGCTCTATTACCAAGAATACAAAGCCCTGCAGGGCGCCCTGGACAAAGGCAATGCCGGCAAAGCCGAACTGCTCGCCAAACTAAAAGCTATGTACCCGGAACGCGCGCAGGAAATAGAAAATCGCTTCAAAGCCAAATACGGTGATTTAAAAGACGAAGCAGAAGAAAAGAAATCGTCTCTGTCAGATACCCTGCAGGACGTCACCTCCTCTGCCCGCGATGAAGCCGCTGCCGCGCGAAAATCCGCGCCGCGCCAAGAAACAACGCGCTCATCCTCTTCGTCATCCAGCAACACATCACGCAGCACTACACGTACGACGGACAACCGCCGAGATACCCAAACGCAATCCAACCGCTGATAAAAAAACGTCACTATGCTTCTCTTTAAAAGCATAATGACGTTTTCTTTATCATGACAGTCGATACATCACAGACATTTTTTCATGCAACCCGTATTTTCATTTTATCTTAGGCGGATTTACAATCTAAGTGCAACAATAACTTGAAATAAAAATGACACATGGA
>CAVKOP010000079.1:0-8709 GCA_963657835.1 Lachnospiraceae bacterium | reverse complement strand
TGCATAAATGTATATTTCATGTTGAAAATCCTCATGTACTATAAGTAAAAACTATTGTTTTTTCTACTATACTAAAAAAATATAGTAGGTAGCAAGCAAAACGAGGAATTTGTGGCATCTTTTATAAACTGCCACTTTATGCTAAAATACAGGCACAACAAGAATCGCGGAAAGCGAGTAAAAAATGCTGAATGGATTTGAAATTATTTCCGAAAATGAAAAAGCAGAAGAATGCATTGCTACTATCAATGCTTTTGGTATGACCTTTACGGGCAAAACAGTGGCTAACTTTAAAACGCCTGAGTATGTAATGTTTGGTGTAAACAAGCAGACAAAACAGCTGGGAATTGCCGCGTGCGAGGAAAATAGAGATGCTCGACCATTCTGCAAAGCAGAAGATGTTAAGAATGCACGAATCAATTTTGGCTCTTACAAAGAAATGATTGCAGAAATGGTGCCGGATTGGGATTTTGAAAGCTTCAACTACAAAGTAAATGGTGCCTTTTCGGAAGATCATACCGAAATGGTGTTTGATTTACTGACCGCTACGCCTAAGCCAAAACGTAGTAGAGGCAGAAGAGGATGCATTGCCGTTACCGAAGAAGTAGAGGAAGAATCTAAGGAAACTGTTGATTTTGAATCGCTGCCGTCTGAAGAAATCATTGCATGATTATTTAAAAGCTCTTGGCTTACAGAGTCAGGAGCTTTTGTATTTTGTGAATATAAAAAATGGTTTGACATATTCTCTTTGTGTGATATAATATTGGTAGTACAAGGTAATACTTCGTAGTACCAAAGTATAGCCTTGCTACCGTTGGGTAAGACTTTCGCAGACCCTACTTGTCCTAGTTACCGGGGCATCTCAGAAAGCATTGTCCTCTGCGCCAGCGGTTCATATCTCGCTTTGAGGTATACGTGATTACATAAGGGTGACTAATCGTACTCTGCGTATACTCGAAGTGTCTTCCAAAATAATTTCATAGCATCTACATAACATCCGAAATACCGGAGTATGGTCTAGCCATCCGGGGTTTCGGTTTTTTGTTTGTGTTCATATTATTTTGGAGGAATGTATCATGAAAAAAGGAAACAAGATTCTCAGCGCTTTGGTTGTTAGTTCTTTGCTGACCGGCTATTCTGCTTTCGCGGAAACAGATTTAACGGTAAAGTATGATTCCGATAGCGAAACCTTACCTTCTATCACGCTGAAAAAAGAGACTACCATTCGCAATGTAGCAGATGGTCTGGTAGGTAAGGATAGTACGGAAGCAGTTAATGGTAATCAGCTTTATGCAGTAAAACAGGACTTGAGTAAAATCGGAGATGGCATGGTTGAAAATGCGGTTAACATTTCCAACCTGATTTCCTATAACACGGACCAGGATAACAAAATTAGCGATGTTACAACCACCGCTAATAAGGCGTTACAGCTTGTAAATCGCGGATATAACTTTACCGTCAATGGAAAATTAGCCGCAAGCTTCGACCCGGATAATCATTATATGAATTTCCAGGAGGGTGATAATGTTACCATCGAAGCCTACACTACCGGTTCCGGAATTCTGGCAACCAATGGGCTGAAATTCTCTGTCAAAGCAGACGGTAAGGTAGAAGCAGGAAATACCGGTCTCGTGACTGGTGGCATGGTAAAAGAAGCCATTAACCTGGCTACCGAAGGGATTGCCACTGATGTAAACGTCGCTAATAAGGCAGATAAGGATCTTTCCAATCTGTCTGATGGGGGTAAGGATGTTATTGCTAATGCTGCTAAAGCGGCTGCAAGTGAAGCTGCAAGTATTGCTGCTACTGCCGCGGCAAGTGATAAAGCAAACAAAGACGCTTCCAATATTAATGTGGTAGACTGGAGCGAGGCTTTAGGAACTACAATTATTCAGGAAAATGGTATCGGTCTCATTACCAGTGGAACGCTTTTCACTGCGATCAATGATATGTCTTCTGACGTAACAGAGATGCTTGATGAAATGTCCTTGCAGTTTGCGATGGATGATGCTTCTAACATTGGCACTAATTTGAGAAAGGCAAAAGAAGATGGTGGATATGAAGAGGCTACTGCAAACGAAAAGCAGATTAACCTGAATAACTGGGGTAAAGCTATCGGCACGGGCGCTGTTGAAGAATCCAATGGTCAGCTTGTAACCGGTGGTACTGTTTATACGGCACTCTCCGGATATGCAAAGAAAGATGCTTCCAATATTAATGTGGTAGACTGGCAGGAAGCTCTGGGAACCGGGGCTAATTCGGCAGGAGATACCGGTCTTATTACTGGCGATACTTTGAATAAGGTTTTAGCAAATTATTCGGGTGGAATGACGTACTCCGGAAGCGATACGATCGCTATTTCCGATGGTGGTGTTATCAGCGTCACTGCCAATGGTAAGGTGGAAAGCAACAATGCGGGACTGGTAACTGGCGGCCAGGTATCGGAAGCAATCAAAAAGGCAACGGAAGGTATTGCTACTGATGTAAACATTGCTAATAAGGCAGATAAGTCCTATGTGGACACTGAACTGGGCAAAAAGGCCGATGCCGATAATGTTTATACTAAGGAAGAAACAGATAAAAAAGTCGAAAATGCTGTTGCTGGGGTTAATACCGCCATTGCGGATAAGGCAGATAAATCTTATGTGGATACTGAACTGGGTAAAAAAGCCGATCAGTCTTATATAGATGCTGAATTAGCAAAGAAAGTGGATACCACCACCTTTAATGAAGTCAAAGATCAGGTGGATCAGAACACCACTGCCATCGCCAACAAAGCGGATAAGTCCTATGTAGATGATGAACTGGCAAAGAAAGCCGATGCCAACAATGTCTACACCAAGGAGGAAGCCGATAAGAAATTTGATTCCATCAAAGAAGGCCTCGCTGAAGACTGGGATAACAAAGTCAACGCCGACGGCTCCAACATTGATAAAGAAAAATGGCAGGAAGCTCTGGGGGATGGCAAAGATGAAGCCGGCAACAAAGGCCTCATCAATGGCGATACCCTCCACAATGCGCTGAATGACCTCAAGAAAGACGGCATTGGTCTGGTTCAGCAGGATGGCGATACAATCACTGTTGCCAAAGATTCTGAAGCCACCAAAGTCAACTTCTCCGGTACAGATAAAGATGGTAACACCGTAAATCGCGTGCTGACCGGTATCACTACCGATGAAAACGACGCTACTTCTGCCGCTAATGTGGGCTATGTCAATGGCGTCGCCTCTGACCTGGAAAGCCGTATGGATTCCATGGAATCCCACCTCTCCAACGACATCAAAGAAGCCGGCGCTGTAGCCGCCGCTCTGGCTGGTCTCCATCATATCGACTATGACCCGGACAACAAGCTGGACTTTGCTGTAGCAACTGCCGGTTATCGCGGAAAATCCGCCGCTGCTCTTGGCGCTTTCTATCAGCCGAATGAAAACATCATGTTCAGCCTGGGAGGCACCATTGGTTCCACCCACAATGCTTGGAATATGGGCGTTTCCTTCAAGCTGGGCCATGGCGGTGATTCTCCGGTTCTCTCTCGTCGTGTTCTTGGCAACCGTGTCAATGCACTGGCGGCACAGAATAAGGAACTGGCTGCTCGCAATGAACAGCTGGAACAGGACGTTCAGGATATGAAGAACAAACTGAACATGCTTCTGCAATCCGCTACTCTTGCACAGGATGTTCAGAAATCCATTGTCAAATAAGTAATTCCTACGCTTTAATATCACTTGCTCGAATATTTTTATAGCAATATTTAATATTTAGATATATCATAATAGTAGATATTGCGGAAGAACCTTTTGGTTCTTCCCAGCAGCTGCAATCTTGCAACTGCTGGGAAGAATTAAAATTTTCATTTTCACTCATTCAGAAAGGAGTTTCTACTATGTTTTCTCAAACTCTTACTGCCATGGCTTGCAGCATATATGAACACAAAAAGCTTTTCCTTACTGCCATGTTGTTTGGTGCTTTATCCAGCACAGTTTTTATTAATTCTTCCGAAGCAGCTAGAATTGTTTATGACCCCAAAAATACTGCGCAGGCAGTAAAAATTCTGGAACAATCCGCAAAAATTAGTTCAACTTTAGGAAAACAACTGGGACTCTCCGAGCAGGACATTAAGAACATTAATGAAGCTGTTACTAAATACACAACTTTGATCAATAAGCACTCCAAGAATTTGGAGCTTATTTTGAACAATAAGGGTGGTTATGTAGCTGCTATCAAAGCTATTTCTGAAGAGGAAGGCAAAGGAAACTTTAATACCGCGGAAAAATGGCTCGCAGCTATTATCCCAGCGGTAACAGATAATAATGGCAATATTTCCTTTAAAGCCCAAAATATAGCTCGCCTGGCCGCCCAAGGGGCTATCATGACCAACAACGCAGATGTTCTGGAAGCTATGAAACAAATCCAAGTCGAGCTGAACAATTCTGAAAGCGTTTTACAGGATTTGCTGAAGCAAAATGCCGAACTAGGCATAGATAATGGTACCTTGGCAGCTCAACAGCTGAATAATGAAATTAAAGGACTACAAACCCACATTTCCGTATTAAACAGCCAAATGTCAGCGCTGAACAATCAGGCTAAAATCCTGCAAATGCAATCAGAAGCACAGGATAAGCAAAATGAAATTACGGTTGCCACTTCTAATGCAGAAGCCAATACTCGTTATATAGAAGAAACTGCAAAAGAATTTTCGGATAACAAAACAGTGGAAATCGTTCATCCCTGGTAATTTTTTAACTAAGAGGTATATCTATGTCCTTTGCATCATCTTTTTCTGATCCTGACGTGTTCAGAGCGCTAATGAATTTCTTTACAGCCATATCTAAAAATGGCATTGCATCAATGATTCCGTATGCCTCTTATCTTATTTGTATTTTCGCTATCATTGATTTATGTACCTCCTGGTATCTTTATGACGGTCAAATGAAATTCTCCGTTATCATTTCTAAAATCATGAAAATCGGAGCTTTCTTTGTTTTGGTTATTCATTGGGGCGATATTGCCGGCGCTATTGGTAAATCCTTTGCATACATTGGTTATATTGGCGGGGGACATACTGCTGCCGAAGCTGCTGCAATTGTTGGAACAGATCCCGGTGAAAAAACTATTTTTAACCCCTCTTATGTTCTCAGTTTAGGTGATCAGGCGACCACTAACATTTCAGCAGCATATCAAAAAACGACTGGATTTAGTTTTGGCCAGACAATCTTGTATGGCATTTGCTGGGTTTTAGTTCTGGTTGGTTTCTATTTTATTGCATTACAGCTTATTTTAACCAACATTGAATTTGCCATTTTTACTTGCCTGGCAATTATTCTACTCCCTTTTGGTTGTATAAAACACACGGCCTTTTTGAGTCAAAGAGCTATATCCGGGGTTTTCTCTTTTGGTATCAAGCTCATGGTGGTCTATTTCCTTTTAGGAATTATTGCCTCTTTAGGGGATGCTTTTGGCTCAGACATTAATATTGTAAAAGATGAAGATGGCAATACAATTTACTCCTTTGTAATAAAGCAGGCTCTAGCATATATCACAGTGGGTTATCTTGTCTGGAAGCTTCCTACGCTGGTTGCCGGCATGATGCAAGGCGGTCAACCTAGTCTTGGCAATGATATCACGCCAACTACGCCAATTAACACATTGGCTTCTACGGCAGGTACTGTCGGGGCAGGAATAAAAAATGTACGCGCAGCTTCTGTTGCCGGTGGTTCTGGCGGAAGTTCTGCCGGTAGTGTCAATGCGGCCGGCGCTGCCAATCAAGCGACTGCCGCTTCCGGTGGTGGTATTAGTGGCATGATAGGTGCTGCACGGAATAAGATTAGCAACACTCCTATTCTTAACAGAAACGCTACGTCCAACAAAATGTCCCAATATAAAGCCCAAATGTCTGGGAAAAATCTCGAGGGAAAAACAAAACTTGCTGGGAAAATGCTGGCTTTGGGTGCCGCGCAAGCAACGGTAGATACCGCCAAACTTGCCGGAAAAGTGGGTTACGGTGTTACTCGTGCCCTTTTGGGGCAAACCAGTGTATATCGCTCTTATCGCGGATCGCTGGATAGTGGATCATGGCATTCTCAAAGAAATGTAGAATAGTATTTTTATCATTTCTAATTCAGTTTAACCGCAAGTATCTTTCTATATTTGTTGGCGGTAAAAAAGGCACTCCGCCTCTTGCGGGTGTCTTTTTCTTATTTTCTGTAACTTTGAATTTATCCAACACAATGCGATAGATAGAAAGCAGGTATATATTCATGATTCGATGTTTTTTTACGATTTTGCTTTGGATAGCGATTTCTTTCTCTCCAGGAACATGCTTGCCTGCCACCGTCTATGCTGAAGAGTCAAGCACCACAAATGCAAACACCTCTTTTGTACCCCCTTTTCCTGGTGGTCCTATTAGCGGCTGGTGGGGTGAGGATCGCGACACCCATAAACATGCCGGGATGGATGTAGGCTTTGATGACGTTGCTATCGTTGCTCCTGTTGATGGGTATGTTTGGCATAAAAATGCAATGGAAGATAATTATGGCGAAGGTGTCGCCTATTTCGAAAGCTTAGACAATCCGCTAGGCATTCCGATTCGCCTCTTATTCGCAGATTTGGATGGCGCCACCGGCAGCATGCCTTCGGGGCCGGTGAAAAAAGGAGACGTCATTGGTTATGTCCGAGGGTTTGTTCCTCCGTCTTCTGGCGCCCATGTACATGTTAATGAATATATAGTAAGTCCTACGGATCCATACGCTCCTTATTGGAGCTTTGAATCCGGTAATACTCGCGATCCAAGAGATTTATTAGAAGCACTCGGTTGCGATTTTTCCGGTACTGATTACAGCGGTCCGAATGCAGGTATTATTGGTAGTGATAACCCCGAAGTCTACTTCGATCTGGAAATTCTCAAAACATTAGGGGATGAAATCAACAAAATCATCAAGGACTGGAGCCAGCACGCAATCGATTCCGTACAAAACATTACTCCTTATGCGCTATATCTGTTAGGGGTACTCTGCATCATAGATCTGACGCTCCCTATTCTGATTTCGGGAATGTCATTTAATGTAAACAAGTTGATTGTAAAAATTATTAGATACGCTTCTATATTCGGGCTTGTATATGCATGGCCCAAGTTCATCAACGATATCCTTTTGAGTTTTATTAACTCCATGGGAGCCGCAGTAAGTCCAGATTTACCCATCACGGAAAACGTGACCCAACCCCAGCTTCTTTTACAGAAAGCTATTTATGTTATCGGTCCTGCTTTTCAAAAGATCGGCACATTTACCACCAAAGAATGGCTTACTAATTTTGGAAGCATTTTAGGCATCTACGCTATAACTTTTCTTGTGGTTATTGTTTACAGCATGGCAGCTGTCTTTGTTGCTCTTGCGTACATTGAATTTTATATTTCTGCCGGCCTCAGTTTGGTATCTGTACCATTTACCAGCTGGCATATGGCACGCTTTATTACTGAAGGTTTAGGCGGGCACCTGATTTCTTCAGCTTTTAAGCTTCTTATTGTTTCTGTTCTTGTCGGTATGGGAGCACTAGCTATTAAAGACGCACGGCCTGTAGATATTTTCATGGTCCCGGTACTACCCTCGGCTGAAGATAATGTAATCGGTACTGATCCTGATGTGGGCGGTGGCTTCAATAGTACCAATGAATATGTAGCCATGATCAAACGAATTGCTCAGCAATACAATGTAGATCCTGCTCTCGCACTTGCCATTGCAGCCCGCGAATCCGGTGGTGACAACGTGGATGATATCTGTATGCCAGATAATGGGGACGGCATATTCCAGATTAACGATAGGCAAGATGGGTACGATCCTGTATCCGGAGAGTACATTATGATTGAAGATCGTTTCCCAAACTACAAAACAGACCCCGCACAGAATACAGAAGCCGCCATGATGATTTTGTTATCCAAAATCAACCGTGCCAACGGAGATATTTGGATCGGCGTTATGAACTACAACGGCAGTAATGACAAGGAATGGTACATGAACCGGGTACAACGAAACTATGAACTTATTTCCGGACATGCTTCTTCTACAGTAGGTCATACCGGTATTTCTGCACCTATGCTCGTGAAATACGTTAAGGTTTGTCTGGGACTTATTACCATTGCTCTCCTCGTTATGATTCTTCCGGGACGTTTTCTAAAGGCTATCGGCGGTCCTCTTGAATTTAGGCCAGAATGAGGTTCTTCTTATTGTGTATCGTTTCCTAATCTGTAAGCAAAAACTTCTTTCCTGCATAAACCTTAATCTGCGGGAAAGAAGAAAATCCAAATTGTTTGTCATTGTTACTTTTGTTCTTGCGATTGCCTGTTATCTTTTGGTGGACGTATGGAATCCTTTTACGATAAACCATACGCCCTCCTGCCCCAGGGGCATCTATATGCACGTTCCCTACTTCTCTCTTAGCAGGAACGATTATGTAACCGTCCATTGTCCTGAAACCTATGCGCCATTGGTAGAGAAGGGGCATGTTCTTCTCAAACGGGTTAAAGCATTGCCCGGCGATACCTATGAGATTGTTGATGATACTATGGTTATCCATAACGAAGTATTCCCTATTTATCATTTGAAATATTTACCTCAATTGGTAAACGGAAAATTCACCGTTCCACAAGGGTATTATCTATTTCTTAATGACATGCGCTATAGCTTTGACTCACGATACATAGGCCCTGTTCCCGAA
>CAVKOP010000078.1:0-8740 GCA_963657835.1 Lachnospiraceae bacterium | reverse complement strand
GTCCTGCTGCGGGCGATTCCGCTGATTATCGGCATTGGCTTGATTATGATGACGAACAATACCTGTGATATCGAAAAGGACAGGAAAGCAGGGCGGCACACGCTGCCGGCTATTGTTGGTCATCGTAACGCCGTGCGGATATACCGCTGTACCGTATGGGTTTGGGTGCTGGCAATCAGCATACTGCCTGTATGGTATATCGGAGTTTGGGGGCTGGTCAGTCCCGTGTGTCTTGCGTTGGCGGCAAGAAGCGCTTTTGCCTGGCTGCTTCATTCACCATTGACGGCACCCGTACGGGTAGCGCAGATGAAAGGTGTTGTAAAAGCGAATATAGCAGGAAATGGCGCGTACTTGCTGGCCTGGGCTGTCGCGCTGCTGAAAGGCGGTGCTTGAAATGGCTGATAATTCAAAACGAGAAAAAGTATATCATGTATTCCAAGAGATTTCTTGTTCGTATGATAAAGCCAATGAGCGCATTAGTTTAGGATGGGAAGGACGTTGGAAAAAAGAGCTCGTACAGGAAGTATCTGCTAAGACAGCGCAGGGAGCCAGTGTACTGGATGTTTGCTGCGGTACCGGAGATATAGCGGTTGCCTTGGCACAGTCCCGCAGTACAATTCACGTCGTGGGCCTAGACTTTTCTCCGGCAATGCTTGAGGCAGCTAAAAAAAAGAGCCGTCATCTGGCCAATGTATCTTGGCAGCTGGGCGATGCGATGCAACTGCCTTTTGCGGACAATACATTTGCTGCTGCATGCATTTCCTTTGGACTTCGCAACACAGCCGATTATCTGAAAGTACTGCAGGAGATGAGACGGGTAGTCAAACCGGGAGGATGGGTGTACTGCCTAGATTCCTTTGTTCCTGATTCTCCGTGGATACGACCATTTTATGCATTTTATTTCCGAGGCATTATGCCGATTTTGGGCGGAGGCTTTCATCATCGCAAAGAATACGTATGGCTGTGGCAGTCTACGAAAGAATTTTTGCGAAAAAAAGAGCTGCTGAACTTGTTCGGCAAAGCAGGCTTGGCAGAACGAGCGCTGAAAAGTTATATGTTTGGGGCCTGCGTGCTTCATAAAGGAAGAAAGCCAATAGGCGGATAGATAGCAATATACGATAATAATACGTTACGATACAACTAACGGTTACTGGATAGATTCAGAATACCAACCGTATGGTTAAGGAGGGTAAGAACATGAGTAGTGAAGAAAAATTTGATGCCATCGTAGTTGGCGGCGGTTTGGCTGGTTCTGCAGCAGCCCTGACAATGGCTAGAGCAGGACTGGATGTCATGTTGGTGGAGCGCGGTAAGTTCTGCGGTTCCAAAAACTCCAGCGGCGGCCGTATTTATGGTCACAGCTTGGAAAAATTAATCCCTAACTTTGCAGAAGAAGCTCCGATTGAACGTAAAATTACGCAGGAACGGCTGTCTTTGATGACAGAAGCAGGAGCACTTAGTTTCCAATACAGCTCCGATAAACTGCAGAATTTGAAATATCCATCGTATTCTGTATTACGGTCTAAATTTGATAAATGGCTGGCTGACAAAGCAGAAGAAGCAGGCGTCATGCTGACAGAAGGCTTCCTCGTAGATGAAGTAGTCGTTGAAGACGGCAAAGTTGTCGGCGTTATGTGTGCCGGCGAAGAATTTGATGCAGATGTTGTCATTTTGGCAGACGGCGTCAATTCACTCTTGGCACAGCAGCTGGGTATGAAACAGGAATTAGATCCGAAAGATGTTGCTGTTGGCGTCAAAGAAGTTATTGAACTGGGTGAAGACGTTATTAACGAACGGTTTGGCCTTTCCGGCAGCGATGGGGCAGCTTGGATGATTGCCGGCGATCCGACAGGCGGCAACCTTGGCGGCGGTTTTATTTATACCAATAAAGATACGCTGTCCTTAGGTATTGTTACGACAATCAGCGATATTGGCCGTGTTGATGTCAGTGTACCGGATATGGTAGAACGGATGAAAGCACATCCATCTATCGCTCCGTTTGTCAAAGGCGGCAAATTGAAAGAATATTCTGCGCACCTTGTTACAGAAGGCGGCTTAAAAATGATGCCGGAACTCGTTCGTGACGGCGTTATCCTGGCCGGTGATGCAGCTGCGATGGTTGTCAACCTGGGATACACAGTTCGCGGCATGGACTTGGCTATTGAATCCGGCCGTCTTGCCGGCGAAGCTGTTATTAAAGCGAAAGCACGAGAAGATTTTTCTGCAGCCAGCCTGTCCTGCTACAAACAGATGCTGGATGAAAGCTTCATCATGAAATTGATGAAACAGTATCAGAACTTGCCGGGTCTCTTGGAAGATCATATTATCTTTAACGATGTACCGAAGATGGCTGATGAATTTGCAGGCATGGTTTATAAAGTAGACGGCAGCGCACCGGTTGCTTTGCCGATGATTGCCTTGACGGTTCTTGCCAATAACGGCGGCCTGAATGGACTCTTTGGATTAGGTAAGAAAGCTTGGGAGGCGATGTAACATGGCAAAGATGAGCGTAGACGATAAACTGGGTGTCGTAAAGTTCGTGACAGACGAACACGAATCCCATATTCAGATTAATGAAGATTACCATGATGAAGCAGAAATTAAACGCTTGGTCATGGCTTGCCCGGCAGAATTATACAAATACACAGACGGACAGCTCGTATTCAATCATGAAGGCTGTCTGGAATGCGGTACATGCCGCGTTATTTCCGGCGGTAAGGGCGTTAAGAGCTGGAAACATCCTAAAGGTGCTATGGGTGTAGAATATCATCAGGGCTGATTTTTAATATAAAGAAAAACCTGCTTCCTATCTTGGCATAGGTAAGCAGGTTTTTCTCTGTATCATGCCGTTATCCGTATAGCAAAAATTTAATTTTGTTCAATTTTAATCGAAATATGGATTTACTTTTCGCACTAATATGGTAATATATTATATGTAGAAGAGATCATCTACAACAGTTGAAGATTTAAGTTGTTCATATACCCCTCGAACACCCCTATCTTATTTCTTCGACGATTTAAGATATTATCTTCCCCCGATGGTATCTTAAGACTTGGGAAAGAGCCGGCTCCCCTCGCTGGCTCTTTTCTTTTTTAATAAAAGTATAAATTTTTTATAAAGCGCACAAAGGCAGTAAATACCTATATCTTTACTCAATCGGTATTCATTGACATTTTTAGATATTCGTGTAATAATGGGAAAGACGTGGGGAGTTAGTCCCCGGAAAGATATATGGTTGGAGGTGAAAAACATGCATGTTATTTCTGATGAATGCGTAAAATGCGGTGCTTGCGCAGGCTCCTGTCCTGTTGGCGCTATCGAAGAAGGCGACGCTAAATACGTTGTAACTGATTCCTGCATCGATTGCGGTTCTTGCGAATCCGTATGTCCTACTGGTGCTATCTCTGCTGAATAATAGCACATTAAGTCATAAGATAAAAAAGGAGACATGTATATGTCTCCTTTTTTATTTGAATTTTGCAGTGTTATGTGATACGATACATTTGTTATCATTATATAAAATATATACACAAATCTAGGTGTATCAGGAGGTTTTTGTGCAAGTTGTATGGATGGCATTGCTTACCATACTCCTGGATCAAGGCAGTAAAATGGCCATTCAGGAATGGATGATGCTTCATGAATCGATTCCGGTTATTCCGGGCTTTTTTCATATTACATATATTTTAAACCGCGGCGCGGCGTTTGGCATTTTGGAAAATCAGCGCTGGCTGTTTTTATGTATTGCGGCACTGCTGCTGGGGCTGTATGGATTTTTTCATAAAAAGCTGCCGTCTCATTGGCTTGTGCAGATGGGGACAGGCATGCTGCTGGGCGGTGCTGTCGGTAATGCATTGGACCGGGGCGTGCGCGGCGCTGTCATTGATTTTTTTGATTTTAGAGTTTGGCCTGTTTTTAATATTGCAGATATTGGCATCGTTGTTGGCGTGTGCCTGTTGTTATGGTACAGCTGGACGCATATATCAGATAAATGAGGGTATACAATATGAATGAAAAAGAGTGGCATGTGACAGAAGAATATATAGGAATGCGGTTGGATGTGTATATAGTAAAAATGCTGGATTTGTCGAGAAGTTTTGCGCAGCAAATCGTGCAGCAAGGTAACGTATTGGTAAATGGAAAAGAAGCCAAAGCCAATCGTCGTTTAAAAATTAACGACTGTGTACATGTACAGTTTCAGCAGCCGACAGAAGAAGTAAAAGCAGAAGCGGAAAATATTCCTCTTGATGTCATTTATGAAGATAAGGACATTATTGTCGTCAATAAAGCACGGGGCATGGTAGTACATCCCGCTGCAGGCAATCCAAACGGGACGCTGGTCAATGCCCTGCTGTATCACTGCAAAGGAGAACTGTCGGGCATTAATGGTGTCATTCGGCCGGGAATTGTCCATCGGCTGGATAAGGACACATCCGGTGTCATGGTAGCCGCCAAGACCGACGAAGCGCACCGCGGGTTAGCTGCACAAATCAAAGCGCACACAGCACGGAGGACGTACTGGGCACTGGTACATGGAAATATTACGGAAGACAGAGGAATTGTAGATGCCCCTATTGGCCGTCATGCCAAAGACCGTGTGAAAATGGCAGTGACGTTTAAAGGCGGCCGCGACGCCGTGACGCATTTCCGCGTTGTCAAACGCTACGGGATGTATACTTGGATTGAATGCAAGCTGGAAACAGGCCGGACGCATCAAATTCGCGTTCATATGGCCTATATCAATCATCCTGTGGTCAATGATCCGTTGTACGGATATAAAAAAGATGATTTCCCGATTGCAGGGCAGGCACTTCATTCACACTGCCTGGATTTAGTACATCCCATTACTGGAAAAGCGATGCATTTTGAAGCACCGGCTCCTGATGATTTTTTAGCTTGTTTGCAGCAAGCTGAAGAACGCCGTTAAGCGAGGTATACGCCATGTGGAAAGAGAAAAATGTATTGATGGATGAAAAGGCAATCAGCCGGGCTATTCGCCGTATTGCCCATGAAATTATTGAACGCAATAAAGGACTGGACAACACGGTTCTTGTCGGTATTCATACGCGCGGTGTTCCAATGGCTAAACGGTTGGCTGCAGAACTTACGGCGATTGAAGGCTGTGATCTGCCGGTTTATGATTTAGATATATCTGCATATCGTGATGATGGCAAGAAAAGCCATATCAACACGGTAGGCAGTGAAGACCGGGCGTTTGATGCTGACGGCAAAATCGTTATTTTGGTAGATGATGTCTTGTTTACTGGACGGACAGTTCGTTCAGCACTCAATGCCATTATGGCACTGGGACGGCCGCGATTTATTGAATTGGCTGTTCTTGTGGACAGAGGCCACCGGGAACTGCCGATTCGGGCAGATTACGTAGGAAAAAATGTTCCGACATCCCGCCGGGAAGATATTTCTGTCCAGCTTCGCGAAATAGACGGCGCAGAACGAGTGGTCCTGCGGGAAGAAATAGAATAATATACATGCAGCAGCAATCCCTTCCCAGATGGCAGAAGGGATTTTTCTATATGCCGAATACAAATAGGAAAGGATGTCGACGATGTCACGAACTATACATATGCTGGGTACAGGCAATGCGATGGTGACGCAGTGTTATAATACCTGTTTTTTGATTCATACAGACGGCGGCTGGTTTTTAACTGACGCAGGAGGCGGAAATACGATCTTGCGCAAATTAGAAGAAGTTGGCGTGCAGTATGCTGCGTTTCACCATATGTTTGTTACCCATGGCCATACCGATCATATTTTGGGTGTTGTCTGGGTGATTCGCAAGATAGCTTCTCTCATGGCAGCAGGACGCTATGAAGGAGATTTTTATATTTACTGTCATGATAAAGTCAAGCAGATGCTTTTTGTCATGTGTGAAATGATGCTTAAGAAAAGTGATTTTTCTTATATTGGCACGCGCATTCATTTGGATGCCATGCAAGACGGCGAAAGCCGAACTTTTTTGGATATGACGTTGACTGCTTTTGATATTGCTTCTACGAAGGCCAAGCAGTTTGGCTATGAAATTCGATTTTCTGACGGGATGCGGCTGACTTGTCTGGGCGATGAACCCTATAACGAACGATGCCGTCCCTATGCCTGGCAGACCGATTGGCTGCTCGAAGAAGCGTTTTGCCTGTATGGGCAAAAAGACGTATTTCATCCCTATGAAAAACATCACAGTACCGTCAAAGAAGCGGCAGAAACAGCGGCACAGCTGCAGGCCAAGCATGTTATTTTATATCATACGGAAGATAAGACGCTGCCGACAAGAAAAGAACAATATACGAAAGAAGCGTCCGCATATTATGTAGGTGATATTCACGTGCCCGATGATGGAGAATCTATCGTCCTAAGCCAATAAAGCGGCAGGGGCTTAAAAGGAGACTTGACTTAGAGGATGCTATAAGGCCTATACTAATAGATAATACTACAAAAAAAGGGAGATATCGATATGCTGCGATGGTTGGGAAAAGGATGTATTTTCTTGCTGATTTTGGCATTGGCCGCAGGCTTCTTTATTGGCAACATGGCGTTTGAAGAATTTCGAACAGCCCCATGGGATACGGTGCTAGGCATTGAAAACCACAGTCATGATGTCAAACATATGCGGCAATTGGAAAAAGAACGAGATTGGGAACCTGTCCGTGTCAATGGCCTGGACGGGACCATTTTGCGGGGAACGTATATTGCTGACGGACGGGGTTCGCACCAAACCGTTATTCTTTTGCATGGCTTGTATCAAAATCGCACGATGTGTCTTCCTTATGTGTCGATATACCGAAATTTGGGATACAATGTACTCCTTATTGACCAGCGCGGTCATGGTGAAAGCGGCGGCGAGCATACCGATTGGGGACTGAGTGAAATTGATGATTTGACGCAGTGGGTACAATGGCTTTATGAAAAAGACGGCAGCATGAAAATCGGGCTGCACGGAGTTTCACTGGGCGCGGCCATGGCTTTGCTGTATGCCGGAAGTGACCGGGGTGATTCTCTGTCTTTCGTCGTCGCAGACAGTTCATACGGCAATATCATTGCCTTGGGACGGGAAAAACTGCGGCAGGCAGCCCAAGATGAACGAGCTGTTTGGGGCTATAATCTTTTGGATCCGTTTTTTCAGGCTGCGATGCTGTTTCATACTCATAAGCTGGTTTCCAATATTGAGCCGGCCCAGGCCGTTCGCTTTATTAAGGCACCCGTACTGTTTTTGCATGGAGGGCAAGATAAACTGGTACCGGTTCAGACGGTACAGAGCTTGTATGATAATTGCGGCAGCGCAGATAAACACATGTATATTTTTAAAGATTCGCCCCATGCTGTCGGCATAGAAACAGATACGACGGCATATCGCCGTGTAGTTACCCGCTTCCTGCAAAATCGCCGCGTTCCGTCCGAATAAGGATGATCATTTCTTTGGCAGTGACTATGTGTGCATAGAATGAAGAAAAAAACGTGTGTTTTCGTAGCGAATAACCGGAAGGGAACGCATGATATGGTGGGTACAGAAGTATTTTTAATAAAAATATGGCAATACATGAATTGATTTATATGTCTTGACATATTGGACAAACGTGTTTATAATGAACTCAATATTTTACAAAAGGCGATGAAAGAGAAGCAACTTATGGTTGTCTTTACAGAGAGCTGCCGGACGGTGTGAGGCAGTAGGACAGTAAGGCGTTCCGCTCTGGAGCCGCAAATGATGAATTTGACGGGTACGCCCGATATAGCGGTACAAGTTGGCCGAAAGGCAAGTTGGGTGGCAACGCGGGAATATACTCTCGTCCCTTTAGGGGACGGGAGTTTTTTGTTTTTATTGATTTTTTAGCAAGAGAGCTTTCCCTGCGGCTCCTTGATGAGTGAGAGGTGTAACGTATGAAACGAGTGTACAACTTTAATGCAGGCCCATCGGCTATGCCGCTGGAAGTCTTGCAGGAAGTTCAGCGTGAATTTTTGGATTTCAACCACACGGGAATGAGTATTGTTGAAATTAGTCACCGCAGTGCTGCTTATCAGGAAATGCAGGATGATACCGTAGCGACATTGAAAAAACTCCTGCAGGTACCGGAAGGCTATCATGTTGTCTTTATACAAGGCGGCGGCAGTATGCAGTTTGTCATGCATGCGGCAAATTTCCTAAAGAAAAAAGGCGGGTATATCAATACAGGTGTTTGGTCTGACAAAGCGATGAAAGCGGCGCAGTTTTTTGGAGAAACCTATGAAATTGCATCGAGCAAAGCAGATCATTTTACGTATATACCAGCAAAAAAAGATTTTGTCGTGCAGCCAGATACGGATTATGTATACATGACGTCTAATAATACGATTCACGGCACAGAATGGCAGTCATTTCCTAATTTTGATATTCCAGTCATTTGTGATATGTCCAGTGATTTTTTGAGCCGGCCTGTAGATGTACGGCAGTTTGACCTCATCTATGCCGGTGCGCAGAAAAATGTTGGGCCTGCCGGTGTCGTCATAGCGATTATCAAAGACGAATTTTTGAAGAACGCCAACGATAACCTGCCGCTGATGCTGCAGTACAAGACCTTTGTGGAACATGATTCGACGTACAACACGCCGCCGGTATTTGATATTTATTTTGTCAATAAAGTAGCGCATTGGCTTGATGACCATGGCGGTTTGACAGCGATGCACCGCCGCAATCAAGTCAAAGCCGATATGATTTACAGCGTGATTGACGAAAGCCAAGGATTTTAT
>CAVKOP010000077.1:0-8745 GCA_963657835.1 Lachnospiraceae bacterium | reverse complement strand
CATAGGAATTTTAATAATAATGAATGGTTACGAGTTTTTTTGCGAATTTTGATTTCAATTCTATTAAAATTATGTCATGATTTCCTTGCAATTCACTAGGCACTGTGCTATACTATCTTAGCATAGGTTTTGAATGATTGATAAATGTCTGAGTAAGAAAGAGGTGTGTAATAGTGAAAGAAGGAATTCATCCGAATTACGGCAAAGCTACAGTAACATGTGCTTGCGGCAATACTTTTGAAACCGGTTCTACTAAATCTGAACTGCGTGTTGAAATTTGCTCTAAATGCCATCCGTTCTTTACAGGTCAGCAACGTGCTCAGCAGGCTCGCGGCCGTATCGAACAGTTTAATAAACGTTATGGTAAAAAAGCTAAATAAGCAGCAATACAAGTGGGCAGCAGAGCAGAAATGCTCTGCTCTCTTTGTATGTAGGAAAACAGCATAAGGGGGATAGACTGTGAAAAAAGAAAAGACATATGTCGGCGGCCAGGCCGTTATTGAGGGTGTCATGATGCGCGGTCCTGAATATATTGCAACAGCGGTGCGCACGCCGTCCGGAGAAATTACTATCAAAAAAGATCCGGTTCATTCGTTGGGTGAGAAGTATCCCATATTAAAGAAACCTTTTATTCGCGGTACTATTGCCTTAGGCGAATCACTTGTATATGGCATGAAAAGTTTATCCTATTCGGCCCAGGCTGCCGGTGAAGAAGAAGAACAGCTGACGACGAAGCAGATGGCTGTTACGATGACCTTTTCCGCTGTACTTGCCATCATTTTTTTCTTGATTATTCCTACATATGGCGCTAAATTTATTCCCGGTGTAGCAGAAAGCACTGTACGGCTGAATATTGTAGAAGGTATATTGCGGCTGGCTATTTTTTTGCTGTATATATGGGGTATTTCGCTTACCAGTGATATTCGCCGTGTCTTTGAATACCATGGGGCTGAACATAAAACGATTTGGACATACGAAGCAGGAGAAGCATTGACAGTAGAAAATGTCAGGAAACACAGCCGTCTTCATCCTAGGTGCGGCACAAATTTTCTGCTTATTGTTATGGTCGTGTCTATTTTTGTGTTTGCCTTTTTAGGCTGGCCGAATCTGATAGAACGAATTATTTCACGCATTATCCTTATGCCTGTTGTTGCCGGCATAAGTTATGAATTAATTCGTCTGGCCGGCAGGACCGAAAACCGTGTCATCCAAACGTTGGTAAAACCGGGGCTGTGGCTGCAGTATTTGACGACGCGCGAACCGCACGCCGACCAAATTGAAGTTGCGATTCAAGCTTTGGAAGCAGCGAAACCAGAAGAGGAAACAGAACCGGCGGCTGATACGGAGAAAATGCAGGTACAGGTAGAAATAAAAAAAGCATAACGAACATGAAAATAATGTATAGGCTTCCGTCAGGAAGCCTATCAGTATGTATTTTTTTAGTATATAATGTAATGTATACAGAATGCAAAGCAGCATCCTGACTGTTTTTGATACAGTATTAGAGAAAAGAGGAGAGATACAAGCGTGTTTATCGATAAAGTACAGGCCGTAGAAAACAAATTTATGGATTTGGAACAAAATATCAGCGACCCTGCTGTCATCGCCCGCCAAGACGAATGGCAAAAACTGACTAAAGAACATGCAGCACTGATGCCGATAGTAGAAACCTTCCGTAAATACAAAGAGATTGCCGACACCGTCAAAGGGGATAAAGAAATCATGGATGACCCGGACAGTGATGACGATCTGATTGCTATGGCCAAAGAAGAATATAATGAATTATCTAAAGAGTTGACCGATTTAGAAGAACAGCTTCATATTCTCATGCTTCCCAAAGATCCGCACGATGACAAAAATGTTATCATGGAAATCCGTGCCGGTGCAGGCGGTGACGAAGCAGCCCTCTTTGCGGGAGATTTATTCCGTATGTATATGAAATATATTGAAAAACAGCCAGGATGGAAAGCCAGCATTATCAGTTCCAATGCACCGGAATTGGGCGGCTTTAAAGAAGTTATTTTTTCCGTAGAAGGGTCTGGCGTATACGGCAAGCTTAAATATGAATCCGGTGTGCACCGCGTACAGCGTGTGCCTGTTACAGAAGCCGGCGGCCGCATTCATACCTCGACAGCAACCGTAGCCGTACTGCCGGAAGCCGAAGATGTGGAAATCAACCTCAACATGGATGATGTCCGCGTCGATTACTACCGTGCCAGCGGTGCCGGCGGCCAGCATGTCAATAAGACAAGTTCTGCTGTCCGCATGACTCATATTCCGACCGGTATTGTAGTTGAATGCCAGGATGAACGTTCGCAGCTGGAAAACAGAGCAAAAGCGGTACGCGTTTTAAAAGCCCGTCTGCTGGACAAAGCACAGCAGGAAGCCAATGCCGAAGTAACGGAAGCGCGGCGCAGTCAGGTCGGTACAGGCGACCGCAGTGAACGTATTCGGACGTATAACTTCCCGCAAGGGCGCGTGACGGACCACCGCATCAATTTGACCCTGTATAAATTGGAAAATATTTTAAATGGCGATATTGACGAATTTATTCAGGCATTGGCAGAAGCACGCCGGTCCGAATTGATGAAAGAAGCCGAAACCAATGACTAAGCTGTGGACTATTGGTTCGTTATTACAATGGACACAGCAGTATTTCTCCCAAAAAGGAATTGAATCTCCCCGGCTGGATGCAGAAATTTTGTTATCCCATGTTCTTCAAAAAGAACGGATTTATCTATACGCTCACTATGATGAGCCGATGAATCCTAAGGAATTGGCAGCCTATCGGGAAATGGTCAAACAGCGGGCAGGCCGGTTGTCTGTTGCTCACATTTTGGGAACGAAAGCATTTATGGGACTTGATTTCCATGTGTCAACCGATGTGCTCATTCCGCGGCCGGAAACGGAAATGCTCGTAGAAACGGTGGCAGACATGACAGAAAAAAATAAGCCTGTATCCATATTGGACATAGGAACTGGGAGCGGCGCTATCATCATCAGTCTGCTTCATTATTTGCCGCAGGCTGTCGGAATTGGTGCAGATATTTCGCCGAAAGCCTTGGAAATAGCCAGGGAGAATGGCAAAAAGCTGGGCGTGGATGCGCGTGTGCAGTGGCAGGAAAGTGATTTGTTTTCTGCACTAGCTGATAAGACCTTTGACTGGCTTGTGTCTAATCCGCCGTATTTGACGGCTGCGGATATGCAGCAGCTGCAGCCGGAAGTGCGTCATGACCCGGCCATGGCTTTGTTTGGCGGTCCAGACGGACTGGATATATATCGGCGTCTGGCAAAAGAAAGCCCGAAACATGTAAAAAAAGATGGATATGTAGCGGTAGAAATAGGAGCAGGGCAAGCAGATGATGTCGTTGCTATTTTTACGCAGGATGGTTGGTATACTCATATCAAAACAGTAAAAGATTATGGCGGTATCGAACGAGTCATCTTATTTTCACGAAAAGAGCGAATGTAAATGAGACAAACAAAACTTGTACGGATTACAAATATAGAAAAAGATAAAGCGATTTTAGAAGAAGCAGGGCAAATTATTCGTGACGGCGGGTTGGTTGTTTTCCCGACGGAAACGGTATACGGCATTGGGGCCAATGGACTGGATGCCGATGCCTGCCGCAGTATTTATACGGCAAAGGGACGTCCGAGTGATAATCCTCTTATCTTGACGGTTCCCGACCAGGCAGCTGCCGCAAAAGTAGCTGCAGAAATTTCACCAACAGCCAAAAAATTAATGAAAAAATTTTGGCCGGGTCCGCTGACGATTATTTTCCCTCGTCAGCCTCAAGTGCCTGATGCGGCAACGGGCGGCTTGGACACGGTAGCACTTCGCTGTCCGGACCATGAAGTCTGTCGTGCGTTTTTACGCTGTGCCGGCGTGCCTGTCGCAGGGCCAAGCGCTAATTTATCGACGCGTCCCAGCCCGACGACGGCCTCAGAAGTTATGCATGATATGGACGGCCGTGTTGATATGGTTATCGACGGCGGGGCATGCCATATCGGCGTCGAATCGACGATTATTGAATGCACGGGAGAAGACAGAGTTACCATTCTTCGTCCGGGCGGCATTACGATTGACATGCTGAAAGAAGTCGTGCCGCATGTTCGTCTGGATACCAACTTGGTCACAGGACAGGGCGTGCCGAAAGCACCGGGCATGAAATACCGCCATTATGCGCCGTCAGCGCCGATGACGGTAGCTGTAGGAACGGTAGATGAAGTAGCGGATAAACTGCAGGAATTGTATACCAAGGCCCAAAGAGAAAAGAAAACAGTAGGCTTTTTGGTAAGTAAAGAAGTCGGCGACCGGTTTCCTAAAGAGCACATGTTCGTCTGGGGGCGTCATGAAGACAAAGAATCCCTGGCAAGACAATTATACAATGGGCTGCTCTCCTTTGATGCAGACAAGGTAGACGTCATTTTGGCAGAAGGCGTTGATGGCGAAGGATTGGGAATGGCCGTTATGAACCGCATGAAAAAAGCAGCCGGCGGCAATGTCATATTACTTTAACACGTCTATATATAGCAGGTATATATTTTTGGTATATAACGGAAAGCGTGTCTTGGCACGCTTTCCGTTTTGTCGTATAATACAGATAGTCTTAGTGCATTCGTTGAGGGAGGAACTACAATGAAATTAGTAATTGGCGCCGATCATGGCGGCTTTGATTTAAAAGAAAATATTAAGGAATACTTAAAAGAACAACAAATTGAATTTACAGATTATGGGACACTGACAGGAGAACGGTGTGATTATCCTGAAATTGCCAAAAAAGTAGCAGAAGCAGTTGCTGACGGGACTTTTGACCGCGGAATTTTGATTTGCGGCACAGGCATCGGTATTGGCATTGCAGCCAATAAAGTACACGGTATCCGCGCAGCTCTTTGCCATGACATGTTTTCTGCAGAATATTGCCGCCGTCACAACGATGCCAATATTTTGACTATGGGCGGCCGTGTCATTGGACCGGGTCTGGCCAGAGAAATTGTCCGTATTTTCCTGAGCACCGGCTTTGATGGCGGCAGACATGCCAAACGCGTCGCTATGATTACAGAAATGGATAAATAAGATACGATGAAGGGAGTTGTCACGGAATGCAGGTACAAGTTATCAACCATCCGCTGATTCAGCATAAAGTAACGCTGATGCGAAAAAAAGAAACGGGCTCCAAAGATTTTCGCAACTTGTTGGAAGAAATTACAATGCTCATGGGGTACGAAATTACACGGGATTTTCCTTTGGAAGACGTAGAAATTGAAACGCCTGTTTCTACCATGATGGGGAAACAGATTAGCGGCAGAAAAATTGGTATTGTTCCTGTATTGCGTGCCGGGTTGGGGATGGTGCAGGGCCTGTTGGACCTTATGCCTACTGCCAAAGTGGGGCATATTGGATTGTATCGTGACCCGGAAACGCTGGAACCGGTAGAATATTACTGCAAACTCCCGGATGTTCAAAATCGCGATTTTATCATCGTAGACCCTATGCTGGCAACCGGCGGCAGCGCATCTGCAGCGATTTCTCTGCTGAAGGAAAAGGGAATACAGCATATCAAGCTCATGTGTTTAGTAGCAGCGCCGCAAGGTGTAAAAAAAGTGAATACAGACCATCCGGATGTGCGGATTTTTGTAGCTGCTTTGGATGACACGTTAAATGAACATGGATATATTATCCCTGGTCTTGGTGATGCTGGTGATCGTATTTTTGGCACCAAATAAGCAGCAGGAATCCCTGATAGTACATTTGTGCTTTCAGGGATTTTTCATGATTTCTAATACGGCATACAGACAGCGCATTACAACAAGCATCGTAAGCGAGTGGCTTCATATTTGCTTGCAGGGTGCTTGCTGTATGCAATCAGCCCGCCCCTGGTTCGTCTGGCTGTGCGGCAGAGAATGGGAATGGCCCGGTGATTTAGACTCTCCCATGGGAGGAGCTGTTACCGTTAAAATTTGAAGTAAAGAAGGGATAGTGCTGTGGAGAATATCAATTTGGAACAATATATGAGGCCGATAAGTAAAACCTTGGAAGAAATGCAGACGCTGATGCAGGCATTGCACAGCGTATTTCCTGTGGTACGAATTGTCGATCCGAATATGTTTCGGCCAGTATGCATCAACGAAGGAAAAGATTTGCATATTTCGCCGTGTCATTGTTATGAATTATGGAAAAAGAACAGCCGCTGCCATAATTGTGCAGCTGAAAAAGCATTAAAAACAAAATCACAGACCGTGAAGCTGGAATACATAGGAACCGATATCTACCAGGTTGTCGCTACCTATGTAGAAATTGAACATAATCCATATGTGTTGGAAGTCGTATATCCCTTTGTCGAAACATTGTTTCCCCATGAAAAGAAAGATAAACGATTGCTGCAGCGCTTAATACGGTATGACCACGAGCTGTATACCGATGCGCTGACGGGCGCGTACAACCGCCGTTATTTTGAAGATAAAATTAAAGGAAATTGTCCGGTTGGCGGCATTGTCACGATCGATTTGGATGATTTTAAATTATATAATGATATATACGGACATGACGTAGGGGATATCGTATTAAAAAAAGTAGTCGAAATGATTCAATCCTGTATCCGCCATGATGATTACCTGGTCCGGTATGGTGGAGATGAATTTGTCCTCATCCTGCCGTATATTGCAGAGAAGGATTTGGGCCGCAAGATGAGAATCATACAGGAAAAAGTGCGTACCATTCGTTTGGCAGAATATGAACACTTGCATGTTTCAATTAGCATAGGCGGCGTCATTTATGATGGCAAACATGTCGGGCAGGCACTGCGGCGGGCCGATAAACTGATGTATCAGAATAAACTGCATAAAGAAGGTAGTGTGGCGGGGAAACTTGATGCCAATAGTCAAAAGAGAAAATCCACTGCCTTAGAGACGACCAATATGCGGCCGCTGATTGTTATTGCAGATAATTCCGCTAGGAACCGTGCTATACTCAAAGCCAATTTGGGAGATACGTATCGGATTTTGGAAGCTAAAAACGGGGAAGAAGTTATGCAGCTGTTGCAGGAATACAGCTCGGATATAGCATTGCTCCTGCTGGATTTTGTCATGCCTAAAATAGACGGATTTGAAGTCTTGTCTTATATGAGAAAAAATCAATGGTATAAAAATATTCCGGTCATGATGATTTCCAGTAATGATTCATTAGCAGATTTACGCCGTGCTTATAATCTGGGCGTTATCGATTATATCCAATGTCCCTTTGATTCCTTGATTATTCGACGGCGCGTAGCTAATATTATCATGCTCTATGCCAAACAGCGAAGATTGATTAAAATCATAAAGTCACAGATTTATGAAAAAGAAAGAAACAACCGCATGATGGTCGATATTTTGAGCCAGGTCATCGAATTTCGAAATGCCGTAAGCAGTTTGCATATCAGGCATATTAGTGCACTGACGCGCATATTGTTGGATAAGTTGATGGAAAAAACAGATACCTATCATCTGACGCGGAACGATAGAAGTATGATTGTTACAGCCTCTGCCTTGCATGATATTGGAAAGATTGGCATTGATGATGCCATACTCAACAAACCGGGGCCGCTTACTAAAGACGAATTTGAAAAGATGAAGCAGCATACACTGATTGGCGCTAAAATAATTCGCGGCTTAAAAATGTATGAAGGGGAAGAATTGCTGAATGTCGCCTATGAAATCTGCCGCTGGCACCACGAACGGTATGATGGGCGCGGCTATCCAGATGGCCTGAAAGGGGAAGACATTCCGATTTCAGCCCAAGTCGTGGCCTTGGCGGATGTATATGATGCCTTGACCAGCAAGCGGGTATATAAAGATGCCTATAGCCATACAAAAGCGCTCACTATGATTTATCATGGTGAATGCGGAGCCTTTAATCCGCTGTTGTTGGAATGCCTCAATGATGTACAAGACAGGATTAAAGAGGACATGAATGTTAAATCGCAAATCAGAAATGACGAAAAAGAAATGAATATGGTAGCAGAAGAATTATTGCTTTCCTAACAATTCAAAGGGACTGTCTGTACGATAGTCCCTTTTTTCTATAGTCGTTTTTTACGTAATGAGACGGCAGTAGGGGTGTACAAAACGTTGCAGCAAGTTCTCTGCTGTAAGCGAAAGACAACAAAAGGGCTTTGCATGATAGTAAAATATTCATGCAAAGCCCTTCTGATTGGGTATCTTTTAATGAGCACATATGGAGAGTGCCGGAATGTCCGTCAAGTTGTACGGTGTTTCCTGATAGACAATGTTCAGCCAGTTATGATAAAAGAGATGGGCATAACTGCACCATGTAAAGACTGGCGTATTGGCATCGTTGTCATTAGGATAATAGTGTTTAGGTACGGCAATAGGCAGACCTTTGTTTTTGTCACGCAGGTATTCTGTTTCCAGCGTTCGTCTGTCGTATTCAAAATGTCCCAGTACGAAGAAGCGGCGATGATTCGGCGTGCCGATAATATTAATACCGTTTTCTGCAGATCGTGACAAGACTTCCAGCTGCGGTGTATTGTATACGTGAATATCATCAATCGCCGTATGGCGGGACTGAGGAATAAAATACCGGTCATCAAAGCCGCGAAGCAGCGGATGATGGCTTTGTGTCAGCTGGTACTCAAAAATACCAAATAACTTAGCTGGCAGCAACCGTTTGGCAATGCCGTAATAATGATATAATGCCGCCTGGGCGCCCCAGCAAAAATAGAGCGTAGAGAAGGCATGGGT
>CAVKOP010000076.1:4055-8812 GCA_963657835.1 Lachnospiraceae bacterium | reverse complement strand
ATAAGCAAATTGCGGTTGTTTGTTCAGATTCCAGGCCTGTGTTTTTTCCAAATGTCGAAACAGTTTGGCATATAGATATTCCTTCTGTGCTGTCGGCTCTGCCGGGATTCTAAAGCCTAATCCTTCATCAGGAATAATGGCTGTCCGTGTTTGCCCTTGCTGGGTGTAAGTCAAAAACAAATCCCGATTTCTGACCGCTTTGGTGATTTCTCCATTTTCCAGAAAATTAGCAATCTTGATTGCTTTGTCATGGAGAAACGACTTTCCCACTTCTGTAGAGGTATCAATTCCCGAAAAAATTGAGCGGGCATAGGTAATAACTGCGTCTTCTTGTACCGGTCCCTGCTGTTCTACAGACACTAGGGCAGGTTCTTGTGCGATCGATTTCCCCGCCGGCTTTTTACGCCCTTTTTGTGCCTCAACCATGACCTTTTCCATTTCATCAGTTACGTTTTGCACGTCTCGGATTTCATTGACCAGGCCCAGTTGTTTTCCGGTAACAGTAAAATATCTGCCTGATTCATACAGTTCTTTTTCGCAGGTCCCACATCCCAGGTTTTCTTCCACTTTATGTGCCACATCATGAAGTTTTGCTTTCCCTAAGATATGGATACCCGTTCCGGAAGGGGAAATCTCCGTATAGGAATTGCATTTTTCAAAGATTTCCCGGGCATCCCGCTGGATGAATTCGTACTTATCATCCAGCACATGATCCAGGTCAATACCCACATAAGGGTCTTCTTTCGTAAAAACAAACCCAATGCCGCTGTATTTACCCATTTGGGATTTGGCTGTTTCAAAATCTGTCCAAGTAGAAGGATCCATCGTACTGGCTTTAAACCCGGTCACCGGGTTATATGGTACCTTGGTGGGCTTAGCCCTTCCGGGGCGATTTTCATATTTCCAGCAAATCCATTGCTTTCTTTCTTGTAATTCTTTCGGTATCATCTGCGTATCCTTTCTTTACCGGGCATGTTCAGCCGGTTCCCGGACACTTCGCACAATAACCGGCTTAGTATTGGACATAGATACGGAGTTTTTTAGGCTGTGCATTTGCTTGGACATACTTTTAGCTAAGTCATCGCAAAGTTCGTTGTACTTTGTACCGACATGAGCCCTGGTATGCGTAAATTCCACCTCATGGTTGCTTTGTAAGACATCGATACTTTTGAAAAGATCCTGATTTTTTACTTCCTCCAGGCTGCCAGACTTTCTCCAGATAATTTCATCGCCGCTTTTCAGCCCTGCTCTTTTCCAACTGGACACCCAATGCTTCGAATAAGAATTAACAACATATTGGCTATCAGAAACGATATGTATCTTATGCTTTGTCCCATCATCTAAGCATTGCAATGCTTCCTTTACAGCGGTAAGTTCCATGCGATTATTAGTGGTATATTGCTCGCCACCTTTAATTTGCATCAGTTCATTTCCTTGCATATCCAGGAATACCGCGGCATACCCACCAGGATATAATTTTCCTGCCTCTTGAGGCATTCCTCCTTCCGAAGAATTAAAGCAGGAGCCATCAGTATAGATAGTTACTTCATAGGGAAGCTTTTGCGGGGACGCTACCGTTAGTTCAGGCCCTTCTTCTACAGAAATATCTGGTTTATTGGTCAAGAAACTAAGTGTCATACGCGGAGGCGCTTTAGTAGCAATCACTGGAGCAGCATCGTGAGAATAGCCCTTAAAATTTTCGGCATCGGATCTTAACTCAAACCCACGAAACTCTACCCCAGGGACGCCACGCGTTCTCTTTTGGCATTCAGCCCAGGAATCCACTACTGTGTTTTTCCCGTCTAGCCAAATACCATAATATTTTTTCCCCATTAGCGACCCCTATCCTTCCCAGCCGACTGCACCTTTGTCAAAAGCTTCGAGGGGTCTTGCTTAATACCAAGCTGCGCCGCAAAGCTGGAATGAAAGGCAATTTGCTGATTCTGCATTTTTCTTGCCGAAACGATGACCGCTTTGCTTTTAGGCATGGGCTTTGGCATTGCCCGTTTTTCTTCTTTTTTAGGCACTTCCGGTGAAGAAGCTGCCAATGCATCAGCCACCTTCTGCGACTGTGTTGACTTCTTCTCTGCGGCCTGTCTCGCCGCCTTTATTTCTTCCTGCATGGCTTTTTGAGCCGCTTTTTCTCGTGCCAGCTCCTCCGCCTTCTGCTTCTGTTCCTGCTCAACTTTTCGTTTAGCTTCCTCCCAGCGCTTTTTCATGTTTTCCTTTGTCAACCAAGAGAAGTCCGCAGATTTATCAGCCGCCAGCTTATTTCGTTTAGGCACCTGTTTTTTCTTTTCGTCGGGGACTTCTACGTTGACGTTAAATTGATCCATGTAGGCTTCTATTTTTTTCTTCTCTCTGGCCTCAAATCGAGCGTCTATTTCGCGATTTTGAACAACTGTCTCTTCCACAAACTTATTTACATCGAGCATGGCTATACACCTCCAACCGAATTAGCTGTTTTGCTTTGTTCTAGTTAATTCACGAGAATGCCCACGAGTTTTAGGCTTTTCGATCCCCTTGTTTTTTTCTTGTTTGTATTCCACGGCTTCTGCCTTATCTATGATTTTTTCTTTATCCTTCTTCCTCATTGGGCAAACCCGAATCTTGCTTTTCTTTAGGTAAACAAGCAACTTTCCTCGTTGAGAATCCCATTGGTTACTTAAAAACTCCGCTTGTTCCGAATTACCATTCTCTATAGCTCTTCCAATAGCCACATCGGTATCTCGCATTTCCTTAGCAACGCGTCTGAGATAATTTCTTGATGCCATAGATAGTGGACCTTGAATCTCCATGGTATCGGCCAGACCATCATCTATATCCCCATCACCACATACAGAGAAATCTTTTTCAGCACCCGTTTCACGCCCCCGAAGAGAAATGGCAAGTGGTTCAAGGGTCTTGTTCTTTTTATCCGGAGGTTCTACTTCCAGCTCTGCGGAAATGTGATATTTCCCCATCAATTCTTTGAATTTCTCAGCCAGACCACTCCGTTTTTCCCCTGGAGTTAATTCACGTACAAGCTTTCTCGCTTCATTTGTTGCGAAATAAGTCGTCTCTGATGGTTCTTCACCGGTAATCATATAAACGGCTTGCCCGTCAAAATACCCGCGATCAATAATGTGCTGATATACCGGTTTTAAATGTTCAAACCCCTTCTTGTCTTCATTCATAGCCATTCTCCTAACTTTCGATTAGTCTTAACTAACTAAAATAAGCAAAAAAAATTCCCTCTTTTACACGGAAAAAAAACGCTCGAATGCGCTTCACCATAAAAGAGGGTAATATTTGCTAATCTTACCATAGGTAGTAAAAAGATTGATCTATTCATTTTTCCTGTGCTCTCTATTCTTTGGTACAACGATTGCCTTATTTAGGATTTATCATCCAAGGTTAGATGCAAAACCATTTGATTCCCTTCTGTTTTAATAGTTAAAACATTCTGGTTCTCGTCATAAAAATAATATTCGCCATTATTGCGATTCATCTTTTTCGAAAGTCGTAAAATGCAAGGCGGTTTAAACGGCAAATTTAATCTAATGACTACTTCGTTAATTTCAGTTTTTTCATTATGAGACATAATCTTTACCTCAAAAATTCATTTCTTTCCTATAGGGATTAAACCAATCGATTTCAGCCGGATCCTTACCAAGAGTTACAGCCAATATAATTGCCTGATCCACTCTTAACCGTCGTGGATTGTTTTCATAGTCAAGATACGTTGATACAGACACCCCCAATGCTTGGGCACATTCTTTTTCGCTGACTTGGCTTCTTTCCCTAACTATTTTTAACTGTTCAAGTTTTTCCATAAAAAAGCTCCCTTCTTAACTCTCTTTATTATTGTATAATTCTCAGGTTATATAGTCAATAAGACTTACTATATTAACTAATGAATTAACCGCAAAAGAGCATGCTACACGACGCCAAAATTAGTTAATAAAATTATCTGCAATTCTTGCAATCTACCCCTCACTCGCGTAAAATATTAAACAAAAGAGTTAAATATTTAATGGGTGAAAGGAGAACATAGTAAAAATGCCTAGCCAATCTTCAGAATCGAAAAAGACCAAGAAGAATACAAGAGTACCCTTGGTTTTGGATAAAAAAGTTATAGGTGAATATGATGATTCTCTTATTCAACAGTTCAAAGATATTTTTGTTGAAAACTTACATACCATGTTAGTCGAATGGCATATGAATAAAGTCTCGGTTGCTAAAATCTGCAATGTTTCAAAACCATCAGTTACCCAATGGTTTGCCGGGAGGGTTTTTCCTACCACAGCAAACCTAAGGCTTCTGGCCAAAGAAATCGATCGCAACCCCCAAAGCTTTTTCAAAAAAGGTGGGATTTGTAAAGATAACTACGATGGCGGATTTAAAGAAAAAACGTACTATAAATCTGAAAACAACAATCTACTCTCTGACACATCTTTAATTCTTTATGGTGACTTCTACGATAACGTAATCAAGGACAACAGTATTCTTGTAGAAAAGGAAACCTTAGAGAAAGCTATTACCAGCGACCTGGAGCCATTAAATCGCGAAGAGCAAATTCTTATTGCCAACTGGAGGCTTCTAACGCCCCAGAGCAAGTCGCATATCTTTCATTCTATTTTCCTGGAAAGTAATTACAGTAGAGATGAGATAAAAAAGAATAACAAACACCGCATAAAGGTAGTAAAGAAAAGCAATGCTGAAAAAATAAATGACGGGGAATCAGAACCAACGGCAGAGACAGATAATAATTATAC
>CAVKOP010000076.1:0-4045 GCA_963657835.1 Lachnospiraceae bacterium | reverse complement strand
ATTATACTCTCCAACCTGCGGCTTCTGATAATGCCTAATTATTTGATTAGTAAACCGGTAAGATTTCTCATTCGAAATCTTACCGGTTTTATTTGTAATAAAAGAGCTTTGTGCGGAATTTTTATAGATATATATGCGCTATAGTGTTATAATGAATTAGTAAACCAATTAAACTAACTTAATTAATTGATATCAAAAGAAAGAGGCTCTTAAAATGAAGAAAACTATTTTCTTGACTGCCGGTATTCTGGCAGCAACTCTCTGCTCCGCTTTTACTGCGGATGCAGCTACTGGTATTGTTAATTTAAACAAGGTTCTGGCTAATGACGAAGCCTTTGTCAAAGTATCCAAGGAATTTAACGCTGAAACTCTGAAATTGCAGGCAGAATATGATAAAAAATCCAAAGATATGACACAGGAACAAAAGCAGGCACTCCTGAAGGAATACCAGGAAATTCTGCAAAAGAAAAATACTGACTTGGTTCAGCCAATCCAGAAAAAAGTAGATGAGGCTGTCGCTAAAATTGCAAAAGAAAAGAATCTCGATACTGTTGTAATCCCCGGAGGCTATGTATACGGTCATGTCGATGTAGACATCACCGAAGATGTACAGAAAGCCATCCGTTGATTATATATTCATACTCTCCTTATTTGAACACAAGCAATACAAAAGCCCGACTTGTCATTTGACAGATCGGGCTTTTGTATTGCTCTTATTATTATATTGTTAGAGCTTATCTACCAGGTTCTTCCATTTGTTTCCTTTGGAAGCAATCTCTTTAAAAACTGTTTGCCGGATGAAAATGCTTTTGGGGATATCATTCATACGGCAATAATCATCCAAAACAGCTTTCATTTCTTTGGATATTACAAAGGACTGTCGATACACGTACCCTTCTTTTTTATCCATCATAGCAATCACCTCTTCGTATTAAGACAATGCAGGGGACAGCGCTCTACTCCATCCCCTGTTGTCCCTTTTAATACAATGAGAGATGGTTATTTAGCAATGGACTTTTCTACATTCGTAGAAAGTTCCATCTTCTGCATAAGCAGTGCCATCTGTTCTTTCAGTTCTTTGATTTCAGATGCCTGATTTTCGTTGTTTTCTTTCAGCTTGCGAATTTCAGCGGCCATAGCAGCTTTCGAGGTACTTCCATAAGAAGAACCTTTACCAATCTTGAAGGAAACGCCAGCATTGTAGGCATTATCGTCCGCACCAATAGTCGCACCGGCAGAAACCATAACGGTTTCATTGGGCTGATAGAATACGCCAAGCGCACCGGCATTCTTTCCACGATAGTGACCGATAGAAGCTGCAACATCCAGCTTGTTATCCGGATCATAATCCAGGTGATGAAGCCCAGCGAGAGCAGCAGCTACAGCACCGGCGTTTTTAATATCATCGGTCAGTTTAGCGTTCATCGCGTTCATGCCGGATTCTAATGCTTTTGCCTGTTCGTTGACATAGCCCACATTAGCAGCACTATATACGTCATTAGCATCAGCAATCACGCCGGTGACTACACGTGCGCCGTCTTTACCGGCAAAGTTGACTTTGGTAGCTTCAGAATCTTTCGCAATAGTGACAGTACCATCAGAAACAGCAACCAGCCCCAGACCCGTATTTTCTTTCAGCTCATTGACTGCCTGGTATACCACCCCACCGGTCACAAGCCCGGTATTTCCATCAGTAATCTCTCCTACTCCCAGTTTTTCTGTATAAGCAGCTACATCGATATTGGTAGCACTTTTCAGGTCGTTAATGGAAGATTCGTTAGTCGATACTTTGGAAGAAAGTTCATTGACCGCCGACTGATCAGCCTTTTTGCCCAGTTCAGTGTCCACATAGGACTTATCTGCCTTATTAGCAATAGCAGTATTAACTCCGGTTACAGCGGTTTCAATTTTTTTGTCTGTTTCATCCTTGGTGTAGACATTGTTAGCATCTGCTTTCTTTGCCAGTTCACCATCTACATAGGACTTATCCGCTTTGTTGGCGATGGCAGTAGTGTTCTGCTCCACCTGATCTTTGACTTCATTGAAGGTATCGGCATCTACCTTCTTTGCCAGCTCGGTGTCTACATAGGATTTGTCCGCCTTCTTATCCAGGTCGTCCTTCATAACTTCTTTGATTTTGTCCTGACCGGCTTCAGAAAGGTTGCTGAGGTCAGCATTTGCTTTAGTAGCCAGTTGTTCAGTTACTGTGCTGAGATCGGCCTTCTTTGCCAGCTCGGTGTCTACATAGGATTTATCTGCTTTCACAGAAACAGCACTGTAGACAACATCACCAGTTACCAGTTTGTTGCTACCTTGTTCTACTTTTCCGGTACCGATAGCAGTAGCCCAATCTTCTGCGTACTGTGCTACGTTAGAAGCATTTGCATTGGCTTTGGTGGAAAGGTCTACAGAAACAGCGTCCTGAATTGCTTTCTTGCCTTCTTCGGAAAGGTTTCCAAGATCGGAATCGGCTTTCTTATCCAGTGCTTTCTTTGCGGTGTCGCCAGTGATAAAGCCGGTATTACCTTCGGAAATTTCACCAGCAGTCACGTTAACGCGATAGGTAATATTGCCAGCATCATCTGTAGCTGTAGAAACAGTGGTGTTTGAGCCATCTTCTACCTTAATAGCTTCCTTTGCTAAAGTCTTTATCTTTGTTTCGCCATCTTTGGAAATGTTATTCAGGCTGAGGTTTACTTTGCTCAGAAGGCCGGCATCGCCACCCTGAATTTCTTTGATGGCTTCGTATACAGTGCCACCGGTTACAAGGTTGGTATCACCTTCGGTAACAATACCGGTGCCGAGTTTTTCGGCATATTTAGCGATGTTAATGTTGGAAGCATCGGTAGCAGCTTTGCTGGACATATCCGTAGACAGGAGGTCTTTAATCTTCTGCTCGCCTTCTTCGGAAAGATTATCCAAGGAAACATTCGCTTTACCGGAAAGGTCTGTTTCGACAGCAGACTGGATGTTCTTCTTAGCGTCATCAGAGAGGTTGTTAAGATCTACATCGGCTTTCTTGTCCAATGCCGCCTTGGCAGTGCTGCCGCTGATAAGACCGGTGTTGCCTTCCGCAATTTCGCCATCGGCGTTGACGCTAACAGAGATAGCACCATTGCTATTGCTTAAAGTGGTGTTTGCGCCGGATTTGAAATTAATGGCGTTATCGTTTGGAGTGGCATTACGAACTGTAACGCCATCAACCTGTACGTTATAGCCACGATTCAGCTTGGTCTGGTTGGATTTAGCAATCTGGCTGGCTTCGCCAATAAGAGCGGTATGTTCTGCCATAGTAGCATTGATATCGCTGATGTTTGTATTAATCGAATCAATGGAAGTTTCAAAGGTGGAAACACGTTTGCCTACCTGATATACATCGTTGCCGGTGGCAGCATAGTTAGAACCTTCATATACATGGCCGCCGTCTACGCCGACGATAGCGGTATTAGTTGTAAAAGTGCCGGCAGAGTTGACGCCTAATGTGATTTGATCTTTAGAATCGGAATCATAAGTTACAGCTTCACCCATGGATGCCGGGGAAATAGAAGCAAGACTGATAGCAGAAGCAGCGGCTTTCTGAACACTTGCTACTTTTGCTACGTTAGCTGTCTCAATATTGTTGGATTTCAAATAATCCTGGACAGCAGCTTTCGCCGCATCGGACAGCACGGCTTTGCCGTCATCATTCAGGTTGCTGAGAGAAATATCTGCTGAAGAACTCAGCATTTTAGTCAGCTGGCTAGTGGCTTTTGTAACATTGGAATTGATAGAAACAATGGAGGATTTCAGAGAAGCAATAGAGGATCTGTTCGTTTCGATATCCTGAGACAAGGAACCTAAGCTATTCTGGAGACCATTGATGGAAACGGCATTTTTGTTAACCTGCACGTTTGTTGCATAGAGCTGGGAACCATTGACGGCTTCCGTGGAAGTAGAAGAAAGGACACCGGCTTTTACATTACTGATAGTAGTGCCATTTGCACCACCCAGGGTAATTTCGCCTTTGTCTTCAGCGTCATACTGTACAGCGTTGCCGCTCAGTTCG
>CAVKOP010000075.1:0-8949 GCA_963657835.1 Lachnospiraceae bacterium | reverse complement strand
CTGCAAGATAGATGAAGGAGGTATGCAGGAATGAAAGAAATGAAAACAGAAGAAGCTGTCGGCCAAGTACTTTGTCATGATATTACGCAAATTATTAAAGGCGTGACTAAAGGGCCGGTATTTCGCAAGGGCCATATCATTCAGTCGGAAGATATTCCCGTGCTTCTTTCTGTAGGCAAAGAGCATATCTATATTTGGGAAAATGACGAAACGATGCTGCATGAAAACGAAGCAGCCTGTATCCTGCGGGATATTTGCATGGGCAGCCATATGCACGGCAGTGAAGTGAAAGAAGGCAAAATTGAGCTGATTGCAGACTGCGACGGCGTGTTGACCGTAGACAGGGAGCATTTGCAGGCTGTCAATGCCATAGGTGAAATGATGATTGCTTCCCAGCACGGCGGTTTTACTGTTCATGCTGGCGATAAACTGGTTGGGACGCGGATTATCCCGTTAGTTATAAAAAAAGAAAAAATGGAACAGGCCAAGCAAACGGCAGGGCCCCGACCGTTGTTTAATGTACGGCCTTTTGTCATGAAACGCGTCGGTGTTGTTACGACAGGCAATGAAGTCTTTCATGGACGGATTCAAGATACGTTTACGCCGGTCATAGAAGAAAAGCTGGCTGAATTCGACATGCAGATGGCAATGCATATCACGCTGGCTGATGACCCAGACCAGATTACTGCGGCGATTGAAGACATGCTGGCGCAGGGGATGGATATGGTAGTCTGTACGGGCGGCATGAGCGTGGACCCGGATGACCAGACGCCGCTGGCCATCAAACAGACGAGCGCGCAGATGGTTTCCTATGGGGCGCCGGTACTGCCGGGAGCGATGTTTTTGTTGGCCTATGCTCCAGATGGCCGACCTATTATCGGACTGCCGGGATGCGTCATGTATGCCAAACGGACGATTTTTGACCTTGTGCTGCCGTCGCTGGCCGCTAAAGTCCCCATTGCGCCGCAGGATTTATCCCGTCTTGGCGAAGGGGGATTGTGTTTAAACTGTCCGGTATGCACGTTCCCTAACTGCGGATTTGGTAAGTAGGTGAGAGTATGAGTTCATTTACACATATGGATGCCAACGGCAATGCCGTCATGGTGGATGTCAGCGACAAAGCGGTTACTTCCCGCACGGCTGTGGCGAGCGGGCGGATTCAGATGAGCCAGGCTTGTTATGAAGCGGTCCGGCAGGGAACGATGAAAAAAGGAGATGTGCTGGGCGTTGCTCAGGTTGGCGGCATAATGGGGGCCAAGCGAACAAGTGAATTGATTCCCCTGTGCCATATTTTAAATTTGACCCAATGCGGCGTGAACTTTTTCTTTCACGATGAAACGCAGGAAATAGAAGCGCGGTGTACTGTGCGCTGCGACGGTAAAACCGGGGTCGAAATGGAAGCTTTGACCGGTGTTTCAGTAGCGCTGCTCACGGTATATGACATGTGCAAAGCCGTAGATAAACGGATGTGTATCCGGGATATTCATCTTGTGGAAAAGACAGGCGGCAAAAGCGGCCATTTTCAATATGAAGCGAGTACGGATACGCCATGATAGATACATGGGGCAGAGAAATTAATTATTTGCGGATTTCGTTGACAGACCGCTGCAACATGCGCTGTCAGTACTGCATGCCTGACGATGTGCCCAGCGTGGAGCATGATGAAATCTTGCGGTATGAAGAAATACTGCTGATTTGCCGGGCTGCGCTGCAAGTCGGCATTCATCGCTTTAAAATTACAGGCGGCGAACCGCTGGTACGAAAGGGCGCTATTTCTTTTATGCAGTCGCTGCGGCAGCTGCCGGGCGTACAAAGCATGACGCTGACCACCAATGGACTGTTGCTGCAGCCCCATATCGCAGCGTTGAAACAGATGGGTATAGATGCGGTCAATATCAGCTTGGACAGTTTGCATGCTGACCAATTTCGACAGATTTCCGGTGTAGACGGTCTGTCTTGCGTGCTGCAGACGCTCGTGCAGACTGTGCAGGCCGGGATTCGTACAAAGGTCAATGCCGTACTGCTGCAGCAAACGAGGAATCAGCTCTTGCCATTGGCCCGGCTGGCAGAAACCATGCCTGGCGCTGTGCGGTTTATTGAAATGATGCCTATCGGGTATGGCGCGCAGCAGCAAGGCTGGTCAGCCGATGAAGCATTGGCCGTGCTGCAGTCGGCGTATCCGGATTTGCAGGTTGACGCACGGCGTCATGGCAACGGCCCGGCTGTATATTATACGAGTCAAAAACTGCAGGGCTGTTTGGGAATGATTGCTGCCAACACGCACAAGTTTTGCCGGCAATGCAACCGCATGCGCCTGACGAGTACGGGCTTTTTGAAGCCTTGTCTTTGTTATGATGAGGGCGTGGATTTAAAAGCCATCGTGCGGTCTGGCCGTGCCGATGTGCTAGCAGCGCTGCGGCAGGCGATTGGCTGGGCTGCGGCTCAAAAGCCGGCAGGGCATTGTTTTGATACGGCCGGGCAGATTACAGAAAACAAAACGATGAATCAGATTGGAGGCTGAATCGTGGGAACGATAGAAGCGGTATGTATCAGTACGCAGAAAGGCACGCAGAAACGACCTGTTGCTGTGGGACAGTTCATTGCGGACTGGGGTATTGAAGGCGATGCGCATGCCGGCCATTGGCATCGGCAGGTCAGTCTTCTTTCGTTGGAAAAAATAGAAGCATTTCGCCGCCGCGGCGTGCAGGTCGCCTATGGCGCGTTTGGAGAAAACCTCGTTGTCAGCGGCATTGATTTTTCATCGCTGCCAGTAGGAACGCTGCTGCAGTGCGGCGACGTACGTTTGGAAATGACGCAGATTGGCAAGGAATGTCATCAGCACTGTGCTATTTATCAGGCTGTTGGTGATTGTATCATGCCGCGGGAAGGCGTGTTTGCCAAAGTCCTTTACGGCGGTATGATTCGGCCAGGCGATGCGATGGACATCGTGCCGCGGCAGGGAAAACGTCCCTATCAGGCGGCTGTGATTACGCTGTCTGATAAAGGCAGCCGTGGCGAGCGCATCGATGAAAGCGGCCCGGCGATTGTACAGACGCTGCAGGAACGCGGCTATGATGTTGTAGAAACGCTGCTGCTGCCTGACGGCGAAGACGCGTTAAAACGGCAGCTCATGCGGCTGGCGGATCAACGGCAGCTGGACCTTATTTTGACGACAGGCGGTACGGGACTGGGGCTGCGGGACGTGACGCCGGAAGCCACACTGGCTGTAGCGACGCGTCTGGTACCGGGGATTGCCGAAGCGATGCGCAGCGCGTCGCTGTCTATTACCAAACGAGCCATGCTGTCACGGGCAGTGAGCGTGATTCGCGGCAACACATTAATCATCAATCTGCCGGGCAGTCCCAAAGCCTGCCGGGAATGCATGGCTGTCTTTTTAGATACCATTCCGCACGGCATGGATTTGCTGCGCGGCGATGTAAGCGATTGTGCAGCAAAATAAGTTTCCCATTGGGAGGCTGTAAAAGGAGATATTTCCTATAACCACAAAAAGGGGTGCATACACATGAATTGGAAAAAAGTAGTAGGGTTGGCGCTGACAGCGGCATTGGCTGTCGGTATACTGGGAGGCTGCGGCTCAGATACGCAGGAACAAAAAGCGGCAAGTAAAGACAACGTGCATTTGACCGTCTTTGCAGCAGCCAGCATGACAGAAACGATGAATCAGATTGCTGAGAAATACCAAAAAGATCATCCGAATGTAGACATTACGTTTAACTATGATTCGTCGGGAACGTTAAAAAAACAAATTCAAAATGGCGCAGAATGCGACTTGTTCATTTCTGCGGCACAAAAGCAAATGAATCAGCTTGATGCGTCTAAAGATGAAAAAGCCAATCCGGAAAAACTCGACATGGTAGATACGAATACACGTGTCGATTTATTGGAAAACAAAGTCGTCCTCGTTACACCGGAAGGCAATCCTAAAGGCATTGCCAATTTCAATGATATGGCAGCTAAATTGAAAGACGGCACCGTACGGCTGGTTATGGGCAACAGCGACGTTCCTGTCGGCCAGTACACGCAGAAAATCTTGAAATTCTACAATTTGGATGAAAATGCCATTGCCGGCGCCGGCAATATTACATACGGCTCCAATGTAAAAGAAGTCACGACGCAGGTCAGCGAAGGAAGTGCAGACTGCGGTATTATTTACGCGACAGATGCATACAGTGCCAAATTAACTCCTGTTGACAGTGCGACAAAGGCTATGTGCGGGCAGGTTATTTATCCGGCAGCTGTCTTGAAGACAAGCAAAAATCAAGAAGCAGCTAAAGAGTTTTTACAGTATTTACAGGGTGATGAAGCGATGCAGATTTTCACCAGCGTCGGGTTCAGCCCAGTAAAATAAGGATGATGAAGCATGGATTGGTATCCCCTTTGGAATAGTCTGCGCATTGCGGCTATTTCCAGTGTAATCGTATTTTTCAGCGGTATTGCCATGGCGTATTATGTGGCCAAAGCACCGCGGCTTTTAAAAGGCATACTGGATGTCGTTTTGACACTGCCGCTAGTACTGCCGCCGACGGTCTGCGGCTGGCTGCTGCTGCTCGTTTTTGGCCTGCGGCATCCCGTAGGTGTGTTTTTGCAGCAATGGGGTATTCAGTTTGTCATGACGTGGTATGGCGGCGTTATCGCTTCGGCGGTCGTCGCTTTTCCGCTTATGTACCGCACGGCCCGCGGCGCATTTGAAAGTTTTGATGAAACCTTGGCATGGAGCGGCCGTACGCTGGGCTTGTCTGATATGTTTATTTTTTGGCGTATCCGCCTGCCGTACTGCAAGCAAGGCATTATTGCCGGTACGGTGCTGGCGTTTGCCAGGGCGTTGGGCGAATACGGCGCAACGAGCATGCTCATTGGCTATATCCCCAAAAATACAGCGACGATTTCTACGACAGTCTATCAATTATGGCGGACGAATGACGAATACAGTGCTTTTATCTGGGTACTCGTCAACATTGCCATTAGTGCAGTTGTACTGCTTACGGTAAACATGTTGGAAAAACGCAGCCGAGAAAGGAAGGCCTGGTCATGAGCTTAGATGCAGTCATTCAAAAGACGTTGGGAAATTTTCAGCTGGATGTTGCTTTTCAGACGCACGGCGGCGTATTAGGGTTGCTGGGCGCGTCCGGATGCGGCAAAAGCAAGACGCTCCAATGTATTACAGGTATTGAACATCCCGATGCAGGGCATATTTCACTGGATGGGCGCGTGTTTTTTGACAGCAGCCGTCATATCAACATGGCCGTGCAGGAACGGCGTGTCGGGTATTTGTTTCAGCATTATGCCCTATTTCCCAATATGACCGTAGCAGAAAATATCGCCTGCGGTATTCGTAGGTCCGTTGTCAAACAGGAACGGAAAGAAAAAATCTATACGATGATGGAACGGATGCGGCTTACCGGCCTGGAAAAGCAAAAGCCGTCCCAGCTTTCGGGCGGCCAGCAGCAGCGCGTCGCCCTGGCACGGATTTTGGTCAATGAACCGGACATTCTGCTTCTCGATGAACCCTTTAGTGCGTTGGACAGCTATTTGAAAGAACAAGTCATGACAGAACTAAAAGAATTGCTGCGCCAATTTCAAAAAGACAGCATTGTTGTCACCCATAGCCGTGATGAAGCGTATCAGCTGTGTGATGCGATTGCTGTTCTGGATAATGGGCAGCTGGAAGTCATTGGAAAAACGGCAGACGTGTTTGCCCAGCCGCAGACCAAAGCGGCCGCTGTGCTGACTGGTTGTAAAAATATCGTAGCTGCCCAAAAAACAGGAACCTGTGAAGTATTTGTCCCGGATTGGGGCATTTCTTTGACAACGGAACAGCCTGTGGGCGATACGATATGTGCCGTCGGCGTGCGCGGCCATGCGTTTCACCAACAGGTGGCGACCAATGCGTACCCAATTCGTGTGATGGAAGAAATAGAACAGCCTTTTGAATGGGTTGTCAAATTCCGCTATGAAAACCAGCGTGCATCATCGCCGGCTGTTTGGTGGCGGTTTGCCAAAACGGACAGACCGCCGCAGCTGGAAATGCCCTTGGGCGTACAGCCGGAAGACGTATTGCTGTTATACAAATAAGGATAAGGTAACGTACTATGGAAGATATATTTGAATGTCTAAAACGAGAATTAGAAGAAGGACGGAATGCGGTTCTCCTTACGGTGATTGATAGTCAAGGCTCAACGCCGCGCAGTGTTGGCAGTCATCAATTGGTTTTAACCGATGGGACGACAGTAGGAACGATTGGCGGCGGCATTGCAGAGTATAAAGCTTGTGAAAAGGGGAAGCAAGTTTTGCAGACAGGCTGCTCGACGATAGTATCTTATATACTGCATCCCAATGATGCCTCAGATATTGGTGCCGTATGCGGCGGTGAAACGAAAGTGTTTTGTCAGTTTTTTTCACTGTCTCAGCCCAATGTCCTGCCGTGTCTGACTCAAATCACAGCAGCACGCCGGCAGCATATACCGTCCTGGCTGGTATTGGACGTGACAGTGCCGCAGCAGTGGGCGATGGGATGTATCGGGCAAACGATATGTGTGTGCGGTGCTGATGAAACATGCCGTTCCCTGGAACAGGTGCTGCAGGAAAGACCTTGCTGGCTGTATGAAGGAAGCGGGCTGGCAGACAATGAAACTGCCCGTTGGTATCGGGAACCTTTGGCGTATGAAGGCCGGGTCTTTGTCTTTGGCGGCGGCCATGTAGCCAAGGCACTGGTACCCGTATTGACCCAAATCGGCTTTTCCTGCATTGTGGTTGATGACCGGGAAGAATTTGCCAACGCCGTGCAGTTCCCTCAGGCAGAACAGACTATAGTCGCTGATTTTAGTGATTTATCGGCAGCCGTTCAGGTAACCTGCCATGATTATGTATGCATCATGACACGAGGCCATATCGGCGACTATGAAGTGCAGCGGCAGATGTTGGCTTGTCATCCCTATTATTTGGGGGTCATCGGCAGTCGTACTAAACTGGCTTTTGTGCGGAATAAACTGCGCAAGGACGGCTTTACAGATGACGAAATCGGTACATGCCATGCCCCGATTGGACTGCCTATATCGGCGGCGACGCCGGAAGAAATTGCCGTCAGCATTGCGGCCGAATTGATTGCTGTACGGGCCCGCCGGGAAGGCCGTGAAAAAGGGGATGCCCGCCAATGGAGGAGTGCTGATGTCCCATCTGTACGTATACCAACATAATACACTGATGGCACAGCCGTCACTTTGGCAAGGCATTGCTTCGATATGCACGGCACTATGTTGGCATACTCCGCAGGTTATATCCTTCGTGGGTGCCGGAGGAAAAACGACTTGGATCTATGCATTGGCCCAAGAACAACGAGATATAGGAAAACGAGTACTTATCGTGACGACGACACATATGAAACGTCCGACGCGTTGGGGTGTCTTGACGGGAAACCGTAGGGATATTGCCAGACAGCTGGATGCTGAAGGAATTGCTGTGGTCGGCATTCCGTGTGAAAACGGCAAGATTACCTATATCGGCGATACCCTTTTTCAAGAAGTATCTCCATTAGCCGATAGTATCCTTATCGAAGCAGATGGTTCCAAACGGATGCCCTTGAAAGTATTCGACATTTACGAACCGGTGATACTGCCGCAAACCCAACTTATTTTGTGCCTTGCCGGTATATCGGCATTCGGGAAATCGGTTGCCGATGGATGTTTTCGTTGGCAGAAAGGACGTGTCCAGCCCAAAAGCATACTGACACAGGATATATTTAGCATGATATGGAAACAAGGATGTTTGGATATTCTTGGCGAACACTATACTCAGCCGATCATTCCTGTCATTAACCAATGCGATACGATAGAACAGATGCAGCAAGCCCAAAATATATTGCACCAATGCCACGTAACAAACGGACTGATTACAGCATTTAACGAAAAGGAACGGGAACCGCGATGACAGATATTTCTTTAATCTATATGGCATCGGGCAGGGGCAAACGGTTTGGCAGTAATAAATTATTGACGCGCCTCGATGACAAACCGCTGTATCAATATGGATTGGATACGCTCTATGCTGTAAGCAAGGCTCATGCGTGGCCATTGCTTGTCGTCACGGCATATTCGGAAATAGCCTTATGGTGCCGGGGTAAGCAAATACCCGTCATCATGAACAATCAAGCCGATGAAGGTATGGCCGCATCACTGCGCTTAGGCGTACAACACAGCCCCGATGCCGCTGCCTGGGCATTTTTTCCGGCAGATCAGCCTCTTTTGAGCCAGAAAAGCATAACACAATTCCTGCAGGGATTTCAGCAGTCCCCTTATACTTTGGGAGCCATGAGCAACGGTATACACCCCATGAGTCCGGCTGTCTTTGCGAATCAGCATAAAGATAAATTGACAGCTCAAAGAGGAGATACAGGCGGCCGTCAAATCCTGCGGCAGCATACAAACAGTATCTATCTGTACCGAACCAATCCGGATGAATTGCTGGATATCGATACGTTGGAAGATAGGAAAATATGCCTTAGCAAGATGCGGAAAAGATAATTTCCTGCCAATCTACGTAACATTCATTACATAAGACGAAAAAGCCATGAACGTATGCGTTGCGCATATGCTCATGGCTTTTTATATATGAGGATTTATTTTATGTTTTGTTTGGGCGGGGGTTTTCATTTTACACGTGACACTCTTTAGCTATCCGTTCTATTTTTTCAACGGGACACTGCAAAATTTGTGCAATATATTCAGGCGCCCAATGATGGCGCAGCATGCTGATAATCGCCTGCCGTTCTCCTTGTTTTCGTCCCTGCGCTAATCCCTGTTCTCGTCCTTGCGCTATGCCTAGTTCTTTGCCTTCAGCTATACCCAATTTGCGGCCGCGTTCTTCACCACGTCTTTCGCCTATTTCTATGCCTTCTTGTTTAGCATCGTCCAGGCCTGAATAGTAATCACGGAT
>CAVKOP010000074.1:0-8977 GCA_963657835.1 Lachnospiraceae bacterium | reverse complement strand
GTGCGTCTTCCCCGCACTGTAAAATTTTGACAACGCCAATTTTAGCAAAAATCTCCATCGTCTTATACACCGTAGCTAAACTCATAGATGGATATTGGGGCTGCAGCTTGGTATAAATCGCTTCTGCATTGGGATGTGTCGTATTATGATTAATGGCATCATACACAGCCAGTCGCTGCGGCGTGACTTTATAGCCATTATCCCGCAATAATTCGGCAATCTTCATCGTATTTCCCCCTTCCTCTTTTTCCTCGGTTATAGGCCTATTACAAATACCATATAATTTATAATATGCCATTTCCAAGTATCTTCTATTATATTGTAACGGTTATTAATAAAAATTTCAACATATTCAATATAAATTTTTAATTCATAATATGAAATTTTATAATGCGTTTTTGCCGTTCCTTGGATTCTATTTGATAAAAAATATACCTTTCTCTTGACCTGCCGTCGTCTTACACCCATAATAAAGGAATAGAGAAAGGAGCTCCTTTATGACAGAAGAACAAATCATTCATGCCGTAGCAGCTGCCGTCGGAGTCCGTGTCAGACAGGTACAGACGGCCCTGCAGCTGCTGCAGGACGGCAACACGATTCCGTTTATTGCCCGTTATCGCAAAGAAGCCACAGGCGTACTCGATGAATTACAACTCCGCCAAATTCAAGAACACTACACGCACGAGCAAGCCCTAGCCAGCCGCCGCGAAACAGTCCGCCAATCCATTATGGAACAAGGTCAATGGACAGATGCTTTGGCACAGCAGCTGGACGCTGCCTCGCAGCTGCAGGAAATAGAAGATATATATTTGCCGTATAAACCGAAAAAACGCACGAAAGCGTCTATGGCGCGGGATGCCGGCCTAGAACCGCTCGCCGATATGTTTTGGCAGCAAGACCCGCAAGGGGCAAGCCCGGAAGCTGCTGCCGCCGCGTATGTGACCGACGAGGTTCCTTCTATAGACGAAGCCATCAATGGTGCCGCCAATATTCTGGCCGAACGAATTTCTGAATTGGCACCGTTCCGCCAGTTTCTTCGCCGTGCCCTTTGGCAGTCAGCCAAACTGACCTGCACGCTGCAGGTCGAAGAAGCCGATGCACCGACCATGGCTACCTATAAAGATTTCAGCGAACGCATCTGCCATCTGCCCAGTCACCGGATTTTGGCCATCAATCGCGGTGAAGCGCAAAAGCTATTGAAAGTAACACTGACTGCCGACCATGATTTCTATATTGAAAAATTGACCCAAGCTATCGTGCATGGTCGTTCGCCGTATCGTCAAATCCTTGCCGCGGCAGCTGCAGACAGTTACAAACGGCTCATCTTTCCACAGCTGGAACGTGAAATTCGCAACGACTTGACGGAAAAAGCAGATAAACAAGCCATTGCCGTTTTTGCCAAAAATTTGCGCAGTCTCCTGCTGCAGCCGCCTTTTACCGGGCAGACCATCCTGGGCTTAGACCCTGGCTACCGCACCGGCTGTAAAGCAGCCGTCATTGACCCGACGGGGCATGTGCTGGCTCACGGCACATACTATTTGACGAGTTCTGAACAGCAGCGTCAGCAAAGTGCGGCTGCACTGGGACAAATGATAAAAAAATACGGCGTGACGTTAATTTCCATCGGCAACGGCACGGCCTCATATGAAACGGAACAGTTCGTTTCCGCTATGCTGACAGCGCAGCATCTCTCCTGCCCTTATGTCATTGCCAATGAAGCCGGCGCATCCGTCTATTCGGCATCAGACTTGGCACGAGAAGAACTGCCTGATTTGGATGTGACGATTCGCGGCGCCGTATCCATTGCCCGCCGCATCCAAGACCCTTTGGCAGAATCCGTAAAAATCGACCCCAAATCCATCGGCGTCGGTCAGTATCAGCATGATGTCAATCAAAAAGACCTCTCTGCGGCCTTAGACACGGTTGTCGAATCGGTAGTCAATTACGTCGGCGTCGATTTGAACACCGCTTCTGCCGCCCTGCTGCAGCATGTATCCGGCCTGACAGCCGCCACGGCCGCCAATATCATTGCCTACCGCAACGAAAACGGCCCCTTTCACAACCGGCAGGAACTACTGTCCGTCAACCGCCTGGGCCCTGCTACGTTTACCCAGTGTGCTGGATTTTTACGCATCAAAGACGGGGACGAACCGTTGGATAATACATCTGTCCATCCAGAATCCTATGACCTGGCCAAAAAAATTGCCGCCCATTATGGTTTTGTGCCAGCGGATTTGCAGAATACATCCAAACTGCATCTCCTACAGGAAAAAATTCAAATGAATGCCGTTCCGCTGTTGGCCGCTTCCCTGCATGCCGGGGAACCGACTATCCGTGATATTTTGGAAGAACTCCGCAAGCCGGGACGGGATGTCCGCAGCGCATTTCCTAAGCCGCTGACACGCCGCCATGTAGTTTCACTGGATGAATTAAAGGTCGGTACAATCGTGCGCGGCACCGTGCACAATGTCGTTGACTTCGGCGCCTTTGTCGATTTTGGCCTAAAAACACCGGGTCTCATTCATCGCTCCGAATTATGCAGTCACCACTTCCGTCATCCTACAGATGTCATCAGCGTCGGCGACATCGTCGATGCCATGATTATTTCCGTCGATGCTCAGCGCGGACGTGTTGGACTATCCCTCAAGCGGCTTCCTAAAAAAAATTAAATCTATCTATACCCTTACGAAGAAATGAACGATAATTTTATTTTTTCGTAAGGGTATTTTTATATACATATTATATATAGTACAAATGGCGTGATTCATCATGTTATTTCATTATATTCTGTATATTTTTTCTGTACTTCCTTGATTTTTATTCTTTTTGGTTGTATAATTACTTACATGTTTTTATTATAAAAAGCAAGGGGTGTATGAATATGAACAAAAAATGGATATTAGCCGGATTCGCTGCGCTCACCACGATTTCACTGCTGGCAGGATGCGGCTCACAAGATGCAAAAACAGCAGAAAAAACAGATAAGCCGTTAATCGTCGGTACCGAACCGTCTTTTCCGCCGTTTGAAGCAACAGAAGGCGATTCTTACGTCGGATTTGATATCGATTTAGCGCAGGCTATTGGGGATAAACTGGGACGAAAAGTCGAAATCAAAGCCATGGGGTTTGATGCGTTGATTCCGGCATTAAAAAGTAACCAAATCGACATCATCGCTTCAGCCATGTCCGCTACGGACGAACGGAAAAAACAAGTTGATTTCACGGCACCGTATTACATTGGCGGTTCTGTGATTGTCGTCCGTCAAGACAACACGACAATCAAGGGCTGGGATGATATTACCGGCAAGCAAGTCGCTGTACAGGCAGGCTCCAAACCAGCGGATTTTGCAGAAAAACAAGGGGCTGTATTGAAACAATTCGATGCCAATTACCAATGCCTGCAGGAACTGCAGACCGGCGCCAGCGAAGCCGTTGCCATTGACAAAGCCGTCGCCCTCTACTATATCGCTAAAGGCGGCTTATCGGACTTGAAAGTCGTCGGTGAACCGAAGAAACTGGCCGGTTCTGCCATGGCTATCGACAAAGGCCATGAAAAAGAATTGGAAAGTATCAACAAGGCCTTGGCGGAACTCAAAGCCGACGGCACGTATACTCAGCTTTATAAAAAATGGTTTGGCGTAGAACCAACCGCCGAAGAACTGCAGTAAATACCAAAATAATACAACAAGGACTGTGAAACGAGTATAGCCTGTTTCACAGTCCTTGTTTTTATCTATATAGTTTTTTTATACGCCTCTTGTTTTTATAAAATCAGAGGGAACATACATCTATAAGCTCGTTACGACAGGATGATTCAAATAATCATATACCCGTTTTACTTCACTGGGTTTGCGGGGATCGAACATCTGCGGCCGCTGTAAATCCAACGCGGCAATACGCTTCATATCCTCATCAGACAATACAAAATCCCCAATATCCCTATTTTCTTCCATACGGTTTCGATGAATGGATTTCGGTATGCAAATAATCTGACGTTGTATATTCCACCGCAAAATAACCTGTGCCACTGTTTTGCCGTGCGCTTTAGCAATCGCGGTCAGTACCGGGTTGGTAAACATGCCATTCATGCCTTCTGCAAACGGAGCCCACCCTTCTGCCTGAATACCATATTCTGCCATCAATGCCAACTCTTCTCTTCGCTGATAAAACGGATGAATCTCCAACTGGTTGACAGCTGGCATAACCGACACATTTTCACAAAAATCAATCAGCCGGTCCGGCAGAAAATTACTGATGCCGATAGCCCGGATTCTTCCTTCTTTGTATAATTCTTCCATCGCCCGCCACGCGCCATAATAATCGGCAAAAGGCATGTGAATCAAATACAAATCCAAATAATCCGTACCCAATTTTTCACAAGAACGGGCAAACGCCGCCTTCGTGTTTTCATATCCCATTTCCTGAATATATGCTTTGGATGTCAAAAAAATATCCTGCCGCGCTACACCGCTTTTACGAATGGCCGCTCCTACGGCTTCTTCGTTTTGATAGCTGCTGGCAGTATCCAGCGACCGATACCCGATTTCCAATGCCTGTAAAACGGCTTGTTCACAGACATGCCAATCCGTCACCTGAAACACGCCAAACCCAAGCTGCGGCATTTTTACGCCATTGTTCAATGAAATCGTTTCCATATGCAGCACCTCCTACGGCCTTACTATACGGCCTGGACAGTACTTCAAGTCAAGATGCCGCCCAACCAAAAACTATATCAAAATGCCGGCTAAATGGTCGCATTCATGCTGAATAATCTGAGCCGTCCAGCCAGTATACGTCCGGCGGCGTTTTTTCATTTTCATATCTTCATATGTTACGACGATTTTCCGATACCGTGTCGTCTGCCGCATCCCCGTCAACGAAAGACAGCCTTCTTCCGTCGTATACGGGTCACTTTTCTTCTCAATAACCGGATTGATAAAAACTTCATCGCCCTGTGCCGTATGCACGACGATAATATTTTTCAGCACACCAATCATGTTAGCAGCCATGCCGACACATTCCTGCCGATGTGCGGCCAGCGTATCCAATAAATCCTGGGCTGTCGGCAAATCTTCCCGCGCTGCTGGCTGGGATTTTCTCCCTAAAAAAATAACATCCCGCATAATATCTCGCACCATTCAAAATATCTCCCTTCATACGTCATATATCGGCAGCTGGCTTACTGCCAACAGAATACAGTTTCACCGCTACACTATCGTATATACCCATATATTTTCCTTGCAGTCTGCACCAGAAAACAAGTCCTGACACGATATACATTCTTCCAAATGCAGCCGCACGTGCTGCGCTAAATACGCCGCCGTATCTTCATACAAATAATAAAAACATACATATAGCTGTCGGGGCCTGCGCTGCCATGAATCCAACAGCCTGCCTATGACACGCTTGAGCGTATGCATGGCAAAAGGATTGAAGAAAAAACAACAGTCCACGCTGTCCGGCACGTCATACACAGCCGCATCTGCCAGCACAAAGGAAACACGATGGCAGGATGCCGCAGTCTGCCAGTTGGTCATCGCTTTTTGCCACAGCCGCTTGTCATACTCGACGCCAATAGAATGGCAGCCTGTCTGGTATGACAAGAAAAAACTAACCCGTCCCTTACCGCTGCCATAATCCAGCAGCGTACTTTTCTTGCGAATATAGCCGCTGTTGGCCAGCCGTTCCAATACGCAGTAATCCGTCGGTTCATACGGATGATGTTCCCCGTCGGCCTGGCTGTCATCCCGGCCGGCCGTTTTGATATGCAAAAGATGTTCCCATTCCTGTTCACTGGCTGTCATATGCGTTCCTCCTGCGCTTGCATCTATAAATACTATTATACTAAATTATATCCTTTTTCATATACCAACGGCTACAACGACGCATCCGGAAACAGCTGGGCCCCCGTTCGCCGATACACGGCTTCCTGCCCCGTATCCATAGGATGCTCCCGCACTTTGACAAATACATCCGGTTTGGCATTGGCATGCAGCCAAACGCCAAACGTCGCTATGGTTTGCGGCCCCTGCGGACGGCTTCCCACTCTCCAAATACTGTTGTCCGGACCGTCTGACCGATCTCGGCTATATGACAGCAAATCGTCAAGCTGATACGGCGTATACTGCAAAGCCAACAGGGCTTCTATCCGCGCATAGCGATGCCATGCCGAAATTCCTTTTTTCAAGTTCAGCTGTTGAAACTTTGGACTCAAATAAAAATTAGTATGAGCCAATGTCCCGTTTTTCTGTCTTTTCACCACAATCTGATTGTTTTTTCCTACTTCTACATACGCTAATTCAGTTGCATCGGCCAATACCAAAAATTTAGGGCCGCCCCATGCAGTCGTTTGGTCCAACGCTTCTTCTACCGTAGCACACATGCCCAGCATTCGTTTGATACATCCTGTTTTTTTACCCATAGCCGTTCGTTGCGCAGCCGGAATTACGCTGGCAGAAGCCGAAAAAACAGCCAGGCCCTTTTCATTGACGCCGCCTTTCAGCGCCATGGCATCTTTCGTACCCCCGTACAGACCGTAAAATCGATACGATGCATCCTGAACCAGCCGCATTTCCTGATACTCCGGCCGCCAATCACGATTTTTAACCAAAATCGCACCGCCGTCCTGCACACGGCTTCCCTGCGCGCCAAACAACGTACACCCAAGCGCCAGCCCTGCAGGAAAAAACACAGCCAACCCCATACAAACCAACCGCTTTATCCCACTATGCAATCCATTCACCACCTGCTGCGTATTCATTGGCTTTATTGTATCACAAGAAAATTCACACCAGCAACTTGAATTGACTTGAAGCTGCCATGTGTTGTTGATATATCTACGAAAACAGTAAAAGATGTTGCTTAATAACCGAAAAACAATCATATTTCCAATCGTAAAAAAATACAGCTGATTTGCAACCGAAAATCAAGTGTAAAAATAGATTTACGCTTGAAATTCGTCAATTTTCATGACTAAACAACTGATGGATATTTCGTAATACAGTATAGGCAAATTGGATCTTTGTCAAATGTTGGGGGCCTTTCAAATCATCCGTTACAGATAGATGTGAGTGAACTTTCCTCACGCCTTTTTTTATTTTTGTTTTACACGGGACAGCCATAAAATTTGCGACCGGAATCTGTTGATTTAGGACACGTTTAAATTCCTCTACGCCGCTTTCTTTCACGAATTGCAGCCAGTGGGATAAAAATACTTTGACTGATGCAGGATCTTTCATGGAAATCACCGCATCCTTCTTGACAAGAAAATGCATATCCCATGTCTCCCATCGAATTTTAATCTAATTCTAATCGTCTTTTAATTTTGTTTTAATCTTCCTATGCTATACTGTGCCCATATAGTGTTTGGACACTAACTATGATACAATACAAGGAGAACGCGGCGATGAATACCCTCAAGATTAACCGAATGAATGATTTTTATTTCAAATACCTTCTGGGCAGCGAACAGCGCAAACATTTGACGATTCAGTTTCTAAATGATGTGCTGTATGAAAATGAAGAAACACAAATTGAAGACGTCGTCTTTTTGGACAAAGACCAAGATCCCGATTTTGAACATGAAAAACTGAGCAAGCTCGATATCCTGGCCCAGACGAACAGGGGAACACAAATCGACATCGAAGTGCAAGTGCTGAAGCACTCCTATTTATCCGAACGATTTTTGTATTATTGGGCCGGTTTATATAGCTCACAACTGAAAGAAAAAGAACAGTATACGCAGCTGAAGCCGACCATATCGATTATCTTGCTGGATTTTGACTATTTGCCGGAAACAGCATGGCACAACATCTACCACATTTGCAATGACATTTCGAAACAGCACCTGACAGACCATTTTGCCATGCATTTCATAGAAATCAAAAAATTTACGTACAGCGACGTCAAAAAACTGACAAAACTAGGAACCTGGGCAGCGTATTTTTCTAACTGTGATGAGAAAGAAATGGAGGTATTGACCATGAGCAATACAGTCATGAAAGACGTAGCCAAAGCAGAAAACGCCTTTACGAGTGACGAAACCATGCGCTACAAATACATGCTGCGGGAAAAAGCCATCCGCGATTACTACTCCGGCCTGACCGACGCCAAACAAGAAGGCATGGAAATAGGCGAAAAACGCGGCCGCAAATTGGGTATAAAGCAAGGATTAACACAAGGACGAGAGCAAGGATTGGCGCAGGGCGCGCAACAGGAAAAAATAGCAAATATCCTAGGCATGCTGCGGGAAGGAATCGATATTTCCGTAATAGCTAAGATTACATCTTGTTCAGAATCAGAAATTAAACGGATTGCCAATGAATATTCTCAGTCGTAGTGACATAAACGTGATAAACATAAAATAAATCATTATATAATACAGCCATGAATCCACATTTTTAGGCTCTATCATAAATCAGCGATTTACACCTTTGGAGACAAATAAATATCACGTAACCATCCCCGTTTAATGTTGAATGTTGCCTGCAATGTCCGCAATGATTCCATCATGCAGGAATTTACTACAGCTGTTAACGGCAAATCGGGACATCTCAAAAAACGAGGAGATTAACTTCATTTTGATGGTTTTTCCCAGCCCTGGAAAATAGACGATATGTGGGTACCCATCTATTATTTTCAATTTATGTAAGAGTAAATTACTTACGTACTGAAATAATCTGCACGATTAACGTAGCAAAAGCTATCATCAACGCTAACGTTTCATATACACTCATGCTGATCACCTCGCTTTCGAAAGGAAAACCGAATACATCGAACTACCTCATGTATTATAATCTAGCAAATTTATGTTCGGACTGCAAGTTCAAAAAGCTTTGATTTTCACATAATACTTTGACCTGTAAGTAACGTTCTGTATTCGTATACCTTCCAAAAGCAACGCCAAGAAGACGCAGCCTTGACCTTACCTGACGACACTACTGTTTTGTTTCTCAATGCAGCGGGCACCCACGGCAGCG
>CAVKOP010000073.1:0-9001 GCA_963657835.1 Lachnospiraceae bacterium | reverse complement strand
GGATATGACTGCATCGTCGTACAGGGCTCCATCATTGCTGGATATGAAAATGCCAAAGATGAAACACAAGACGTTGTCAATGTCTTAAAAAAATAATATAATGCCGCTTAATTCCCTAGACAGGTATATCCTGTTTAGGGAATTTTTTTACTTATAAATAAATTGGTTTTAATTTTCATTTATTTAGTTCTGTTGTATTGACATAATACCCTATACGGGTATATTATGTTTATATACCCGTATAGGGTATTACAAAAAAGTGATGTAAAGGAGGTTGTCGGTATGGAAGAAAAAAATACCTGTGATTGTTGTTGTTCAACAGGGAAATTAAAACACAGAGATAAAAATAGTAAAGAATACAAGAATTTAATTACACGATTAAACCGAATAGAAGGGCAAATACGGGGAATTCGCAATATGGTTGAATCTGACAGATACTGTGTCGATATTCTGACGCAGGTTACAGCGGTACAATCTGCACTAAATTCCTTTAATAAAATATTACTTTCACAACATATAAAATCATGTGTTGTTCATGACATCCGTGAAGGCAAAGAGGATGTAGTCGATGAACTCGTCTGTACACTGCAAAAATTAATGAAGTAAAGGACTGATGACATGAAGCATGAAAAGTATATGATAACGGGAATGAGTTGTTCTGCCTGCTCATCTCGTGTTGAAAAAGCTGTTTCCAAATTAGACGGTATATCCAAAGCCAGTGTAAATTTATTGACGAACAGCATGCAGGTGGAGTATGATGAAACCAAATTAGACAGCAGTGCCATTATCGAAGCAGTTGTCCATGCCGGTTACGGCGCATCTCTCCCTGGCGAAAAATCTACTGCCCAGACGGACGCCAATGCTTCTGACACGTCTTCACAAGAAATCAAGTCTATGAAGCATCGGTTAGTATGGTCGATTATTTTTCTAATTCCGACTATGTATATTGCCATGCACCATATGTTTTTAGAATGGTTTGGCCTGCCCGTCCCGGAAGGATTTAAAGCTGTATTTCACGGCCCTGAAAATGCAATTACTTTTGCATTTTCTCAGTTTTTGCTGATTCTTCCCATTATGTATCTAAATCGTAAGTATTATATCAATGGCTTTCGCAATCTCTTCCATGGCGCTCCCAACATGGACAGTCTGGTTGGCATGGGTTCAATGGCTTCCGCTGTTTTTGGGGCTTTTGCCATTTTCCGCATGGGATGGGGCATGGGACATGGTGATTGGGCCCTCGTAGAAACATACAGCACCAATCTGTATTTTGAATCCGCCGGTATGATTGTCACGTTAATTACAGTCGGGAAATATTTAGAAACGCGCGCTAAAGGAAAAACCAGCGCGGCAATCGAAAAGCTTATTAAATTAGCTCCTAAACAAGCTACCGTGCTGCGCAACGGCATAGAATCCATTATTCCTATCGAAGAATTAGTTATCGGGGACGAAATTATTGTACGGCCCGGCGAACGTATTCCTGCTGATGGCACAATTTGCCAAGGAACGACGAGCATCGACGAATCTACGATTACAGGAGAAAGCATCCCTGTAGAAAAACGCCCTGGCGATACGGTTACATCGGCAACGATGAATAAAGCCGGTGCCATTCATTTTCTGGCAAAACGTGTAGGCGCTGACATGACTATCAATCAAATCATACGGCTTGTCGATGAAGCAAGCGCCAGCAAAGCACCTATTGCCAAACTGGCGGATACGGTTGCCGGAATTTTTGTTCCAGCTGTAATTACCATTGCCATACTGGTAACTGCCGTTTGGTATTTCATATTGGGCGCTGATTTAGAGTTCGCCTTTTCTATCGGCATCTCTATACTCGTTATTTCCTGCCCTTGTGCACTCGGATTGGCTACGCCGGTAGCTATTATGGTAGGGACGGGAAAAGGCGCTGAGAACGGCATTTTAATCAAATCCGGCGATGCGCTGGAAACGGCGCATGCTATTGATACAGTCGTCATGGATAAGACAGGTACGATCACAGAAGGAAAGCCCCGCATCACTGATATAAAGACCTATGCAGGAAAAGAAGATGACCTGCTTTCCTTAGCGGCCGGCATGGAACAGGGGAGTGAACATCCTCTTGCCGAAGCAATCATAACCTATGCCGAAGAACACCATATCGCTTCGACTCCTGTCACGGATTTTAAAGCATTGTTTGGCCGCGGCATTCAAGCAGCTATCGGCGAAAAGACTTATTATGCCGGCAATGAAGCATTAATGAAAGAAATTCATGTCGATATTTCGCCGTATCGTGCATGCTTAGACGCATTAGCTGATGAAGGAAAGACTCCATTAATTTTTGCGGATAAGGAAAAAATTATAGGTATTATTGCTGCTGCCGACATGGAAAAAGCCAGCAGTGCTGCAGCTATTTCTTTATTCGAAAAAATGGGCATTCATGTTGTTATGCTTACAGGTGATAATAAACGTACTGCCGAAGCTATCCGCAAACGGCTCCACATTCCTAATGTCATCGCAGAAGTACTGCCGCAGGACAAAGAAAAGCATATCGCTCAACTGCAGGCAAAAGGCCATACCGTAGCTATGATTGGGGACGGTATCAATGATGCGCCTGCTCTTGCCAAAGCAGATTTAGGCATGGCCATTGGTGCCGGCACAGATGTTGCTATTGAAAGCGCTGACGCCGTGCTTATGCGCAATGACTTGCTGGATGCCGTCAGTGCTGTCCGCTTAAGCAAAGCAGTCATCAAAAACATTAAAGAAAATTTATTTTGGGCCTTTTTCTACAACGTCATTACGATTCCATTAGCCGCCGGGCTTTTATATCCTGCATATGGAATCAAACTCAGCCCCATGATCGGCGCTGCTGCGATGAGTATGAGCAGTGTATGCGTTGTCTTGAATGCCTTGCGACTGCGTTTCTTTAAACCCAATCACTCCGTTGGAACTGTTTCACGTGAAACAAAACATGAAACTTCCCATATAAAATCTAATGAAAATACAAAGAAAGAAGGAACAACTACTATGAAAACAACATTAAAAATCGAAGGCATGATGTGCCAGCATTGCCAAAAACATGTCCATGATGCACTAGCCGCTATGGATGGCGTTACAGAAGTCACTGTTGACTTGGAAGGAAAGAAAGCTGATGTCACAGCGACTAAAGACATTTCAACAGATGCCTTTGCAAAAGTTATTGCCGACGCTGGCTATGAATTAGTAAAATAAATTTACCTTTTGCAGTGTTGCACAAAACCCCTTGCGATGTTTCACGTGAAACATCGCAAGGGGTTTTGACGTTTATACAGGCAATGTAAAACTAAACACCGTGCCTTTTCCTATCTCACTATGTGCAGCAATCGTGCCACCATGACTTTGAACAAATTGTTTGGCTAATGCCAATCCAATACCGCTGCCGCCGCTCTTACGGTTTCTTGATTTTTCAGTCCGATAAAAATATTGAAAAATATGTTTTAAGTCTTCTTCTTCAATACCATTCCCAGTATCAGCAATATCCGTTTGAACCATTTCTTTACCATCTACACGACATACTGACGTTTGAATATGAATAGTACATCCCGGTTCGATATATCGAATGGCATTATTTAAAATATTATAAATAACTTGATTGATGCGATCTTTATCTGCCATAATATCCGGCAATGAAGGAAACAACTGCAGTTGTACATTTAAATTTTTTTCATCGCACAATGGCTGCAGCATGCTCACTGCACGTTCTAATAACACATTCATATTGATTGGTACTTTATGCAATATCAACTCATTAATTTCTGCCAATGATAAATCCCGCAAATCTTGGATTAGCCGTCCCATCCGCAGGGCTTCATCTTCCATTGATAAGAATGTTGTTTTGTCAGCAGGAATTACGTCATCAATCATTCCTTCCAAGTTTCCTTGAATAATAGCCAGCGGGGTACGCAGCTCGTGAGCAATATTAGCAAACAGTTGCCGCCGCATTGCGTCATTGCGTGCCAACTGCTGTGACATATCATTAAACGTTTCGGCCAAAATGCCTACTTCATCATGCCGCTCGACCAACACCGTTTGTCCGTATTTCCCTTCCTGTATCGTCCGAACAGCCGTCGTTAAATCCAACAGCGGTGCAGTCAATTTTCGAACAATAACATAACTTACGCCAACGCTGACTACAATCATAGTGAGACCTACCCAAAAGAGAGATTGATGAATAGAAGCAATATAATGGCGTTCGGCGGCACCGTGCATCATGTGATGACTCATTACATTACCTGCATTCATTTGCAAATATTGCGAGAATTGACTATCCATCTGCACATTAACTAAAAACAGTAAAATAAATATCGTCAAAAATAGCAAGATAAATACCATTCCGGTCAACCGAAATACCAAACTTTCATATCGTTTCATGAGGACCTCCGGCAAATTTATAACCAATTCCATATACTGTCAAAATATATGTTGGCTTAGCAGCATTAGGTTCTAGTTTCTTCCGTAAATTACGAACATGCGTATCAATCGTCCGTTCATATCCTTCAAAGCTATACCCGCCTTGGGCTTTTTCCATGAGCTGCATCCGACTGAACACGCGATCTGGCGAAGAGGCAAGTACTTCTAATATATTAAATTCTGTGGGTGTCAGTGCAATCGGCTGACCACTGCGTTCAACAGTAAATTTTTCTTTATCAATGACTAAGTCACGAATGACATACTGTTTGTGCTGTTGAATCACTTCGCCGCGCACGCGCCGCAACAAACTATGCACACGAGCAACTAATTCCCGAATATTAAACGGTTTGCTGACATAATCATCTGCGCCGATATTCAAGCCAATAAGCCGATCTGTTTCATCATCTTTGGCTGTCAAAAAAATAATGGGTATATCACTAAATTGTCTAACACGACGGCATACTTCAAACCCATCCATACCAGGCATCATTATATCCAAAATCATAATCTGCGGTTTATGCTGTTTTAACAGCTGTATGGCTTCCATGCCATCAGCGGCACAATAGACAATGCATTGTTCTTGTTTAAAATAAGAGCATAAGAGAGAGCAAAGTTTTTCATCATCATCTACAATCAAAATAGAGTAGGGGACCATATGAAAACCTCCTTGTCATAAATTCTATCTATATTGTATCACGTTCTTTTTCAAGCCAGTACTGTTTCACGTGAAACAATAAAGGGACTGCAAAAAATGTCAGTTCATTTTTTGCAGTCCCAGTAAAAGAGAGTAAATCAAGAATGATGTTGTTATTTCATATTCATCTGTTGATGATTCATATTAGCATGATCCATCATCGAATGATTCATTTGCATTTGTTGAGCAGGTGGCATATATCCTGCCAACTGAGGATCTGCCATGCCAAAAACCATAGCAAAATGAGTAAATACAACAAAAAGAATCATAAGCACTACATGATGCATTGTTTTCTTTTCAGTTGAAGTGGTTTTATCCATAAAGCCAAATTCCTGAGCCAGTAAAAGAATCGATGGAATAACGGCCAGCACATACGACCATACAGCAATATAATCAATGGGGCCGCGCCATTGAATCGTTGGAATGTATGATACACCCAAATAGATTGTAACACAAATAAAGAAAATACCTAAAACAATTGTCACAATGTGACTTACCGTCTGCCATGTTTGACTGCGTCTGTCTTTGTAAAAAAGAGTAAAAATGCCAGATGCTAAAATAGTTTCTGCCAATACCATAGGAACAAGCATAAATATAATTAAATTCCATGGTTGATGCAGTGAAAGCAATTCCATATAATGAGTCATTACCATGTTTCAATTCCTCCTCATATCTCAATTCACGCATATAGTATACGCAATTCATATAAAGAAACCGTGGAAAAAATATAAAGAAATTGTGAAGATTAAAAAATCCTCAAGAGAAAATTCCTCTTGAGGATATAACCATGTTACTGCCGACATCCATGATGGTCATGCGTATCGTGAGAATCATGGCAATACGAAAATTCCGTATACTCGTTCGGTGTTTGCACAGATGCGGCTGCGTTTGCCAAAACGTTCATCATGCCAACCATCATGAGCGCACCTAGAAGACAAATCAGCTTTTTCTTCATGATATATGACCTCCTTTTATTCTATTTTATTTATATGTTTAGTGTAATATATTTTTGCGAAGGAAAGAAGAAGAATATATGAAGAAATTATGAAGATATATCGATGTTTCACGTGAAACACAAAAAGAGCGATATTCCACATAAAATATCGCTCTTCAGTACATTCATTTTACTAATTTTTTCAGGCATTCTTCTCTTTGATTGGTATCGAACAACTACTATCTGGAATGCCAGCGCACAAGAAATCATCGTTATGGTGCCATGCTGCTGTTTGTTTTCAACCTGCTACGTGTAATGAATTAGGCATCCAAAATAATATTATCAATCAAACGTGTCTTGCCAATACGGACTGCAATGGCCAGCAAGCTTTCCTGATCAACGGTTTCGATAGGGAGCAGTGCCGGGAAAGAGAACAAATCAACATAGTCAATAGAAGCCATCGGTTCACTTTGAATTTCTGCCGTAACGATTTGTTTCAACGTATTTACATTTTTTTCACCAGCATCATATGCTGCTTGGGCCTTTCGAAGGCTGCGGGACAAAACAAGGGCTGCTTCTTTTTCAGCAGGAGAGAGGTAGGCATTGCGGGAACTGCGGGCCAGACCACTTTCTTCACGAACAATAGGTACCATATTAATATGAACCGGAAGATTTAAATCGCTGACAAAACGGCGAACAACCACTACCTGCTGTGCGTCTTTCTGTCCAAAGAAAGCTTCATCAGCACGAGTAATATTCATCAATTTAGTAACAACAGTAGCTACACCGCGAAAATGAATAGGGCGCTGGGCACCGCAAAGCTTATGCGTAATATCGCCTTCAACAGTTACATATGTGCAGTAACCTTCCGGATACATTTCAGACGGTTCTGGATGAAATACTGCATCAACGCCTACACTTTCTAATTTTTTGCAGTCTTCTTCAAATCGACGGGGATAGGCATCATAGTCTTCATTGGGGCCAAACTGTGTCGGATTGACAAATACGGATGCTACGACAAAATCACATTTTGCCTTGGCAGTACGCATCAGTGTCAAATGCCCTTCATGAAGCGCTCCCATTGTAGGAACTAAACCGATTACTTTCCCTTCTTTTTTTACTTCTGCGGCATATGCCTGCATGTCTGCTACTGTACGAAAAATTTTCATGATACGTAAATACTCCTTTGATTATGCCATATGAATAGATTTTGCTTCTTCCATTTCACCTTGTTTTTGACTTTCGTCACGCCGTGAAAAGAAATTGGCAACAATGGAACCGGAAATGTTGTGCCATACACTGAAAATAGCCCCTGGAATAGCGGCTGCCGGATTAAAATACAAAACAGCCAATGATGCTGCCATTCCTGAATTTTGCATTCCAACTTCGATAGCGACAGTACGCGCTTTTTTAGAATTAAGCCGCAGCATGCGTGCCATGCCGTACCCCAATGCCAGGCCGCACAGGTTGTGCAGTATAACAATAACAGCCATCAGAGGACCTACTTCAAACAGGCGGGATGCTCCTAACGATACGACAATGCCTACTAAAAAGATAATCGTCAATACCGAAATGACCGGCAGTGCCGGCAGTACTCTGGTCACAGCAGGACGGAAGAAATGATTAGCCGCCAAACCCAATAACACCGGCAGCAAGACCATTTCCGCAATCGATATCATCATAGCTATAAAGGATACATCAATCCAAGCATCTGCCAATACCCAAGTCAAAGCAGGAGTTACAATCGGTGCCAGCAGTGTTGTTGCCATCGTCATGGATACAGACAAGGCTACGTCGCCTTTCGCCAAATACGAAATGACATTGGATGCTGTGCCGCCTGGGCATGTGCCTACCAAAATAACCCCAATAGCAAGTTCCGGCGGCAAGGCAAATAACCGTACTAACGCCCATGCTATAAAAGGCATAATTAAAAATTGGGCCACAATACCTAACAGTACATCTACAGGACGCTGCAATACGGTCTTAAAGTCCTGCACAGTCAACGTCATGCCCATGCCAAACATGACAATCCCCAACAGCCAGCCAACATATGGTCCGGCCCAAGTCAGCGTCTGGGGACGCATCGCGCCTATAATCCCAATTAATACGACGAAGATGGCCATGTTGTTTACTAAAAAGGAACAACATTTTTTCAAGGTAAATACCCTCCCTATGTAGTTTTTTGGGCAAAAGAAAACAAAAAAAACGCCTTTCAGCCTAGACCGAAAGGCGCACTGTACTGTGCAAACGTCAAAACAAGCAGCCTGAAAAAATAAGTCTGCTAAGAAATGATGAGCAATCCTTCCTGTCTCGGTCCGTTACGATCCAAGCAGATGACAATCCATCTAATACAACAATCCGAAAAAAAAGTATAACTCACTTGCGTGATGCTATCTTTTGCCTCTGCCGTATCATACCATATTTAAAATACTTTGTAAACAATTGGTACAAAGTATTTGCATTCGTATCCGTTATCTATATACAAAAATTTTGGGTATGCATAAAAATTATTAAATTAGCATATTTGTCGTTTTCTTTTCTATGAGTTTTTATCATTGCTGCGTGTTTACTTATATACTTTATATAAGAGATAGTACAAACTGCTTGAATTTTGCGTTGTTTTAGAATACAATAGTAACATCTTACGTTATCTTTGTTGCATTGTGTGGAACCTAAGTTGCGTAAAATTAAAATTTTATTGCAAAGGAGTAGATATAGATGTCTATTCAGTTATGTATTGTTATTTTATATATCATCTTATTATTTGCTATATCATTTTATGTCAAGCGCAGAGCCAGCCAAAATCCGACAGAATATTTATTTGCCGGGCGAAAGTTTTCAACGGGACTCGTTGCTGTTAGCATTACCGGCATGGCCGTCGGTGCCGCTTCCACAGTCGGGGTCGCAGAAAGCGCTACGAAGATTGGCCTGGCTGCCGGCTGGTATAATGG
>CAVKOP010000072.1:0-9073 GCA_963657835.1 Lachnospiraceae bacterium | reverse complement strand
TTGGTGCTAGTATATAAATAGGACAAGTCAAACTGAGGTTTCTAAAGGTGATACAATAGAATTAACTAAGGAGGCCTCAGTATGGCAAAATTCAACAAAGAATTCAAAATCAACGCAGTTAAATATTATCATGAACATCGCGAACTAGGTTTGATGGGCTGTGCCACCAATCTGGGCATTGCTCCACAAACCTTGTCTCGTTGGCAAAAACAGTTAAAAGACAATGGCGAAATGCCCTATCGTGGTTCTGGCAATTATGCTTCTGATGAAGCAAAGGAAATTGCCCGCCTGAAACGTGAACTGCGGGATGCGAAGGATGCGTTACATGTCCTAAAAAAAGCTATCAGCATTCTGGACAAATGACCCTTGCCATCTATCGCAGTGTCCAAGTAGAAGCCGAAAATGCCCATCAGGCAAAACGTCGTTTTTCGGTGTCCGGAGTGCTTTCTGAACTCGATGTTTCTTCTTCAGGCTATTATGACTGGGCGGCGCGCAAGCCGTCGAAACAGGCTCAGCATCGCAAGGAGATGAAGAAAAAGATTCAAACTATCTACGACGATTCGAAGCAAATTTACGGAGCCCCGAAGATTGCCCAAGTCATGCGTCAGAACGGGGACAGTATCTCTGAACGCACAGTCGGCGTATACATGCGGCAGATGGGCATTCGAGCCTGCTGGGTAAAGCATTATACCGTAACGACCCGTAATAGCGATTTCGACGTGGCGCTGGTTAATATTCTTCAGGAATACTTCAATCCTGAAGAACCGGATCAGGTATGGTGCAGCGACATCACCTATATCTGGACAGCCGAAGGCTTCGTCTATTTAGAAAGCATTATGGATTTGTTCTCCAGGAAAATCATCGCCTGGAATCTGGCTCGCAATCTGGACGTTGACGGCATCGTCCAGATGCTCCAAGAAGCCAAACAATGCCGCAATCCTGACCCGCTGTTGGTCATCCATTCGGACCGTGGCTGTCAGTACGTTTCGCAGGCATACATTCAGGAAACATCCCAGATGCGCCGCAGCTATTCCAAGAAAGGCTATCCATGGGATAATGCCTGCATCGAATCCTTCCATTCCTTAATCAAACGGGAATGGTTGAATCGATTTAAAATTCAAAATTACCAGCAAGCGTACCACTTGGTGTTTGAATACATCCATGCTTTTTACAACACGGTACGTATTCATAGCCATTGCCATTACATGTCACCGAACGACTATGAAAAGCTGTATGCTGATTTTCAGAAATATAACACGCGTATGGGAATCTAAGAAGCAAAAAAAACTCAATTTAATTTGTCCGAAATCTTGACATAGAACCAGTTTCTGGCAGCTGGTTGCTTTACCTGATTTTTACATTTCTCATATATTTCATTGACAGTCAATTTTCATGTGTATATACTAAAAGAGGTTTAATCGTGAGGCTGGGGGGAGCTCCCTGGTCTTGTTATATGGTTGCGTTTAGAATCATATTAATAACCAACATGCGAGGGAGTCCGTGGGCCGGGCTGAGAGGGTGCCGAAGCATCGACCGTGGAGTGGTATTTCTATGCCCTTTGCGACTGTGTGTTGGTAGATAGAGAAGGGCTGTGAAGCTCTTCTTTTTTTTGTTTATATATATAATGCATAAGAACGGAGTGGTTCGAAATGAAAATGTGGAAAATGTTGACTGCAGTCGGGGTGATGGCCTGTTTGATGCTTACGGGATGCGGCAATAGTGGACAGACGGACAACAAGCACGTCAAAGAACTGAAAATCGCTATTTCTCCGTATCAGGATGCTGATACGATGAAAACGGCAACCGAACCGTTGGGAAAAATGATTCAGGATAAAATGAAGGAAAAGGGCTATACTATCGACAAGGTAACGATGAATGTCGGCACGTCGTATGGTGCTGTTGGGGAAGCATTAAGCTCCGGCAGTGCGGATATGGGCTTTATTTCGGGAGCTACGTATGTTGCCTATGACCAGGACGTCGATGTATTGCTGACGGCGCTGCGTCAGGGCATTGACAAGGATACAGAAGACTTGACAGTCTGGAATGATGGATCTAAAGAAGCCTTTACGAACAATTTAGTAACGTATTATCGTTCGGCTATTGTTGTTGGCCCCAGTCCGAAAGGACAGGCTGTATTGCAGAAGGTAAAACAAGGCCAGCAGCCGACATGGGAAGAACTCAATGACCTTACTTGGGCTGTTATGAGTCCGGCTTCTGCGTCGGGGTATTTGTATCCGTCGCTGTATTTGAAAGAACATTACGGCAAAAAGATTTCTGATTTGGCTCATGTTGTACAGTCGGATTCGTATACGACATCGACGGCACGCCTGGCTTCCGGACAAGTCGATGTACTTGTAGCATATTCCCATATTCGGGCCCATATGGCGGATAAATGGCAGCCGGTTTTCGGCGGCACCGGTGATATTTGGTCACAGACCGGCGTAATTGGTGTTACTGGTAAAATTTATAATGACACGGTCAGTGTCAGCAAGACATCGCAGGTTATGCAGGACGAAGGATTCCGCAAAGCACTTGGTGAATCGCTGATTGAAATTGGCAAAACCGAAGAAGGCTTGAAAGTATTAAAAACGCTGGGCCACAAGGGATATGATTGGGCCAAGAGTGAAGACTATGACGGCGAACGGGCTGTGCAGAAAGAATTAAAATAATAATGTATATATTAGAAGCGAAACATGTATGTCAGCAATATAAAAAAGAAAATACAGTATTGAATGATATTTCATTGACTGTGCCTAAAGGACAATTCCTTTCCATTATTGGGCCCAGCGGTGCCGGTAAAACGACGCTGCTGCGCCTTTTTAATGGCATGGTACAGCCTTCAGCCGGTGAAATATGGGTAGACGGCAAGCGGTTTGATACGCTGCGCGGCTCAAAAAGGCGAAGCATGCAGCAAAAAATAGGCATGATTTTTCAGGATTTTTGTTTAGTAGAAGAAGCGACTGCGCTGCAGAATGTAATGAACGGCGCCTTGGCAGCCCTGCCGTTTTGGCGTGTTGTGACGGGCCGATTCCCACAATCTTATCGGGACAACGCAATGGCCTGTCTGCAGCAAGTAGGCTTGGAAAATAAAGCACAGGAGTTGGCGGCCCATCTCAGCGGCGGACAGAAACAGCGCGTAGCGATTGCCAGAGCATTGATGCAGAATGCAGCTGTTTTGCTGGCAGATGAACCAGCCGGCGCCTTGGATCCATGGACGGCGCGTCAAATTTTGGCATTGCTGCAGACGCTGCAGCAAGAAAAAGGCTTGACCGTTGTCATGAACAGTCATAGTGTAGAACAGGCGTGCCAGTTTTCCCAGCGGATTATCGGCATCAGGCAGGGCTGCATCGTACGGGATGCGTCACCGAATAACTGGCAGACGGCTGATTTTGCTGCTGTGTACGGAGGTGCAGAGCATGAACCATAAGCAGAAGGCCGGTCTTTTATGGGCTGCATTTTTAGGCATGCTTATCGTATCTGTCATGACGACGCATGTTTCACTTATCGTGCTGGGAAAGCGGGGCAGCCGCTTTTTTGATATTGCCGGCCAAATGATACCGCCGGCTTGGGACTACGGAGCTGTTGTGCTGCAGCCGTTATGGGCTACCATTCAAATGTCATTTGCCGGGACGGTGTTGGGCGCCTGCCTGGGCCTTGTAGGGGCAGTTTGTGCCAACAGCTATATCAACCGTCTTTCCTGGCTGCGTATTCCCTTTAAAGCTATCATCAATTTGGTCCGGACTATTCCGGCATTAATTTTGGCGTTGTTTTGTACTTTTCTCATCGGTTTGGGGGCTTTGGCCGGAACCGTAGCGTTGACCGTATATACGACGGTCGTTCTGACCCGTATGGGGTATGAAGATATGGAAAACATGGATTTACGGGCTGCCAATGCATTGGAAGTGACTGGCTGCGGTCCTTGGAAAGCCTTTGTACGGACTGTTTTGCCGGCTGTACTGCCGGGATATTTGACCAATGTCTTGTATATGCTGGAAGCCAACGTGCGTCATGCCGCTATTTTGGGATATGTCGGTGCCGGCGGTATCGGGCTGCTTTTGAATGAACAGCTGGCATGGCGACAGTACAGCCAAGTCGGCATGATTATTTTCCTGCTTTTTCTTGTCGTCATTGCTGCAGAAAGTTTGAGTGAATGGCTGCGGCATGTTGTAACGCATCAGACGCATATTCACGCTGTTGTGAAGCGTGCCGGAATAGTGGGTGTCCTCATGCTGCTTAGTTCTTCGCTGGCAACGCTGCCATGGTCTGTACAGCAGACAGGATGGTATGCAGCAGCGACGCTTGTAAGCGGTCTCGTGCATCCGGACAGTGCGATGTTGTTTTCGCTGGCACATGATGATGTGCCGTATTTGGTATATGAAACGCTGTGCATTGCTTTTTTGGGAACACTGGGCGGCGTAATGATTGCCGCGTGGTTTTCCTTTACGGCAAGCTTTCGCCTGATGCCGCGGCCGATTGCGTTGGTTTCCCGCACGGTGCTGCTTTTGATTCGTACGATTCCGGTCTTTGTCTATGGCTTGATGTGGATTCGCGTTACCGGGCCGGGGCCGTTTGCCGGCGTGATGACGCTTGCCGTTTGCAGTATAGGGCTGCTTGCCAAACGATTTCTCATTGCCATTGATGATATGGACATGCGTCCTTTTTTGGCGTATCGGGCCATGGGCATGCCGCTGGCTGCCGCTGTTCGCTATGCCGTGCTGCCGCAGCTGCGGGGGCCGTATACGGCAGCTGTTTTGTATCGATTGGATATCAACCTGCGGGATGCGGCTGTGTTGGGACTTGTCGGTGCCGGCGGCATCGGCACATCGCTTATACTGGCTATGAACCAATACAAATGGCCGGAAGCCGGCGCACTGCTGTGGGGAATTATTATTCTTGTCACAGTAGTAGAAATCATTTCTGAAAAAAGCCGCCGCCATATATCGTAACGTAGAAAAGGGGGCGTCGCGTGAAGCGATGCCCTCTTTTTGCATACATAGATTGCAGTACTGGTGTTCATCCCAGCCAGCTGCTTCAAACGGTTAGAGACACGAGATGGGGCATGATGACGAACCCTTTCACACGGCAGTCTCGGGAGATTTTTTGAGGCATTTCCTCAAATGCAAGGCGATGTACTTGCGTATTGACGAAAAGGTGTTATATAATTAGATGTATCTGTATATATAAGAGATGAAACATAGTAAAGAGATATCGTTTTATTGTAAAGAAAAGGGGCTGTGATATGTATCACATAAGTGTTTTGACAGGTCGTCAAGATGAGGATGATTTTGGAGAGCGGCTGCGTGATATAGCACGCGTTGAATACTGCTCGGCAACAGATGAAGAAACGATGGCAGACCGATTGGAAGATGCCGATATCATTATTTGCAAATCTGAAAAAATTACAGGTTCACTGATCGAACGACTGGATGATTTGAAACTTATTGTTATTTTGTCCACTCGTTCCGATGCGGTTGATTTAGAAGCCGCCAATCGACATGGTGTCATGGTGATCAACAACACCTCATACTGCGTCGATGACATTGCAGACCATACGAGTGCGATGATTTTGGCATTGATTCGGCAGCTGCCGGAATACCAAAGCGACATCCGCAGCAACAGCCGCTGGGAATACGGTACCGTTCAGTGGCCGATTCACCGTGTCAGCAGCAATCTGATCGGACTCGTCGGCTTTGGTCATGTCGGCCGCGCCGTGGCGGCACGCATGCAGGCATTTGGCTGCAAAGTGCAGGCCTACGATCCCTTTGTCAGCGAAAAAGTCATGATGGAACATCGTGTGCGTCCTGTCGATTTTGATAAATTACTCCAGACGAGTGATGTCGTTTCACTGCATATGCCGCTGAACGAAACGACGCGGTATATTTTCCAGGATGAACAGTTTGAACAGATGAAGCAAGGCGCTATGTTTGTCAATTGCTGCCGCGGCGGCTTGGCTGACGAAGCAGCGCTGTATCATGCTGTCGATGACGGTCACATTCGCAGTGCCGCGCTGGACGTCTTATCGATGGAACATCCCAGCCCGATGCTGCTGAAAATGATTGCCCGGCCGGAATTTTTATTGACGCCGAATGTCAGCTTCCATTCTGTCGAAGCAGATAAAGCCGTGCGTGATGATGCAGAACGGTATATTCGGCTGTTTTTGGACGGACACTATGAAGACTTGCCTGTTGTCAAAACTCGCGATATATAACACCAAAGAATAGTATTCCCAAAGAAAGGGGCTTTTACGTCTTGCGTATTTGGAAACTGGCCGCAATGGCCTTAATATGCTGTTCCCTGTTGGCTGGTTGCGGCAGCGCGCCAAACAGTGAAGAAAACGCCCAAGCAGCAAAACAGCAGGAACAAGTAGAAATGGCAGTACCCAAACAGGGCGTTCCGGTACTGATGTATCATATGATAGGCGATGTTCCTGATAATGATGCTGTCTTGTTGGAATCCCATTTTCGGGAACAGATGAAATTCCTCAAAGACAACGGGTTTCATCCGATTACGATGCAGCAGCTGTATGAATACATGACGCAGGGAAAAGCTGTTCCGGTAAAACCTGTCGTCTTGACTTTTGATGACGGCTATCCGGATACGTATTCTATTGTCATGCCGATTATGAAGGAATACGGGTTTGTCTGTACGGTATTTATTCCCACCTATGATGCAGACCAGGGAGCCCGCTTGACATGGCAGCAAATCAAAGAAATGAAAGAAGCCGGCATCGATATCCAGTCACATGGTTATAAACATGAACGCATGGTTGAAATGCAGGGACAGGCACTGGAAAATGAAGTCAAACTGAGTCAGGAAGCCTTGCAGAAACAGTTGGGCATCACGTCTGAATACTTCTGCTATCCTTATGGCAGTGAAAATAAAGCTGTCGAAGAAGCTGTCAAAAAATATCATGTCAAACTGGCCTTTACGATGAACCCTGGCTGGGCTAAACAAGGCGACAATCCCTATGCCGTCAAGCGCATCTGGATTGGCAATGCTGTCGATATAGGCAATTTCAAACAGCGTATTACAACCGAACAGTATGAACAGCGGTAATGCGCTGAATCTTTTCGTTTTGAGGTAACTATGAAGAAACACTTCAAGGAAATTGGAAAATTTTTTATTATACTCCTCGTGTTTTTTGGAGTAACATCTCCGTTTGTCGTCCTTTTTGGTCCGTTTGACAATATCAAGCGGACCGTCGTAGGCGCTATCCTCAAGAGCCGGCATCCCCAATATATTACCTGGCTCTTTTCACAGGATGAAATCGACAAAATCCTGGGAGGCATCAGTACGGCTCCGAAACAAGAGCTGTTTAAATTCAAAGCAAGAACCGATACGTCGCTTAATTTGAAAGAAATCAATTCAAGCCGTTTCAAAGGGTTCCTGCTGGAAATCCCGGATCCGAAGCGCGTACAAATCGCAACGGCAGAAAACATGGATGAAAAAGGCGATACGACAAGCGGTATTGCCAACAGAAACGGCGCAGTAGCGGCAATCAATGCCGGCGGCTTCTATGATGCCAATGGTACAGGCACAGGCCGTCAGCCTTATGGGTTTATTCTGCATGACGGCAAATTCCTGCTGGGGCAAGACTCAACAGATGATGAAGTCAACGAATTTGTAGGCTTCAACAAAGAAGGAAACCTCGTAGCCGGCAATTACAGCAAAGGGGAACTCATCAGCATGGGCATTCGAGAAGGGATTTCCTTTGGCCCGGCGCTGATTGTCAACGGCAAAAAAATGATTACGTCCGGCGATGGCGGCTGGGGGGTTGGTCCCCGTACGGCTATTGGCCAGCGCAAAGACGGCACTGTGTTGTTTTTGGTCATCGATGGCCGGCAGCCTGGCTATTCTGTGGGAGCGACGCTGCGTGACCTGCAGAATATTCTCTATGAAGAAGGCGCTGACATTGCGGCTAATTTGGATGGCGGCTCTAGCTCTACACTGTACCTCAACGGCAAAGTCGTCAACAAACCGGCGGATTTATTGGGAGAACGCATGATTCCGACGGCATTTATTGTCAAATAGGAGGTACGCATGAAAGCTAAAAAATTTATTTTTGCCTTTGCCTTGGGCATCCTTATCCAAGCCGGCATTTACCTGTATTTAGACCAGGTATTGTTTGCTCCCGCCTCGGATTTTCATATTGGAGGAACCAACCAACAGGAATCGATGGGATTTGGCGCGGAACCCAATGGCCAGACATACTACTCGTATGACAAACGCTTTATGGCGACGATTGTCGATGATAAAGTATCGATTTACGAAGCCGGAAAAAAAGGAGAACCGCAGCGCATTAGTCTCCACGGCCGCAAAGTATCGTTCTTTGAATGGCTTCCGGACCGCAACTTAGCTATTTTTGCGACACATGGCCGCGATGAAAAAACAGGCCGCTACGGTGTGTACATTGCGCAGTACAATCCGGTATATCCGGACAGAGAATTAGATACGCCGATTGAAGATGCGCCGCGGGACAGCAAAATTGTCGATGTAGCGTACTCTACGGCAACCAATGTCGTCTATATGAAATTGGAAGTAGACAAAGACAAATACCGCATTTATCGTACCGATGCCAACTATGATACACGGCGAATCAGAGTACAGGCCGAAAACATCGGCCGCATTGCCGTGTTCTATGATTCTGATACGTTCTTCTATGACAATCTCCGCACCGGTGTTGTCTATATGTTTGACGGCGCGACGAGCAGCTGGCGTGAAATTTCGCCAAGCGGCAAATTCCGCCTTATCGGCATTGACGGCCAGGAAATTTTCATTGCTGAAATGAATCGTGATGATAAAGTAGTAGCTGCATATCGGGGACGTCTCAAAAAAGGCTTTACGAAGATAGCTACGTATAATACACCGGAAGACTTTTCCAAAATAACGCTCAACAGTATGCGTGAAGCTTCCGATAAAATGGACAATCAAAAGAAATAAGGTGACAGCATATGGCAAAACATAAAATTCCCAAGAATCGTTCATTAGAAGATATGTTCAAAGGGGTACAAGAAGACATTACCTTTGAAACGGCAGATTGGGATGACGAACCGCAGCCAGCCCGCCGCGTGGC
>CAVKOP010000071.1:0-9088 GCA_963657835.1 Lachnospiraceae bacterium | reverse complement strand
GTTTGTATCGATTACAATATCATCCCGGCCCAGTTTTGCAAGGTCACAGCGCTGTACTAATTCAGCCAGGCTGTAGACGCCGTTTTCCGCGATAAGGCCGCCCTGAAAAGCCAAATACGACAAGATGGCGTCACGCGAAATTCCTTCTTCCCGCAGCTGGCGAATCGTCAGGCCGTGCTGCCGTTTGGACAGACGGAACCCGTCAGCATCTACCAGCATGGGAACATGTGTATACACGGGAGGCGTATATCCCAGCAGGGAAATAAGCCAAATCTGCTGGGCTGTCGAAGACAATAAATCCCGTCCGCGCAGCACGTGCGTAATGCCCATCATGCCGTCATCGACAGATACGGCCAGCTGGTAGGCATACATATCATCGGCACGGCGTACGACAAAATCGCCGCATGTTTTTGGCAGATACGCCTGCTGCGGCCCATATACGCCGTCTGTAAAGGCAATCGTCTCTGCCGGCACATGAATGCGCCAAGACGGCTTTTTGGTCATGCGCTGCCGTTCTTCCGGCGTCAGCGTATAGCAATGGCCGTCATATACGGTATGCTCTCCTGCGTGAGGTGCGCCAATCGCCTGCAGTCGGGCACGGCTGCAGTAGCAGGGATACAATCGTTCATGATACCGCAGCCGTTTTAGTGCCGCATCATATAGGGCATACCGTTCCTGCTGGCAATACGGGCCGTACGCGCCTCCTGTATCCGGGCCTTCATCCCAAGTCAGCCCCAGCCAGTGCAAATCTTCCAGCAGTGCTGAGTGAAACACAGGCTTGGACCGCTGTTCATCATTATCTTCGATGCGAAGCACCAAAGTGCCGCCTGCCTGCCGGACCTGCAGCCAGCAAAGAAACGCCGTCCAGGCATTGCCCAAATGCATATATCCCGTCGGACTCGGTGCAAACCGTCCTCTCATGCCGCCCACGACCTAATCCGGCAGCGAAATGAGCTGGTCAAACCAGTTTGCTTCCTGGCGAATCTTGGCTTCATTCCCCATAACGCAGACATTGTTGTCCTTCATGACCGAACGAATCAACGGAGCCAATGCTCGAATATCAGCGGCCGTCGTCTGCAGGAGTTGGTCACGGCGTGCCTGGGCTGCTTCCTGCGTCGTTCCCGTAAAGTACCGGTTCATGGCTTTATCACCGCGCAGAGACGGCGTCAGCGGAATATCAATCCGGCTCAGCGTGCCGATGACATATTTCGTCATTTCTCTGTCCGATACGTTAAAATCATCCAAATAGTCGGCCAATACGTTGTATGCGTCGATACTGTGTCCCAAATTCGGGTCGCGGTACGAGCATAATACCATGTCGCCGTTGTCATAAAAACGCGTAAAGGCGCCGTAGGCACCGCCCTGCACGCGGATTTTGGTCCACAAATACCCATACTGCAAAATCGTATCGAGTACCATCAAAGAACCCGTATAGGCATAGCCATGGTCGCGGAAGTTGCCGCCTTTGGCAACGTACTGGACTTTGCCGCTGGTCATAATGCCTTCGTTTTTCTGCGTCAGCGCAAATTGGCACAGCGACGTCTGTCTTTCACCGGCCGGCAGTGCCTGCGTCCATGCCGGCAGCAGGGACACGGCGTTGTTCTTATCGTCTTCACTGCCCGTAATTTCCAGCGTCATTGCAGTGCGCGTAAATATCTTTTTCATCGTCTGTTCCAGACGAGCTGCTACAGCCGCACTGTTTTCACGGATTTGAGCTGCCAGCTGACTGATAAATTCATAGTACGATAATTCACCAGCATCGCAAAATGCTTCGACAGGCGATACGTAGGACAATACACGATGCATGACAATCGTATGGCCGCGGCGGAACGCATCCATATCCCAGCCGGCTTTGGTTTCTTCAATCAATTCAACCAAACGGTCTGTATTCGTAAAGACCGTATCCAGTGAAATTTCTTTGAGCAGTGAAATGGCTTTATCCAAATTCTGACTCAATACTTTGGCCTTAAATTTGAAAACCGGCGTGTAATTTTTATTATCGGTTCGGTCTGAAAATGCCGACACGGTACTGTCAATGCCGCCGGTATGCAAATCAATCAGCGATGCCATGTCCATATAGGAATGTTCTTTCGTATCCAAATCGCCGAGCAGGTCACTGAGCAAATACACATACGGAATGTCTTCAGCCGTCATGCCGTGCAAATCAAAATAGGCGTTGAGATAGGTAATACCGTTGGTAAAATCAGGCACATGGCAAATATGAATCCCAGCTGCATCTTCTTCACGCATGACAATGGATTCTGCTTTCTGTTCCAAATCACTGCGGGACAACGTCGGAATCGTCAGCAGCGCTTCGGGAGAATCCGGCGTAGCCTGCCGCTTTTTCAATGCCTGAGTAGCTGCCATAATCTGTTCAATATCCGCAGCAGACAAGGTAGCTTTGTAGGCTGCCAATTTTTCTGCCATCGCCTTATCATGTTCTTCTGTAAGGCCTGGCTGCGGTACCAACGATACTAAGGCAAAATAGGGATTGTCAAGAATATATTTCTGCAAAATATGTTCATAATAGCCGTTTTTCATGCCTGCGCGCAAGGTTTTGAGGGCGTCTTCATAGCGAAGCGGTTCCAGCGGGTCTTTGTCGTACAGCCACGTATCCATGCAGCGGATACCATAAATCAATCCTTTGGGGCGGCCGGCAAAATCGGCTTCGCGCAGTGTAAATTCAACACGGTTCAGCGCGCCTTCCAACATCGTCTTATCGATGCCGTGCGCTACCATATCTTCCAGTACCTGCCGTACTACCGGCAGAATTTTTTCCTGTGCTTCCGGATCCGAACCGTTGACAGCAATGCTCCACAGCGGCTGCAGCAGTCCATCTTGGAAATCGCCGGAAATATCCTTGCCTACGCCGGCATCGACGAGTGCTTTTTTCAACGGAGCGGCCGGAGACTGCAGCAGTACATACGTCAATACTTTAAAAGCCAGCCCCAACGTCGTATCTATTGCGTCGTCCACTACATAGGTCAGGCTGTGCAGTGTCTTGTGCGCTGTTTTTTCATCTTTGGCAATGCCGTACGGATAGGATGTAATCACGCTGCCCGTAGGAATCTGCCGCGCAATGGCCGAATCAATCATTTCGACATGAAAATGGCTCAAATATTCATCGTTGATAAATGCCAGCGTGCTGTCTATATCCATATCGCCGTACAAGAAAATATAGCTGTTGGCCGGATGATAGTATTTGGCGTGAAAAGCGGCAAAGGCTTCCTGCGTGAGCTGAGGAATGCAGTCCGGATCGCCGCCCGATTCTACGCCATACGTCGTATCCGGGAACAAATTATCCATGACGTGCCGTTCCAGCTGGGCATCCGGTGAAGAAAATACGCCTTTCATTTCATTGTATACGACACCACTGTACGTCAGGGGACTGTCGGCCGATGCCATTTCATAATGCCAGCCTTCCTGCATCAAGACTTCCTTATCTTTCAGCATATTGGGGAAAAATACAGCATCCAAATATACGTCCATCAAGTTTTTAAAATCGATTGCATTACGGCTGGCTACGGGATACATCGTTTTGTCTGGAAACGTCATGGCGTTGAGGAACGTATTCAGCGAGCCTTTGACGAGTTCGACAAAAGGTTCTTTCAGCGGAAATTTGCGGGAGCCGCAAAGCGTGGAATGTTCGCAAATATGCGGTACGCCGGTACTGTCTGTCGGCGTCGTGCGAAACGAAATAGAAAATACTTTGTTGTCATCTTCATTTTGGATATACAAAAGCCGTGCGCCGGACTGTACGTGGCGCATTTCATAAGCCTGACTGTCTAATTCTTTGACATATACGGCACGGTCTACTTGAAACCCGTGTACCATCATGCCTGTTTTTAATTCCATGAAAATACCTCTTTTCTTTATGCATCTAAAAGTATCTGCTGCAAATCAGCTACGGTAGGCGCAAAAAAATCTGCCGGATATGCTTTCCGTTCGCCGTCATTGCCATACCCATAGCCGACAGCAATAACAGGAAGTCCCGCAGTCCGCGCGCCGATTACATCAAACTTTCTATCGCCGACCATGACGGTCTGCTCTTGATATGCCGGCCCGATATACGTCAAAATCCGCTGTATGATATCTGCTTTTGCTTCCGTACCGCCTACAGCCGGCCCGGCAATTTTTTCTACATACGGCGCAATGCCGAATTTTTCACAAATCGCCTGGGCATGCACCTGCGGCTTGGAAGTCGCTACAAACGAGCGAATCCCTTTTTCTTTCATCTGCCGCAGCATGGGGACAATGCCGTCAAAGGCTTTGTTTTCAAATTTGCCAATCGTGCTGTATCGTTCTTGAAAATACGCATAGGTCTTCTTGGCTTTTTCTTGGGAAAAGCCGAATACCTCCTGAAATGTCGTAAGAAGCGGCGGTCCTACAATCGTGTGCTGGTCCAGCCTGCCTGTTGTCGATTCTCCCATTTGAATCAGCGCATATTCCACGGACTTGATAATGCCGTCTTTGGAGTCTGTCAATGTGCCGTCCAAATCAAATAATACATAGTTGTACATATACAACCTCCTATAAAACCTTTTCATACATTATATAATGATACCATGTTTGCCCTGTTCGGGCTAGTAGGGAGACGAGGAAGCAGCTGGTTTCAGCACATGTTCCATGCTGCCGCGATGCTCTGCCGGTTCCGTTCGGGGATCGCTTGGCATCCGCTCTGCTGCAGCAGCCGCCGGCACACGCCGCGGCAAAGGACATACCAAAAAGAGGCTGTGCCTACATGCAGCAGCCTCTTGCCATCCCTATTGCCAAGGCGGGGGTTATACCTTTTTCAAAATATGACGCGGTACCTGGTTGACATCACGCACGCCCGTAATCATCATGGCGTCGCACAATTCCCGCTTAAACGTATCCAGCAGCAGACGGACTCCTTCCGTGCCGCCGCCAATAGCCGCTACGGCTGCCGGACGACCAATCAAAACGGCATCAGCGCCGAGAGCCAGCAGTTTCAACACATCTTCACCATGACGCACGCCGCCATCAGCAAAAATAGTAAGGCGGCCTTTGACAGCATCTGCTATATCCGGCAGTACATCAGCGGTCCCGACCATGCCGTCCAATACACGGCCGCCGTGATTGCTGACGACAATTCCCTGCGCGCCGGCTTCTGCACATGCTACGGCTTCGTCTGCCGACATAATGCCTTTGACAATAAAAGGAATATGCACCGCTGCGGCTATCTTCGCGATGCTTGCCGCGCTTTTGGGCCCTACGGGCTGTCCAAAAATCCGCATGTTGATCAGTGTGGCCGCATCAATATCACTCGCTACAGCCGGCGCGCCGGATTGTTCTGCCAGCACAGCCTTTTCTATGATTTTTTCATCTTCCCGCGGCTTAATCGTCGGAATGACATATCCCGGCCGCTTTTTGCAGGACGCAATCCCGGAAGCGTACATATACGGTGCGCCGCTGTCGCCTGTAAAAGCCATCGTTCCGGCTTCCATGGCCCCCTGTGTTACGGCTTCGTCGTATGCCTGTTCCACTGCTGCCGGGTCACCGTCTACCTGCGCATTTAAAACGATACCGCCGACAGGAGCCAGCAGTATCGGCATGCTCAACGTCCTGCCAAACAGAGAAATCGCCGTGCGGGGTTCTTCTATGCCGGACATGCTTCGCATAATGAGTCCGTATTCCTGAAGCGATTCCAAATTCCGCATAAAAGAACGACCGGTCCGCAGCCCGCCAAAACCGGGAATCATGCCGGCACACGCCTTGCCATTGCAAACCGGACAGACATGACAGCCTTTCATCTTCGCTCTGGCAGCATCTCTGATTTCTTTTCTATCCATACGTATCCCTCCTTATACCAAAAAAAGCTTACCACTATGATAATAACACATAATGGTAAGCTTGCCTACTGATGACGATTAGTCCATTTTGACGAAAGCATCCTTGCCGGCACCGCAGGTCGGACATACCCAATCTTCCGGCAGCGCATCAAATTTCGTGCCTGCTGCTACGCCTGCATCAGCATCGCCTTCTGCTTCATCATAAATATAGCCGCAAATCGTGCATTCGTATTTATCCATGTGTATAACCTCCTAAAAATAATTTCAACAAATAATTTTTATTAGTTACCTGTCGTTATCATACCACAAGATACGGTATTTGGCAATATTTTTAAAAAGAATAGCCGTTTTTCCCGTTGGCTTTTACCTTATACAGGCCAGTATCAGCCTTCGTAATCAATGTATAATAGTCCCGGCCGTCACGAGGCGCTATGGCAATGCCGATGCTTCCCGAAACAGTGCAGCGGCCCTTTTCATCAATCGGCACCTGTCTAATCCGGTCTGCAATCATCAGTGCTTTTTCCCTGACTTCCTGGGTGTCGCCGTTTTCAAGCGCCGCAAAAAAGACAAATTCATCACCGCCAACGCGGCCGACAATATCATCCACAGCGGCTTCTTTAATCAGCACACTAGCAATCGCACGCAGTACCTTATCTCCCGCAGGATGCCCAAAGGTATCATTAATTCGCTTGAAATTATCCAGGTCAATAAAAAACAGGGCATACGCCTGCTGTGTTTCTTTCAGGCAGTCATTTATTTTATCCATCGTCGCCTGAAAATTCCACAGCTTAGTGAGGGGGTCTGATTGTGCCCGTAAAAGAGCCACTTCCAATTTTCGTTGGGTTCGTTTTTCTTCCATATATACATTGGTAATATCGATGCGTGAAAGAAGAATCATCTGATTTTTCTTGTCATGATAGCGGTAATCCAGCCGTTTTCTCGTATACGTGCCGTGTTCATCCACCAGCCCGCAGGTAAACGAATAGACGTCATGCTGTTCCAGTTCCGCTTCCACCTTTGGCAGATGCATGGCAGCAATCACCATTTCCTGATCTTCCGGAGCCACAAATTCTCGGGCATATTCTACCACAGCTTTTTCATAATCCGTGCCTTGCGCCGGCGGCAGCGGCGTATTGGCCATGCCGCTGAACATCGTATAACTGTTATTCTTGGCATCCAAATACACAAAATAATCACACGCGTCGTATACATACTGCCGTACGATGGATATCAATATATTGTCACCGCCTGTATTCCGCACCAACACATACGCATAGCGATGTCCGTCTTTCGCTGTCATAAAGGCCAATACCGTAACATGAAATTTATTCTTTTTAATCACTTTAGAGGTAAAGTTGTAAGAAAAAAGCCGATTATTCTCCTCCCAGCACTGTTGCAAACGTGCTAAACTAAAATTGCCCAGCACCCGCCTGCGGTCTGGAAGCTGAATATATTCATCCGTATAATACGCTAAATACGTATCCCACGGATAGGTATTGCCAATCGTATCGTCCCGGTCTCCATGCAGCACTACGGCTTCGCCGGTATCCAAATCAACGCGCGCAATCGCCAAATACATTCCTTTAGTCGCTTCACAAATTTCCCCTTCAATATCTATATGTACTTTTCCCAACGCAGTAATAAAATCGTTGTCTTTTACCATGTCCATCATGATATTCCCTCCACTTGGTTGTTGTCAATGCCTCCTTAAAATTATTTCAATTATTATGATAGAGAATTTTTACACATTCTTTTTAATTGTAGCATGACGTAAAACGTTCGTCTATTTACGTACTGTACGATATTAGCAACCCCAACGCCATACTATACCTTTGTGTAATAGTGTCCTAAATTACTCTTTTATAAATAGCATACCACAAATAGAGGAACAAATAAACACTATTTCTCCTATGACCTGCCCTTCCACCATCCTCACTCTGCCTTCGGCCATGCAGTCCCTGCCGGAGATGCATGAACGGGCGGCTTCTGATGAAATTATATGGTTTTATATTGAAATATCGTGTTTTACGTAGTATGATTCAATTACACATAGAAGGCAGTGATTCTTATTATGATTCGAGAAACGTATTTAAAAGAACAAATTACGAATGAAGGAAGCATAAAGGATTTTGCTGCTAAAAGCAACATGCCATACACTACATTACTTTCTATTAAAAAAAATGTTGGCGGCACATCTATAGACAATATGTTTAAAATATGCCGTGGTTTAAGCATTACAGCAGATAATCTAGAATATTGTACACTACCTTCTCACCAGTCTGCATGGAATGTATCGGATGACGAAAAACTATTTCTCTTATTATATCGACAATGAGATCTCGAAGACTGCGCAGAAATTCGCGGCGAAATAAAAGGCGTGCTGCTAAGTATCAGCAAAAAAGAAAAGACGAATCGGCCGGATAATTGACGTCAATTTTTTTAATACTATCTGCATCAAGGAAACAGACTTTTGCTAACGCAAAAGTATAAAATCTACATTTTTTACTATCTCATTAAAATGAAATAGTAAAATTAGCGTTTTTTACTATCTCATTTTATATCAATATAAAAAATCTTAGTTTTAATATCAGGAGGTATCATATGGATTATGTCAGTTTATCAAAAATATATTACAAACATCCTGATTCCTATGAGTCTGAATACAAAAATCGTTTTAATAGCCCATTTACCAAACACATCCCACTAACGATAAAACAATTCAGACATACTACTGAATATCCTATTTTTTATTGTTATAATGAAGAAATTGCAAATCTTCAAGATAAAATCATGAGGGAATTTTTTTCATTATATAAAATTATTGAAATAATTCCTGGGGCAGGCATAACTCAATTTCTATATACACGGTTAGTTGAAGAAATAAAATCAAGTAATGATATAGAAGGAGTTCATAGTACAAGAAAAGAGATAAAAGCTGCATTAAAAAGTCATGAAAAAATACGGCTGAGTGCTATCGTAAATAAATATAAGAAAATTATTACTGAGGAAGAAATTTCTTTAAAAACTTGCCAAGATGTCCGGGATTTATTTGATGACTTCCTGGCTGATGAAATACAAAGAGATGATCCTGAAAATCTACCAGATGGCGTTATCTTTAGAAAAAACAGCGTTGACATCATTTCGGAAACTCAAAAAGTATTACACAGAGGACTGTATCCGGAAACTAAAATTATCCATGCCATGAAATCAGCGCTTTCTTTACTCCATGATACGTCCATTCCGATTTTTATTCGTATAGCAATTTTTCACTATTTATT
>CAVKOP010000070.1:0-9187 GCA_963657835.1 Lachnospiraceae bacterium | reverse complement strand
GTATATACACTGGTAAGCCCGGTATACGATAAGAGCGTAACACCGCTTCCCTTTGATGTGGAAAAAGCAAAAGCAGAATTGGCTGCATCCGGCTTTGACACCTCTAAAGAAATTACGCTTCAAGTTCCTATTGGCAATGTACTTCGTGAACAATCAGCTGACCTTATTCAGCAGAATCTCCAAGCTATCGGTCTCAATGTAAAACAGCAGAAGCTTGACTTCCCGTCTGTACTAGCAAATGCCAAGAAAGGCGATTATGAAATGATGCTTCTCGGCTATGCATTGAATGCAGATCCGGATTACAGCCAGTATTTTGTACCGGGAGGCGGCAGCAATTTCGGACATACCAATGATGCCAAATTGACGGAAATGATGACCAACGCAGCATTAATGACTAACGCGGATGAACGAAAAGCTGCATATAGTGATATTCAGAAATACATGCGCGATAATCAGTTTGTTGTATCTTTATATGAAAACGATCAGATTATGGCACAAAGTAAAACGCTCAAAGGCGGCATTAAAGACTTCTGGGAAGGCTCTTTGGATGACTTGTATGAATGGCACTTTGAATAAGACATAGGTACAAGCAAGTGAGAAGCGCACGCCGTGGCGTGTATCGTCATGGTGTGCGGCATCTTACACTTGGAGTAAGAAACCATATATATAATATGGATATGAAATGACGAAGAATAGAAGGTGGCATGATGGGAGAAAAAAAGATAGGGGAACCCATTTTACAGGTAAAAGACTTACATGTATCCTTTCATACCTTAGAAGGAAAAGTCAATGCCGTGCGCGGCGTGACATTTACACTAAAACGAGGCGAAACATTGGCATTAGTAGGAGAATCAGGCAGCGGCAAATCGGTCTCGATGAAAGCAATTAACAGAGTATTGCCGAGTAATACTTTGTTTGATGCAGGTGAAATTATCTATGAAGGGAAAAATTTACTGACGCTGTCAGAACAGGATATGGAAAAAATCAGAGGTCGTAAAATTGCCATGATTTTTCAGGATCCGATGACTTCGCTCAATCCGACGATGAATGTAGGACGGCAGATAGCGGAATCTATTTTGATTCATGAAAAAATATCAGAAGAAGAAGCCATCCAGCAGGCCATTGAATTGATGGGACTGGTAGGCATCCGCAATCCGCAGGAAAGCTGGAAAAACTATCCGCATCAGTTTTCCGGCGGCATGCGGCAGCGTGTTATGATAGCGTTGTCGTTGGCCTGCAAACCGGATATTTTGATTGCTGATGAACCAACAACTGCACTGGATGTTACGATTCAGTCGCAGATTTTGGACTTGATAGATGATTTAAAGAAAAAACTGAATATGTCTGTTATTTTTATTACGCATGATTTGGGCGTTGTAGCACATGTGGCGGATAAAGTCGCAGTCATGTATGCCGGACGGATTGTAGAAATTGGCACAGCGGAAGAAATTTTCTATAATCCGCAGCATCCGTATACCTGGGGCCTGATTTGTTCCATGCCGTCTTTGGATACAAAAGACGAATCGCTGTATAGTATTCCCGGTGCACCGCCTAATTTGCTGCATGCGCCGCAAGGAGATGCATTTGCGCCGCGCAATGCCTATGCGATGCCGATTGATTTTGAACAACAGCCGCCGTTTTTTAGAGTAGACAACAGTCCGACCCATTATGCGGCTACCTGGCTGTTGGCTCCGGAAGCACCGAGCGTGACGCCGCCGCAGGAAATCGTAAGACGGCAGAATGTATTTAAACATACCTACTTATTGCATATATAACGCAATTGGGTTAGAGGGGGAGACGGAGCATGGCAACAATTACAACAACAGGAACTGCCCCCAAAGAGGCTATCCTGACAGTTCGGAATTTACATAAAATTTTTAATGCAAAAAAGAAAAGCGAAGTACGCGCTGTAGATGATGTATCCTTTACTATTTACAAGGGAGAAACATTTGGCTTGGTCGGTGAATCAGGAAGTGGTAAATCAACGACAGGCCGCGTGGTTATCAAATTGGAAGATATTACATCAGGAAGTGTTTTTTATAAAGGACAGGATATTACTCAAATCAAAAAGAAATCGGATATGATGGATTTTCGGCGGTCGATGCAGATGATATTTCAAGATCCGTTTGCATCCCTCAATCCACGGATTCCTGTCAAGCAGATTATTGGTGACGCCTTAAAACTTCATGGTATCTGCAAAACAAAGGAAGAAATCAATAAAAGGGTCATGGAATTGATGGATATTGTCGGTATTAATCGGGCGTATATTAATCGCTACCCGACTGAATTTTCCGGCGGCCAGTGTCAGCGTATCGGCATTGCCCGTGCCCTCTGCGTCAACCCGGAATTTATTATTGCTGATGAATGCTTGTCGGCATTGGACGTTTCTATTCAGGCACAGATTGTCAATCTGCTCATCAAACTGCAGCGTGAACAGGGCATGACGTATTTGTTTATTGCTCATGATTTGGCCATGGTCAAATATATCAGCGACCGCATCGGCGTCATGAAAGACGGAAAGATTTTGGAACTGGCTCCGGCGAATGAGCTGTACAGCCACCCGCTTCATCCGTATACGATTTCACTGCTTTCCGCATCACCGCTTACGGATTTGATGCAGGAACGGCAGCGTAAACGAATAGATTATGATTCGGCTGTTCATCGCTATCCTGAAGGAAGCCATCCGGCTATGCATGAAATTACAGCGGGACATTTTGTATATTGTTTGGAAGAAGAAGTCGGCCGATATAAACAAGCGGCGGCTTCGGTAAACTGATTAATGATGCATTTGAATACGTGATGTCAATGATGACAACAGATGACAGACAAACACTCTTGCCTTCCCGTTAAGGGGCTTGCCGGCAGGAGTGTTTTTGATTATGAGAGGAAATTCAGGCGATGATATGCTAAACAAAACGATAGATGCTGTATTGCCAAATGTGAAAACATGGCGCCGTTATTTACACCAGCATCCAGAATTATCATTTGAAGAATTTGAAACAACCAAATATCTGATTGCGCAAATACAAAAACTGCCGGGCGTAACGATAGAACGGCCGACACCTACTGGTGTCGTAGCTTCTTTTTCGTGTGCCAGTCCGGGGCCGACAATTGCTCTGCGCGGCGACATCGATGCTCTGCCAGTTGCAGAAGAAACGGATGTACCTTTTGCCTCCATTGTAAAAGGGCGTATGCACGCCTGCGGCCATGATGCCCATGCGGCGTTGCTGCTGGGAGCTCTGTATGTTTTATATATACAGAGAGACAACTTGTGCGGCACATTTAAGTTTTTATTTCAGCCGGCAGAGGAAAAATTTCCTGGCGGAGCGAGGAGCTTTATTGAAAAAGGGGTGTTAGACGGCGTCGATGCCATTTTGGGACAGCATACAGATCCTCGGTATAAAGTGGGCCAGATTGCTACGCGTTCTGGATATATTTCTGCCAATTCAGACTGCTTTGATATCAAAATCATCGGTCACGGCGGTCATGCATCACAACCGCAGTATTGTTTGGACCCGCTGCCGGTAGGCGCACAGATTGTAACTGCACTGCAGCAGATTGTGCCGCGCCGCGTAGCGGCTATAGACCAGGCGGTCTTAAGTGTAACGATGTTTCACTGTGGTACGGCTGACAATGTCATTGCTGATGAAGCCGATATTTCCGGGACCGTTCGGACCCAGTCCCAAGAAATACGGACTATGATTCAGAAAAATATTGAATCTATTGTAACACAGTATGCGGCCAGTTTTGGCTTGCAGGGAATCGTGAAGTATCGGCGTGGCTACCATGGCTCATTGAATACGGCAGTATATGCCGAGGCAATTTTAGATTTGACTAGGGAGCTGTTTGGCAAAGAAGCGGCCTGTGTGGCAGACCCGCACATGGGCGGTGAAGATTTTGGCTTTTATTTGGAAAAAGTGCCGGGATGTTTTTATCATTTTGGTATTACGCCCAAAGAGACCCAGACTTTTTACCCCAATCACAATGCTAACTTTTACATAGACGAAGATTGTTTTCGTACGGCCCTCACGGTTATGGTCTATGGTGCTATTCGTTTTCAGAAAATCGTAGAAAAAAATAAAAAATAATATATATTCTGATGAATCTGTGTCGAACAACAACGGCCTATTACTTGGAAGGGGAGGCTGCTTGAGAATGCAGGCTGCCCAGCATATCCGAGAAGTAATAGAAATCAACTGACAACTGCATAAACAATAGAATACTGGCCAGAAAAATCTGCATCTTGACAATGGCGTCATGTGTGCAGATTTTTTTTGAGTAACAGCTATGTTATCTGTCAAAACCAAAACGCTTTGACAGGGAATATAGAGGTGAATATGATATAATAAAAATCAAAGAAACGAAGCCAAATGGCGGAAAAGGAGGATTGCTGGGCATGAAATCAAGGGAACATGACAGTGTGCTGGACACGTATGTTACGCATATTTTCAGTCAGCTGCTGCAGCCTGACAACAATGTGTTTGTTGGGGATGCTGTTATGGTGACAGGCAGTGATGGAATTGTCAAATTTGTTAGTGATACGTATCATATTCGTTTTAATATTCCTAAGGGATATTGTGAAGGAAAATCGATTCATTCCTTAGCAGAAGAAGGTATTTTTTCTCCTTGTGTTACCGAAATGGTATTGGAACAGAAAAAGAAAATTTCAATTATGGAATATACGCGGGCCCGTGAGCCTGTACATACTATTGGTATACCTATTTTTGATACAGACGGAAACATTTTATATGCAATTTGCTTTAATTCAATGGAATTAACCCAGTTGGAAAATATTCAGTATCGCTTTGCCCAGTTGCAGGCTGCACTAAATGACGCGGGATATGCCCAGCGTGAGGAATCTGGTTCTGCGACAAAGGTGTCGAAACCAAAAGGTATGATGGAGGACTTGATTGTCCAAAGTCCGATTATGAAAGACGTATGGAGCGCGATGAAAAGCTACGCTGCGACCAAAGCCAATATTTTGATTTTAGGAGAAACCGGCGTAGGCAAGAGCCGATTGGCCAAAGCGATTCACGATACCAGCTCGTATGCTAAGGGACCGTTTGTTGAAGTAAACTGTGCTGCTATTCCTGATAATTTAATAGAATCAGAGTTGTTTGGTTACGAAAAGGGAGCATTTACGGGGGCAGACCCCAAAGGCAAAATGGGAAAAATTGAAATGGCAAATCATGGCACGCTGTTTTTAGATGAAGTAGGCGAATTGTCCTTAGCTGCTCAGGCTGCGTTATTGCATGTTATTCAAAATAAAGTGCTTTGTCGGGTAGGCAGCAACCACACCATACACGTCGATTTCCGGCTGGTTACGGCAACGAATCGAAATTTAAAAGAAGCTGTAGAAGAGAAGACTTTCCGTTCTGATTTATACTATCGCCTTAATGTTTTGAGGCTGGTATTGCCGCCGCTGCGGGAACGAAAGGAAGATATTATTCCCATTGCCATTCATTTTCTGAAGATTTTTAATGATGAATATCACAAACAAGTGCGCTTCAGCCTTAAATTGCTGGAATTATTGAAAGAAAGTTATTGGCCCGGCAATATTCGGGAAATAGAAAATTTTGTAGAACGGCTGGTTATCATGGGGACAGGCGAACAAATCAACTGGGGGACTAAATCGTTGATGCCCGGAGATGCAGAAACAGAAACCATGATGGATACCAGTGCGGACAAAAATGGCATGGATACGTTTTCTCTCTCGTTGAAAGAACAAGTGGAAAATTTGGAAAGCAAATTGATTCGAAGTGCCTATGAGCAATGCGGAACGAGTACAGGTGTAGCGAAATTGCTAAAAATCAGTCAGCCGACAGCTATCCGAAAAATACACAAATACATAGGCAAACATGTTATAGAATAAGAAATAATTCATTTATGAATACATATATATTCATAAATGAATTCAATATTCAAATGTAAATAGAAAAAGAGACGCTTTTTTGTAAAGAAAAACAAAAAGCGTCTTTTTTTTAAAAATTTTTTATAGCGCATAAGTAAGCCATGTATCGATTGATACAACGTGAATTTTGCTATTTTATATACTGGCCGCGGTAAAATGGCATAGTTATTTCATATACATCAGTGTATGAAGCGCAGCGAAAGCGCCCGAATGAATAATTGATGTGATACACAGAAAGGAGACATACGAAGATGAAGTATGTAACGTTTGAAAAACGAGAAAATATTGGAATTGCGACAATCAGCCGCCCCGAAGCATTAAACGCATTAAACACAGCTGTTATTACGGATTTATACGAATTGGTAGGAAACCTTGAACAGACTAACGATATCAAAGCGCTCATCATTACCGGTGAAGGACGCAGCTTTGTAGCTGGAGCAGATATTGGTGAACAGCAGCCATTGGATGTTGCTCAAGGACGGACATGGGGACAGACAGGCAGTGCGTTGATGCGACGCATTGAAAAACTGCCGTTTCCGACGATTGCTGCTGTGAATGGTTTTGCTCTTGGCGGCGGCACAGAACTGGCGCTGAGCTGCGACATTATTCTTGCTTCTGAAAAAGCTAAATTTGGTCAGCCGGAAGTTACATTGGGCATTACACCGGGATTTTCCGGTACCCAGCGGCTGCCGCGCCGCGTAGGCATTGCTAAAGCCAAAGAATTGATTTTCTCCGGTAAAATGATTAAAGCCGACGAAGCACTGCGGATTGGCCTGGCCAACGCTGTATATGCACCGGAAGAACTAATGGATAAAGCAGTCGAAATGGCAAAATCCTTTACGAAAAATGCATCCATTGCCGTTCGCTATGCCAAAGCCTGCATCGATCGTGGTATGCAGATGGATATAGATGATGGTATTGCCGTAGAAAATGAATTATTTGCCATGTGCTTTGCGACAGAAGACCAAAAAGAAGGCATGAAAGCATTTATGGAAAAACGTCCGGCTGTATTTACCGATAAATAATGTATTTTTAGTATATAACATAAGAAGGTAAAACGATGAAAAAAGTAAATGTATTGACAGCAGAAGAAGCAGCACAGTTGGTGCAAGACGGCGATACGATTGCTACGGGCGGTTTTGTAAGCTGTGCCTGCCCGGAAACACTTTCCTCGGCATTGGAACAACGGTTTTTGCAAACAGGCCATCCTAAAAATTTGACGTTGTTCTTTGCAGCAGGACAAGGACATCGTGATGGAACCGGCGGCGACCATTATGGACATGAAGGCATGGTCAAACGTGTTATTGGCGGCCATTGGGACAGAGCTCCGCGATTGGGAGATTTGGCACTGCAGAATAAAATTGAAGCGTATAATTTGCCGCAAGGTATTATTTCTCATATGTTCCGTGATATTGCGGCGCATAACTTGGGGACCTTATCGAGTGTGGGATTGTATACCTTTGTCGATCCGCGCAATGGCGGCGGTAAATTAAACAGTGTCACGACGGAAGATTTGGTAAGCTTAGTGGAAATTGATGGGGAAGAACAACTTTTATATAAAGCATTCCCTATTCAAGTTGTTTTTCTGCGTGCCAGCTATGCTGATGAATATGGGAACTGCACCGTTCATCGGGAAATCGGACCGCTGGATGTAACGGCTATGGCCCAGGCCTGCAAAAACTCCGGCGGCAAAGTGATTGTACAAGTCGAAAAAATTGTGCAGGGCGGCTCGTTAGATCCGAAACTGGTAGCTATTCCTGGAATTTATGTAGACAGTATTGTCGTCGGTTCACCTGAAGATAACCGTCAATGTCTGGGCATGGATTATGATGGTTCTTTGACTGGTGAGTATCGGATTCCACTAGATGAAATTCCACCGATTCCTATGGATACGAAGAAAATTATTGCACGTCGTGCTGCAATGGAACTGCCTAAAGATGCGATTGTCAATTTGGGAACCGGAGCACCTGAAAAAATTGCCAATGTTGCGGCAGAAGAAGGTATTTCCGATTTCATGACATTGACTGTCGAAGCGGGTTCTATTGCCGGCGTGCCGATGGGTGGCACACAGTTTGGTGCAGCAGCCAACTCCATGGCTATTTTACCGCATAACGTACAGTTTGATTTTTATCAAGGCGGCGGTTTGGACATTGCGTTTTTGGGTTTAGCAGAAACATCAGCTAATGGTGATTTAAACGTTTCCAAGTTTGGAACACGCCTTGCTGGGGCAGGCGGCTTTATCGATATTACGCAAAATGCTAAAAAAGTCGTATACTGCGGTACGTTTACAACGAAAGGACTGAAAACGACTTGCCGGGATGGCAAATTGGTTATTTTGCAAGAAGGGGCTAAGAAAAAATTTGTTAAACAAGTAGAACAAGTTACCTTTTCTGGGAAATATGCGAATAAAGTTAAGCAGCCAGTCTTATATATTACAGAACGAGCTGTTTTTGAACTGCGGCCGGAAGGCGTTACTTTGATTGAAATTGCTCCGGGCATTGATTTGGAAACACAAATACTGCAGCAAATGGATTTTAAACCAATTATTGCGGACCAGGTTAAACTCATGGATGTCCGTATTTTCCAGGATAAGCCAATGGGGCTGCGAAATGATTATTAATATATAGCATATATTGTCATAAATATAATAAAAAAAGGATGGGATGTATGATGAACTTTGAATTAGGCGAAGAATATGTAGATATTCAAAAAATGATACGTAATTTTACAGAAAGCAAAATCAAACCGATTGCAGCTGAAACAGACAGAACAAGTCAGTATCCGGCAGATACGATTGAACAGCTCTTTGATTTGGGAATCATGGGGATTGCCGTTCCGGAAGAATACGGTGGTGCCGGCATGGATGCTTTGGCTTCGGCTCTTTGTGTTGAAGAAATCAGCAAGCAGTGCGCATCGACAGGGGATATTTTGGCAACCCATAATGGCTTATGCTGTGACCCGATTTTAGTTCACGGCACAGAAGAACAGAAGAAAAAATACCTGCCTATGCTGACGAAAGGTCATAAAGTTGGTGCATTTGCTCTGACAGAAGCCGATGCCGGCTCTGATGCGGCTGGCGGTAAAACTGTAGCAGTGCTTGACGGAGATCATTATGTGCTCAACGGCTCTAAGATTTTTATTACTAACGGCTACGTAGCTGATGTCTTTGTCGTATTTGCCATGACAGATAAAACGAAAGGCACTAAAGGTATTTCTGCATTTATTGTAGAAAAAGACTTCCCTGGATTTTCTGTGGGAAAACATGAAGAAAAAATG